>CANQFZ010000032.1 GCA_947600065.1 uncultured Clostridia bacterium | reverse complement strand
CTTATAGGCTCGGCAGGTGTATCATCTGTAGGCTCGTCAGGTGTATCATCTGTGGGCTCATCGGGTGTATCGTCCGTGGGCTCGTCGGGTGTATCGTCAACTACATCGTCACCGTCATCGCCTTCGTCAACGACTGTATCATCAGGACCATCGTCCTCATCATCAGGCTCGTCGGGAGTATCGTCCGTGGGCTCATCAGGAGTGTCATCTTCGTCAGTCTCAATGGACTTATCTTCCTCTTCTACCTTATCTTCTTCGTCATCATCAGGCGTCGTATCATCAGAATCATCATCGTCGGGTGTGGTGTCATCGGTATCATCATCGCCGTCATCACCGCCGCCGATCTCGTCTTCGTTATCGCCGTCGTCTGTATCGTCGTTATCCTGAACAACGTCTTTATCAATATCCTGATTCTCGTCGTCCTGATCTTCCTCGTCGGGAGTTGTCGGCTCCTGCTCATCATCAACAGAAGGAGCAGAACCATCGTCAGCGGTAACCTGATGGATCTCGTTGTTCATTCTGACATCGCTAGCGAAAACGCTGCCGCTGAGAACGCCATCGTTGAAGAAGTGTGCGTTCGGAGCAACTACGATACCGCCCATCTGCGAAGTCTTTATATCACCGGCATAATTGCCGAAGTTAAACGTAACGTTTGCGTTTGAAAGGTTCCAGTTAATCTTATCATCGCCGTTATCATTTACGCAGCCCATGTCAACATAAGTCGTGCTGTCATCGGTGATAACGTTGATAATTACCTTAACGCCGCCGTTCCTTGACAGTAGCTTTTGCAGATACTCGCCGTTAGCGCTCAGATCGTTAATGCTAACGCTTGCAACAAGTGTCTGACCCGGCTGTACAGCGCCTGTCTCAATAGCATAAACCGCATCTCTCAGTGAGCTGCCCGAATCCTCAGCAGAGAATCCAACTTCTTCTATGAGATTTTGACCGGCAGTCGCCATAGAGTCAAGCTTTGCGCCGATATTAGTAAACGAATCGTTCGCGTCAGCGCGGCGAATGGAAACCTTTTCGGGGTGTCCCTGACAGTCAATTATGTAATCTCTGCCGCCCGCGTTGAACGTAATCTTGCTTGCATCTCCGCCTTCAACTATCTCAAAGTCAAAGCCGAAAACAAGATCGTATGAAGTACCCTCGTAAATGCCGAGCTTTATTGTCGAATCGCCTTCCTGAGGAAGCTCTGCGATATAGCATGTATAAACGCTCGGAGCTTCAATGCCGTTTCTCTCAAAGTTAGCGGCAACGTTGGTATTGTAAACATCAAACTTATTAACCTTTTCTGCGCAGATATTGCCTTCAACGTGTATTCCGTACATATTCAGGTCTTTGGTATATGCCGCAAAACCCTTATACCCGGAAAGCTCGTTATTGAAATCTGCAACAGCACTCGCATCTTCCGACGCAATGTAAACGTTCGAGCCGCACTTGAGATATGCTTCGTTTGAACCTATATCGTTCCGCGCGCTTTCGGTCACATTGTTATTGTCGTCATTGTTTGCGTCATCGCCCGGATTAACAGCAGCCGATGCCGAAAGAGCACCCGCGCGCGAACCCAGTACAGTAACAGCAAACGCGAACATAAAAGCAACTTTTCCCTTGTTGGTCTTTTTCCTTTTTTCTTCATTCGACATGGCTGTCATCTCCTAAAAGCAATAACAAATAGATACAATTCTCCACCTATTGTGGTTATTATCATTATAGCATTTTAAATACTAAATGTCAATAGTTTTGATAAAAAACATTTACAAAATTTCCACAATTCCTACAAACTTTTTTTGCTATTTTTAACAAAAATTTATCGGTTCTCAAGAAATGTTATTAACCGAAAACGGCCGATTTGTGAAAGATTATGTCAGATAACTCTTTTCGCCATGATGTCGGAATTGTACGCGCACTTTACGGCGGTATCTGCGGTAATAACGCCCGACTTGTACATATTCAGCAGGCTGTTGTCCATTGTGGTCATTCCGGGAGCGGACTGTATGATGGAATCTATCTGATGTGTCTTTTCATCACGGATAAGAGTTCTTATCGCGCTGTTCATTGTCATTATCTCAAACGCGGGGGTATACTTCCCTTCTGTAGACAAAACGAGCTGTTGAGAAATAACAGCGTTCAGCACCATGGAAAGCTGAATTCTTATCTGATGCTGTTGGTTTGTAGGAAATACATCAATTATCCTGTCGATAGTGTTTGCCGCGCCGAGAGTATGGAGCGTTGAAAGCACGAGCTGACCGGTTTCGGCGGCCGTCATTGCGACGCTTATAGTTTCATAATCGCGCATTTCTCCGAGCAGAATTACATCGGGCGACTGTCTCAAGGCGGAGCGGAGCGCGCTTAAGTAGCTCTCGGTGTCGATATTTATTTCGCGCTGGCTGATAATACTCTTTTTATGCTTGTGCAAGAACTCTATGGGATCTTCTATCGTGATGATATGCCCCGAACGTTCTTCGTTTATCTTTTCGATAATGCAGGACAATGTAGTGGATTTCCCGCTTCCCGCAGGTCCCGTGACAAGAACAATTCCGCTTTTCAGTTTTGAAAGCTTCATTACGCTTTCGGGGATCCCGAGCTGTTCGGGTTCCGGAAGCGTAAACGGAACATATCTCAATACAGCCGCAAACGAGCCGCGCTGTTTGTATATATTTGCGCGAAATCTTCCCATTCCAACGACCGAGATCGAAAAATCCATTTCCTTTTCGGGGAGATTATCAATATCGAACTTATAGCCGCCGAGCTTGTAAATTTCATAAACATACTCTTTTGTAACCGCAGGAGTAAGCGGGCTTTCGTTTATTTTTGCAAGATCTCCGTTTGCCTTATAGCTAAGCGCCGCACCCGAAATTATGAATATATCCGAAGCGGAATTGTCCGCGGCAATTTTTAAAATTTCAAGTAATTCCATATCTTCCTCAAATCTCAAAATGTTCCGTCCCAGACATTCAGTCCGGGCTCGTCCTCAAACGTATCGTTTGTGATACTCTTCCATTCGTTGACCTTAAACTCGCCGTTCTCAAAGAAAGTAACGCTCGCAAATATGCTTTGCCTGTCGTTTATGCTTACGGAATATTCTGCGGTACAGCCGTTTGGAAGGCTTTTTACGGAAACGCCATCTAAACTTCCCGCTTCTTCTTCAAAGCCTTCGACAAAGAATGCCGAGCCTTTGAGTTCAAAAGCTATTTCATCAAGCCTCGACAGAATTTCTTTTGCCGACATATCCGCCGCGTAATAATCCTTCAGATAGTTCCCCGCCCTGTCGTTCAGCGCGTCGTTTGACCCTGCCGCACGAAAACTAAGCACTGCAAAAACGGTCAGGCACAAAATGGCAAAGATTATCATAACAGTAATATATCCGACGCCTATCCCCGCGTTTTTTTGCTGTTTACGTCCGTTCATCGCTGCCTCCGTTCTTTACATATGCGGCGCAGGTGAAATCATAGATTCTTCTGCCGTTTTCGGTAAATATAAGCGTTAGTTTTGAAAACGTTCCCGCAGCGTTTTCGCTCTTTTCTTCGTCTTTTGTGATTATTATTTTATCGTCGAGTTTTCCGCATTCGCTTGTAACTATCTTCATTGTTTCGTCATAATCGCCGTTCAAAGAATAGACTTCTGCAACCGATTGTGAGAAAACTATAACGTTTTCAAGCGTTTCTCCCGCGCGTGATTTTTTATCGGCGCCCGCAAACACGGACAATATAACAGCGCCCGAAATGCTGAAAAACAGCAGAGATATTATCATCTCGATAAAAAATAAATTCAGCGGACGTTTTGTAGATCTTTTCATTATTCCGTTCCTTTTCGCACGATAGCGGAGCTTGTTTTTTCACCTACGTTTACGGTTATCTTATAGAGTTCTTCGGTTTCTTTAATTTCAACTCCGCTTAGTTCAAATATTCTGTTGCCGCCCGAAAGTTCATATTCCGAACCCGCAGCAACGGTTTTTTCGTACAGTCCTCCATCAGAAAAATAGATGATGTTTGCAATAACGCCGTTCTGCAAAATCATTCCGTTTTCCGAAAGCTCCACCTTTTCGGAACTTTTTATCTTGTTTGAAAGATATCTTATCGAAGCGGAAGCCGTAAAGTCAGTTGTGTAGTTATCGTTTATCCTGCTGTAAGACCCCGCTGCCGTCACAATTATCATCATCGTGCATACTGCGAAAAGTAAAAACAGCAGCATACTTCCGACCGTGCTTATCGTGTCAGCTGTATTTTTGTAGCTTCTCACTGTCTTACCGCCTTTCGATTATTGTTATTGTCGGTCTGATATTTGCAGCAATGCACTCATAATGCACTATGTATTTTTCACTGTCTACTACAACGCCATAATTGTCTATAAGATAATCCATACTTTCGGGATATACCCCTTCTATCGCATAGCAAACTGTCACTCCGTTTTCGACTGTTGCCTTTACATTATCAAGCTCGTTTTTCTCAACAGAATTATTCGCGTTTGAAATTCCGCAGATTATCCAGACTATCATTACCATAAAAGCGGCAATTGGCAAAGCTGCCGAAATAACCCTTCTGAATGAAAATCGTTTCATTTTTTCACCCTATAACTGACATTATATTCATAAGAGGTATCATTACCGAAAGCAAGACCGCCCCTATTATTGTTGTCAGAACAATTACAATAAGCGGTTCTATGACGGAAACTATTCCCGAAGCAGCTTCTTGCGCCTCATAATCACAGCGCTCCGAGAGTTTTTTCCACGACTGTTCAAACGAGCCCGAGGTATAAGAAAATTTGAGAGAATGAGCGAACATTGACGGGAAAATGTCTGATGAAGAAATTACATCGGCGAAGTATTCCCCGCCAATAACACGCTCCCTGCATTTATCGAGCTTTTTTATCAGGCTTTTGTCATTTATCAGGGAAGAAGCATAGAGCGGCATTTCTTCGGGAGCTATGCCCGCAGACGCCATAAGGCTCATTGCGCTAGATATTTTTGCAAGAGAAAACTTTCTCGAAATTCTTTTTGTAAGCGGAAATACCGTCAGAAATCCCGAAAGCCCGCGCTTTACCGATGGTATCAGCGACAAAAGAGCGATTATTATCGCAGCCGATATTATTACGAGAAGCGCCGCCAAAATTATCCACCCTATTGTATACGCGGTATTCACGGCGGAGCTTACCGTTTCGCTTACAGACGCGTCAAACTGCGAGAAGATCTCGCTGAACATCGGAAGTACCAGAACGATAAGCACAATTATAACCGCGGTCATCATAAACAACAGCATAAGCGGGTGTATCACTGCGGACCTTACTGTTCTGCTAAGCTCTGCTCTGTTCTCATAATATTCCGAAAGATCCCTTGAAACGCCCTCAAGGCGTCCCGTTACGCCTCCGATCTTTACCATATTTACAGCATATTCGGGAAATTTTCCGCATTCTTCCATTGCTTCACCGAGCGTTTTTCCGCTGTTTATGCTTTTTGAAATCTCACCACAGATCTCTTTTATACGCTTATCGTCCAGATCTTCATACAAAATTTCCAGTCCGTCCGAAAGCTGCATACCTGCATTAAGCATCAAAGCAAGCTGTTCAAAAAAATACGCCGTTTCATCAGAAGACAGGTTCTTCATTTTTTATCTCCTTATTTTAATAATAATAAACAGCATTATAATTCGAGCTGTTCATAATATAATCCGCAATTGTTTTCTTGTCGGACGCGCTCGCATAAAACGTTGCGTCCGCAAGGTTATATCCCCTGCTGCTCATAAGCAGTTCGGGAGTTATCCACCCCGTCTGCTCGGTGTATACCTCGTTCCATGCGTGGTAGATATCGGGACTTGCATAGCCTATGACAAGCCTTGTGGGTATTCCCTGAGAGCGAAGCATAGCCGACATGAGCGACGCATAGTCGAAACATATCCCTTTTTTGCTTTTAAGCGTTTTGTCGGGATCGGGTATATAGCCGCTTTTTACCGTTGATGCAAGATTATAGTCGTATGTTATGTTGTCCGAGATATAAAGAAATACCGCGGAAATTTTATCAATAGTCCCTGTTTTTCCCGCGCACAATTCGGCGGCTTTCTTTACGCATTCGGAGCTTTTTTTATAGCTCACGAACTGATTTGGATAAGTATAGGGCGTTACATTATCCTTTACTTTAATGCTTACGTTTTCACTGAGTAAAGTCGAATAGGTGTTTCCCGATATGTTTTCAAACACATAGAAGCTGTACTGACCGCTCCCGCATGATAGCGGTAAATATACGACCGTACCGTTTACGGGAATGTCGAAGTTATATGTCTTATCTCCGCAGACATATCTGAATTTAACGCGCTTGCTGCTGCCCGTATATTTAACCGAAACATATCCCTTCGTCGCGTTTGAATAATCTATTACTACCGCGTTTTTGGTCCTGTCTGTGATTATTGCCGTACCGGGCGATGTCGGGACTTCAAAATCGGGAATAACGACATTCGGCGGAGGAGCTGAGCTTGACGAACTGCTGTTTGGGGTGCGTGACGAAGAAGCAGCCGCCGATGATGAACTCGATGAATACTCCGACGAAAAAGCCGATGATGATGACACGGAATATTCTGACGAGCTTTCAGAAGTGCTTGAAGAATAAAAAGATGAACTTTCGCTCGAAAAAGAACTGCTCGAAAAAGCAGTCGAACTTTTGCTCTGAACAGACGAAGAAACAAATTCCGACGACTGTTCAGACGGAAGACTGTCCGAGGAATCATTTGTCTGAAACGAACATCCGCACAAAGACGCATAAAGACCAAGGAGGACTACAAGCGCAGTTATCCTGTAATTCAGCGGTTTTTCACCGCTTTTATTGCCGCTCATATTGCTCCCCTTTCATAGTATGTTTATCTGCCGAGTTTAAGGTCGCGGAGAAGAATATAGTTTTCATCTACTTCATTATAAAGCTTGTTTGGGTTTCCGTTAAGTATCTGTGAAATATAATCTCCCGCAAGACGATAGAACTCATCTTCATAGTGAACAATATTCGCCCCGCCATAAATATATTTATCGGACGAGTAGAATTTCTTTGAAATATCTATAACATAGCATTTTGTAACGCTTGCGAAGCGTTCTTCACACAGCGCAATGAACTTTCTCTTTATATTGTTGAGCCTGTCGGAGCCGAACTGTTCGAGCTTATAGTCGAGAGTTATATAACTGCTCTTGGGTTCTGTTTTTATAAGAATGATATTGTCACCGTAAAGTTCAGCCACTTCTTCTGCAAACTTTGTTATCATCTCACAGCAATGATCCATTGTTCGCTTTTCAAACAAATAACATTCGACGCAGTATTTTCTGATGTTCGAGTAAAACTCGGTGCTTACAAAGAAATCGTCTAGCTCGAAAAGGCTTCCCTCATATTCAGCCATTCGGCATATAACGTCATAAAAATCAAGCAATATCCAGCTCGAATCGCTTTCTTCAAGCACTTTAAAACCGTTTCTGTTAAATGCATCAAGGGCAGTTTTTCTCCTATATGCGCTACCCTTGAAGGTATCGGCGCTTTCGGGGAAATCTACTTTCACGGGATCTTCGTAGTTCAGTATGGGCGCTTGTTTCTGAATAAATGTTCCTATCTGAGCATCGCGGCAGCAATTAAGCGATTCTCTTGAAACTGCGCTTCCCCAGATATCGACCGTCATCATATTAAGATCAGTGGCATAGCGTCTGAACTGGGGCTTTCCGCGAAGCAAGAAAACAAGCTCCGCGTTATATTCGTTTACGGGTATACCCGTCTGAGCCGACAATAATTTCGCTATGGATTTTACAATATTGTAATTTCCCAAAAACGCAGGCTTAAAGAACTCGTATGTGCGTTCAAGTCCGCCTCTTTGGACTGCCTCGATTATTTCCGCCGCACGGCAGACTTCCTCGGCATAAGGATCGTTTTCAAAAAACTTGCGGACAGAGGACAACTCACAAGTACCCGAAGCCTTTAGCTTTAAGAGCCTTGTACGGTTGTTTGCGGCAAATTCCTTGTTGGTCTTTGCTATAATATTATCAGCTGCACAGCTCATATCCAAAAGGCGTTTATTATAAGAACGCGCGGTCATGCTGTCATAATATTTAAGCACTCTTTCAAACCATGCGTCCGGATCGGGCTTATTGACACAAGTTCTTCCCTTTTCAGAAGTTATCTCTGCAAACGCTCTGTATGCTTCTTCATAATATTCGTCTTCGAAATCATTGCCGTCTACATTTGAGAAAAACTTTCCCGAAAGGTCTATAACGCGCGGCTTTACAAGCTCTATGAAATAATCTTCCATTGCACGGATAAACTTGTTTGTGCGGTCAGGCGCGGGAACGGTGCGAAGCTCGGTCTTTTTTACGCGGGCGTTTGTAATTTTAGTACGGAAAAGAACTATTTGTTTTCCCGAAACGACCGCAAGCAGCTTTTCTGCATAGCTTTTTATAAGCGGCTTATATATAGCCTCTCCGAAAGGAGGACGTATCTTTATCATTTCATCTTTATGACGGGCATAAAATTCGCTTTTTATAAAGCTCTTTGAATTTGTAAAATAGCTCTGAGCTTCCCCGTTATCTATTCTGAGGCATGAATATGAACCCGCGCCGAAAAAATCCACCGCTATATAATCGGGTTTTGAAGAATAAACATACTCAGAAAGATCCTTTGAAAATTCAAGCGCAAGTCGTCCGTCCTCATTTTTCTCCGAAAATATGGGCTTTGAGCCGAGAGAAAGCTGAGAAACGAACATTGCCGTGTCGTCCGTTCTGAAGCCGTTTCCCGAAGTGAATATCTTTTTGAGGAGCATTGAACCGGAAAGCATTATCTTCGGCTTTTTGCCGTAATGGCCGAGTTTGTTCCCAAAAAACTTTGAAGTTCTTTCAAAGCTCTCCTCGGTAAATTCGCTGTGAGGAGGAAACGCGCGCACTACCGCAGCGCCAAACTCCATGTTTTCGCTGCATACGGGGATATAGGACAGAGCGGCGGATATTTTTCCGTTCTTCTTTTTAAGCTTAACACAAAGTATAATTCCGTCGCGGTTTTCGCTTACATCATGCATTGTTGAAAGGAAGTTTCCGAGAGAATAAAGACAAGGGACCGTTCTTCCGTCCGCCGTATTGATATAAGAAAGTTTTTGTATAACGTGAGGGTGAGAGCCGACTATAAGATCCGCTCCGGCTTCAGCCATAAATTCCGCAGTTTCGACCTGCTGTTCGACGACTGTCGGCGTATTCATACTTCCCCAGTGCTGGACAGCTATTATATACTCCGCACCTCTTGTTTTTGCACGTGAAATAAGTCTTTCAAAATTGTTCCTGCCAAATCTTCCGAGAGTTGTCGTCAGATGATGTCTGTCCGACACGGTATCGTCAAGACCGTTTGAAACAGAGCTTACGGCAATAAAACCGACTTTTATGCCTTTTATTGTAACTATAACGGGATTTCTGCCGAGAGTTCCGATATTGTCCATTCCGAGATCTTCGATCTTTTCCACGGTTTCGGACAATCCGTCAGCGCCCGCGTCACAATTGTGGTTTGTCGCTGTCACAAGACCATTAAAGCCGGCGAGGGAAATTGCCGAAAGAAAAGTGGAAGGAGAGTTTGAATTTGAAGCTCCGTTTTCAAGTCTGAGAGTTTCGTTTTCAAACGGCGCGCCGTCGTAGCATACCGCCTCGAGAACGCCGACGGCATAATCAGCCTCGCCGAGCGTTTCCCTTATCCCCGCAAAAGCCTCGGAAAAATCATATGCAAACGCCCTCGTCGAGCTTTTCTGCGCAAGACTACACATTATATCCCCCGCAAGCATAATTGTCGCATGATTTTCCGACAATGAATACGAACGCTCGACCTCAATCTTTGTTTCAAACATTTCGCCGTCAGAAGCAGTTATCTTTATGCTGCAAGAACCTGCTCTCCTTGCGGTTACGACGCCCGACATATCGACTGTCGCTATCTTTTCGTTTGATGAAATAAATGACCTTATGCGCGGAACGGAATTTTCGCGCTCGCAATTTATATGCGCGGTTTCTCCCGCTTTCATACAGATAGTTTTCTGCGCTTTTAGCTTTGTACTTATCGGAATAAACGCAACCTTCTCGCTTGCCATTCCGACATTTTCTTTTCCGTTTTTAAGCGTAAAAGCACGGATCCTTACAAGATATTCTTCGTTATTTTCAAAACCAAGAACCCTTTTTTCGCAGGTCTGAGAATAACGTATTTTTATACAGCTTTCCATTTCCGATGCTTTGAAAAAGTACAGCTTGTAGCCGTCCGCGCCTTCTACAGCGTCCCACCGTGCAAAACAAGCTCCGTCCTCACCTACGGCATTAAAATTATTCGGAGCTTTTAATTTCATATAACTACAGTCCTTTCACATAAACATTTTATTCAACATGCTTTTTAATTTAAACCACGCCCTCGGAAGTCAATCCGCGTGTAAATCTTCCGCTCGGCTTTATATGCTCATCATATATTTTTACTATGCTTTCAATATCCGTTTCATCAGTGAAACAAAATACAATAAAATCAAATCTTCCGAGCATATCGGGCTTGTCACTCAATATAAGCGGATCGGGATTTAATAGCTCAACGCATCTTCCATTGCATGAAACAGGTATCTCCCGCCCGAAGCGGTCGTATATCATTTTTTTGCAATCGCTCCTGCCACCATATATCCCGCAGGTCTTTCCATCGGCAATCGGACATCTGCGCATAAGCGTTAGCGGAAGTTTTCCATAAGCGACCATACCCATAGGAATACCGCTTTTTACCGTTGAAAGCACAGACGCACTCCCCTCTATTGAAAGAGTTATATCCGAAAAGCCAAGCTTTTCGCATACTCCCGCCGATACGGAATTTAGGATATTCATTCTGAAACCGCCGTGTATCTTAAATCCGCACTCTTTTAGAAGCTGCATATGTGCAAGGGTCTGAGCGTATCCGTTTTCAAATCCCATTTTTCGCAGCTCGCAAAGACGCGCTCTGTCCGCTGTTTCGTCAATTATCAAAGGAGAAGATACCGCTATTCTCTCTTTATCGGGAATATCCTCGCAAAGAAGCTCCACGGGCGCGTATATCATTTCAAACGAAAAATTTAACGCCTGCATGAGCTGTTTTGCGTTACTAACTTCGGCGCGGTAGGCTGTCTTTTTTACCAAACAGCGCTCGGATAATTTAATCTCAGGGTCATTTATATTATATATATGTGAATTTTTTTCAAGAACAAGAGCCTCAAGCTTTTCGCACGCTTCACGTCTTAGTGCATTCAGCGCGGAAGCAGACACAAACAGACCTTCATTTACAGAAGCGGAAATATTTCCCGCATAAAACTGCGTTCCGCCAAACTTTGCTATCCTTTCACAAACGGTCTTTTCGTCGAGCGGTTTGCCTGTGGCTTTTGCCGGAATCTCTGCGCTTTTGCAAATGACCTCTCCATATTTACAGCTTGCTTTTAAATATACAGGCTCTCCCGCGGCGATCTTAACAAAAGCATCGACCCTTATCCTCGGGAACTCATTTTTATAAAGCTCACGAATTGAACCGAGCGTTTTGGAAGTAATTTCAACGTCGTCCTTTTTGCGGATACCGTTCATATTATTCATATTGCCCGTAAAATATCCGTCGGTAAGTCCGCTTCGCGAAAAGACGTTTTTTAGACGCTCGCTATCAAATTCCTTTTCTTCAACACTTTTAACGCACGCGTCAACCGAACAGGCGACATATTCGGGACGTTTCATTCTTCCCTCTATTTTAAAAGAAGCAATTTCCGAAAGCTCGGGAAGATATTTTACAATAGATCCGTCCTTTAAAGAAATAACGTTATGCCGTCCGTTCACACTGAAATCAAGCCTGCAGGGTTGGGCGCAAAGTCCACGGTTTCCGCTTCTTCCGCCGAAAAAAGCACTCATATAACACTGACCGCTCACCGACGTGCAGAGCGCGCCATGAACGAAAATCTCCAGCTCAATATCGGTGTTTCTGCTTATGTTTAAAATCTCATCTTTGGAAAGCTCACGTCCTAAAACCACTCTCGAAAAGCCGAGTTCTTCTGCCGCTTTTACTCCCGAAATACTGTTCAGTGTCATCTGCGTAGAAGCATGGCGCGGCATCTCGGGGGAAATCAAGCGTATAAGCTCAGCCGCTCCTAAGTCCTGAACAATAATTCCGTCGGCGCCGCATTTTGCCACTTTTTTTACACATTCTGCAAAACTCGAGATCTCATTGTCATAGATCAATGTATTCAGCGCAACATAAAGTTTTACTCCGCGTTTATGACATTCTGCGACCGCTTTTGCAAGATCGGCGTCAGAAAAATTCTCGGCATTTTTTCTTGCGGAAAAGTTTTTCATTCCCGCATAAACAGCGTCTGCTCCCGACCTTAGCGCGGCAAAAAGGCTCTCAAAGCTCCCGCATGGCGCAAGTATCTCACTCATAACGTGAGCTGACCGTCTTCCTGTGCTTCCTCTAACTGTTTTTCCAGATAAGCGTTTGCCTTTTTAAGTGACTTTACTTCTTTCATAAGTTTTTCATTTTTCGCCGTAATTGCCGAAAGTTGTTCTTTTACAGCTTCAAGCTCGCCGCTGTTCTTTTCGGCAGCCATTAAAGCGGCATTTTCGCTCTCTATTTGCGAATACTTTACTTTAAGCTCTTTTAGCTCGGCGCTTGCTTTTACGTTCTTGTCCTTTGAGAGAGCGTCTAACTGTTTGCGAAGATCCTTCTCTGACTTTTCAAGCTCGTCATACATTGCCTCAAGCGCTTTATAATCATCTGTGCTCGCAGTTTTGCTTTTTAGTTTCTTTTCAAGTTCACCAACTTTTAAAGCCTTTTCTGTGTTTTCCTTTGAAAGCTTTTCATTTTGTTCTTTCTGCTTTGCAGCATCGGCTTCTGCTTTATCAGCGCGCGATTTTTCGCGGTTGAACGCTTCTTCAAAATTCATAGCCTTGTCGAGTTTTTCGAGAAGTCTTTTATTTTCCTCGGAAACTTTTACTGCTTTTTTATTTTCTGCAGTAAGCTCCGTGATACGCTTTTCCTTTTCCGAAACGGCTTTCTTCTGGTTTTCCGTTTCAGCGGCATTTGCACTCGCTTCTTTTGAAAGGTCGTTGTTTTTCTTTTTAAGGTCGGAAATGTTGCGTTCTGCTTCGTCGAGCTTTAATTTCAGCTTATCACTTTCTGCTGCTTTTTCATTTGCTGCTTTAAGCGTATCGGCAAGCTGCTCGTTTTTGCCCTCAAGCTCCGAAAAACGCTTTGAAAGCTTATCAAACTCGGTTCTCAGCTTCTTAAGCTCGTCACTGTCCGCTTTCAGCTTTTTGTTTTCTTCAAGGGCGGCTGTTCCCTTTTCTTCCACAGCTTTAAGACGAGTTATCTCTGCACTTGCCGAAGAAAGCATTTCCTCGACCTCGCAAAGCTCATTTGAAATTTCAAGCGCAGAATATACAGCGGCATCGTCACGGCGCAGGTCGATATTGGCTGTACAATATTCTCCCATTTTCTTGTCGATCTTTTCGGCGGCAGCCAAAAGGATCTTTGAATTGTCCGTAACAAGCTTGTAATTTCTTCCGCCTATTGTGACAGTGATCTTTTCGTTTAACATTTCCTTTTACCTTTCCTTTCAAAAAAGTTTATATATTATCATTATAATACTTTTTCTCTCTCATTTCAATAGGAAATTACAAAAAAATTCAGAGCCGAAAAAAATCGGCTCTGATATTTAAATCAATTACTGTTTTCATCCGTAGCGCGCTTCATAACGCTCATATACGCAGGACGAATAATTTTACCCGCGCTTATCAGCTCTTCAAGCCTGTGTGCGCTCCAGCCCGCAATTCTTGCTATGGCAAAAATCGCGGTAAAGAGTTCGGTCGGTATACCGAGCATATCATAAACAAAGCCGCTGTAAAAATCAACGTTCGGGCTTACGCCTTTCATTATCTTGCGCTTTTCCGCAATAAGTTTCGGTGCGGCATCCTCAACATACTTATAGAGCAACATATCGTCCTCGCGCTCTTTAGCTGCCGCAAGTTTCTCGACAAACCCTCTGAATATCCTCTCTCTCGGATCGGAAAGCGAATATACCGCATGCCCCATGCCGTAGATAAGCCCTTTGTGGTCAAAGGCTTCTCCCGCAAGAATTTTTCCGAGATAATCATAAACTTCTTCATAGTCCTTGGGGTCTTTGACGTTATGACGGATATTATCCATCATTTCCATAACCTTTATGTTTGCGCCGCCGTGTTTAGGTCCTTTGAGCGAAGACATTGCCGCGGCGATCGTCGAATAAGTATCCGAACCCGAAGAAGTTACAACGCGGGTCGTGAATGTGGAGTTATTTCCGCCGCCGTGTTCCATGTGGAGCATTAGCGCTACGTCAAGAACTTTAGCCTCAAGCGGAGAATACTGCTTGTCCGGACGCAGCATCATAAGCAGATTTTCTGCCGTTGAAAGCGAGCTGTCGGGGCGGTGTATATACATACTTTCATCATTTTCATAATGATTATATGCATGATAAGCATAAACCGCGAGCATTGGGAACTCGGCTATAAGCATTATGCACTGATAAAGGCTGTCCTCAAACTTTCCCGAATTTGTAGTCGGATCGTATGAAGCAAGCGTTAAAATACTCCTCGTCATTGAGTTCATAATATCCTTGCTCGGCGCTTTCATTATAACATCGCGGGTGAAGTTTGTCGGAAGAGAGCGGCATTTTCCAAGAATTTCCTTAAATCGCTCTGTTTCCTTTTCATTCGGCATTTCTCCGAAAATAAGAAGATAAGCCGCTTTTTCAAAACCATAGCAGCTGTCGCCGCACATGGAAACAAGATCCTTTACATTATATCCGCGATACCAAAGCTCTCCCTCGCACGGCACTTCGTTTCCGTTTTCATCTTTTGTAAAGGAAACCATTTTTGAAATAGTCGTAAGTCCCGTAAGAACGCCTTTTCCGTTTATGTCGCGAAGTCCGCGGTTTACACCGTACTTTTTAAAAAGCTCATCGGATATCTCGTCATTCTTTTTGCAGATCTCCTGTTTTTCCGCCGCATATTCTCTGATCTCATCAGTCATATGATCCCTCCTCATAAGTAAATATAATCGTTCATGGAAAACTATCTGAAAACAGTTTTCTAAATATGTATATTATATTGATTATAACATAAAAAAGAAAATAAATCAAGTAAAATGAAAAAATTTCACAAAATAATCAAATACATAATTGACACCTGTCGAAATTTCGGTTATAATTAACAACGGAAAGCGGTGAATAAACTTGAAAGAAATTGACTTAAATAAAGGCTTAAGCTCAGAAGAAGTAAATGGCATGCCCGAAAACAGCGGCGGGGTCAAGACCAAAAGCATAGGAAGAATAATAAGCTCGAACATTTTCACACTCTTTAACCTTATAAACGTTATTATCGCCGTCGCTCTGGCTCTTGTGGGGAGCTGGAGAAATATGCTGTTTATGGGCGTTGTCATAGGAAATGCCGCTATAGGTATTTTCGAGGAGATACGCGCAAAGATAAAGATAGATAAACTGAAGATATTAAACGCGCCGAAAGCAAACGTTATACGCGACGGAAAAGAAATCGAGATACCGTTTGAAAAGGTCGTCGAAAATGATCTTATCGTTCTCAGAAATGGAAACTCCGTCTGCGCGGACTGCGTTTTACTGGAAGGAAATGTTGAAGTAAACGAAAGCCTGCTTACAGGGGAGAGCGATTCTGTCTTAAAACGCAAGGGCGATATACTCTACTCGGGAAGTTTTATAACGAGCGGTCACTGCAAGGCTCAGGCGACAAAGGTCGGAGACGAGAGCCTTTCGGGAAAGATAACTGCCACGGCTAAAAAGCCGATAAAACGACACTCGGCGATGATGAACGATATAAACAAGATACTGAAAATAGTTTCGGCTTGTATTTTCCCGTTCGGAGCGGTCTTATTCGCAAAAGCGTTTTTCTTTGCGGATACTCCGCTTGTGCAAAGCGTTGAACAGACTTCCGCGGCGCTCATAGGAATGATACCCGAAGGACTTCTGCTTCTGACAAGCACTGCCCTTGCGGTAAGCTCAATAAGGCTCGCGCATAAGAAAACGCTCTGCCAGAACCTTTATTGTGCCGAAAGGCTGTCAAGAGCAGACGTTCTGTGCATTGACAAAACAGGAACTCTGACTGAGGGAAAACTAAAACTTGAAAATATAATTCCCGTTGACAAAACGTTTGACATAAGCTCGGCGTTATATTCTTTTGTAAATGCATTTGACGCTCCTAACGCCACGGTAAAGGCAATTTCCGAGGGGCTTTCAGAATGTGACGCAGAAAAGCCTCTTGAAGTAGTAGAATTTTCATCGGAAAGAAAATGGAGCGCTGCGGTGTTTGAAACTTACGGAACGCTTATTCTCGGAGCGGAAGAATTTATTTTCGGAGAAAGGAAGCTTTGCGGGAAATATTCGGGTTCGGGGCTGAGGGTGCTTGTTCTTGCACAAAGCAGCGAACTAATAACCGACGGAAAACTTCCGCATAATATTACAGCGAAAGCGATAATAACTCTTTCGGATACGATAAGACCTTCCGCCGAGAAAGCTCTTAAATTTTTCAGAGAACAAGGCGTACATCTAAAAATAATAAGCGGCGACGCGCCTGAAACCGTTGCGGAGATTGCAAAGAAGTGCGGATTTGAGGGAAACTGTACGGATATGTCGAAAGCCGAAAAAGATAAGCTCTCGGAAATTGCCGAACAAAATTCAATATTCGGCAGAGCAAAGCCCGACCAGAAAGTTGAAATAATAAAAGCGCTTCAAGCTTCGGGGCATACCGTAGCGATGATTGGCGACGGAGTAAACGACGTTCCCGCTATGATCGCGGCGGACTGCTCTGCGGCTCTTAAATCGGGGAGCGACGCGGCAAAGTGTGTATGCGAGCTTGTGCTTTTAAACTCGGACTTTGCTTCTTTATCGGACTGCGTAAACGAGGGACGGCGCTGTATAAACAATATCGAACGCTCGTCGGCGCTGTTTCTTGTAAAGACAATTTTTTCTTTTATCCTTTCGGCATTTTTCCTGTTCCTGCCGTTTAATTATCCTTTCAAGCCCATACAGCTCACGCTCATAAGTGCGCTTATGATAGGCGCGCCGTCTTTTCTGCTGACGTTTGAGCCGAATTTCAACATTGTTCGCGGAAGTTTTGCAAAAAACGCTCTTAAACGTGCCGCGCCGTTCGGGATAATTGCTTCGGTCGGTGTTGTGTTGCTAGAAATAATTTTCGGCAATTTCGGCTTTTCCGATGATTTCATTTCGACAATTTGCGCGTTCTTTACTGCGGCGGTTTGTTTTGCTTCACTGGTCCGCGTATGTTTTCCGTTCAATAAAAAGCGCGCAGTTATGTGCATAATCCTACTCGCGGCGTTTATTTCCGCGGCGCTCCTCTTCCCCGATATTTTCTTCTTGAAATTTACGCCCTGAAATATTTGAAAAAAGATATAAAAATTTTATAAAAACCTATTGACAAACAACTTTGGTTGTGGTATAATATTTTTTGTTGAGCGACTGCTTGACGTATTATATCGCGGGATGGAGCAGCTCGGTAGCTCGTCGGGCTCATAACCCGAAGGTCGTAGGTTCAAATCCTGCTCCCGCAACCACGCATTGAAGCCCACCTTTACGGTGGGCTTCAATGCTGCGACATTTTTACTTTGAATTGCCCTTATGGCAATTCAATTTTTGCTTCGCAAAAACCGTAAAAATGCGCACTTCCCGAAAAGCAGTTTTTGTTTATAAGATAAAAAATCTTTTTTGTAAATATTAAACTGTACAAATCCCTTGCTATGCTTTGCATAGCAAGGGATTTGCAGTATACAGTGTAAAGTGTACAGTATTCAGTAAATGTATCCGCTTCGCGGATAATATTTAGATTGTTTTCAAGCCAAAAACTTTTAGCCCCTCCATGTTGTTCACGGAGGGGCTTTTTTATTTACTTGTTTTTCAGCAGTATATCGGTAACTACCTTGATAAGTTTTTCAACGTCTATCGGCTTTGCAATGTGCGCGTTCATTCCGCAGTCAATAGCGCGTTTCTTGTCTTCCTCAAAGGCGTTTGCCGTCATAGCTACTATCGGTATATCAGCCTGTGCGGGATTTTCGAGAGCGCGTATCTCCTTTGTCGCGGCATAGCCGTCCATAACGGGCATCTGGATATCCATTAGAATAAGTTTATAATATCCGTCAGATGAACTCTTGACCATATCAACGGCTTCTTTTCCGTTCTCCGCTTTTTCGACAACAAATCCGCGTTCTGTAAGAAGTTCCTCTGCTATCTCACGGTTAAGCTCGTTGTCCTCGACAAGAAGCAATCTCGTTCCTTTGATGAGCGAATTGTCGAAAGCAGGCTTTTCTTCTTTGCTTACAACCACTCCGCCTGCCGCTTCGGAAAGTATATCGCGAAGATCCGAAAGGAAAATGGGCTTGCTGCAGAATGCCGTAACGCCTGCCGCACGGGCTTCTTCTTCAATATCCGTCCAGTCATAAGCCGTGATTATTATGATAGGCGTCGTATCGCCTATAACGGCGCGGATCTGCCTTACTACCTCAATTCCGTTAAGGTCGGGCAACAGCCAGTCGATTATGTACGCCTTGTATTCGTCGCCCAGCTCGTATGCCTGCTTAGCATGAAGAACGGCTTCTTTTCCGCGAAGCACCCAGTCGGGGCGCATGCCTATATGATGGAGCATTTTTGAAACGCTGTCGCATGTCGAGAAATTGTCGTCAGCGATAAGCGCGCGCAGACCGCTAAGCTCATGTATTGCCGTGGGCTTTTTCGGCTCTGACTGAAGTCTGAACTCGAGGTTTATAATAAACTCCGTTCCCTTGTCCTTTTCGGAATGAACTTCGATCGTTCCGCCCATTGCGTCTACAATGTTCTTCGTTATCGCCATACCGAGACCCGTGCCTTGAATTCCGCTTATCGTCGAGGTATGTTCGCGCTCAAACGGCTCGAAAATGTGCTTTGTAAATTCCTCGCTCATTCCTATGCCGTTGTCTTTAACGCGGATCTCATAAGCTCCAAAGCCGCTTGGCGCACTCGGTTTCTGGCGAATGGTAAGTCCGACGCTTCCGCCCGCAGGGGTGAATTTAATTGCATTTGACAGCAGGTTTAAAATAACCTGGTTTGTATGCAGCTTGTCGCAGTATATATCCTCGTCGATGACGTCAATGGTGTCCATATAGAAATTGAGCTGCTTTGACTTCATCTGCGTCTGGATTATATTTCTCATATCGCGGAATATATCCGAGATAGAACATTCCTTTTCCTCAATATTAAGCTTTCCCGATTCAATACGGCTCATGTCGAGGATATCATTTATAAGGCTGAGCATATGATTGCTCGAAGAAAGTATCTTCTTTAAATACTCCTCGGTCTTTTCGCGGTTATCGAGATTAGCCTGAACAAGCGTCGTATAGCCGATTATTGCGTTCATAGGCGTTCTTATGTCATGCGACATATTTGACAAGAACATACTTTTCGCTTTGTCTGCGGCTTCAGCTTTTTTCAGCTTTTCGGTAAGCACCGCTTGCTGTACGGCTTGTTTGGTATACCGACGGTAACTGCTCGTGACCCAGATATAATAGATTATCATTGCCACAAGGAGAATTATGCCCACAACAAACCAAATTTTCTGAACAGCGTATACGCTTGCGAAAACTTCGCTTTCGGGAACTTGTACGGATATTACCCACTCATTCATACTCGCGGGGGCATAGTACATATACTGCCAGCCGTCCGTTCTTGGAGTACGGAAGATGACATATCCCTTTTCAAATTTTTTCATGCCGTCTACATACTCATCCCATGTGAGATTACCCTTTGTTTCGCGTCCGTAGCCTTCGCCCGTGTAATCAGCTATATTCCGAAGCTCATCATGAAATGTATCGAGAACAAAATTTCCCGTTTTTGTTTCAAATATATAAACATATGCAGTAGCGTTATAGATGTTATCAATATTCAGGCTCGGCTCGAGAGTTTCGAGGTCTGTAAGTCCATAAAGAACCGCCGCCACTTTTCCGTTTCTCTTTATAGGCACAAAATGGCGCAGAACAGGTTTTTCCGAGCCTATCATTGTCACACGGTTTGAAACGTGTTCTCCGAGTTTAGATTCTTCGGCAAACGAAATATCCTCGCTTATATTTGCGTCTGTTATAGTGCCGTCTGAAGAAAGAATGGTCTCGTTGGGCATAAGTATCTTTATCTGCATAAGCTCAAACAAAGAAGAGTTTGCGGACATAACCGCAAGAGCAGATTTTGTATCGAAAGTGTCCAGATTTGAGAGCATATCAGCCGTTGCGTTAAGCATTTTACTGTCACGCTCGAATTTAGCCGTGACTTCACTTATAACGGTATTTACACCCTCTTCCATTCTGCCTATAGACCTTTCGCGCAGAACGTCTACTATCATAAAATAAGCTATCAAAAGACTGACTATTATAATAACGATAATGAGCCCCGTCGGAAAAAGACTTTTATTGAGCATTTTTCCTTTTTCAACTATCTTCTTAAACATATCACATCTTCTTTCATAAAAGGAAATCTACCAAACCAAACGTTAAAATTACCTATTTTAATTATATCATTTTATGACAATATTGTCAAGTAGTAAACATTTTTTTGCGATCATCTCTGAATAAACAAAATCAGCATTACAGCAAATTCATGCCGCAATGCCGATTAGTGAATTTTATTTACTTGTCCATTTTTTCAAGAAGGTCGTCCAAATCAATGGGCTTTGTGACAAAATCGTTCATTCCCGCGTCAAGCGCACGTTCATGTTCTTCGTTAAACGAATTCGCGGTGCAGGCTATTATTTTTACGGTTTTCGCGTCGGAACGATCGAGAGCGCGTATGGCTTTGGTAGCTTCATATCCGTCAAGTTCGGGCATAAGAAGATCCATTATGATTATACCGTATGTATTGACCTCGGACTTTTCAAACAGTTCGACTGCCTCTTTTCCGTTTTGTGCAATATCGGTTTTATACCCCACGCTGTCAAGAAGATCGGAAATTATCTCGGCGTTAAGCTCGTTGTCGTCTGCGACAAGAACACGCTGATTTACATTCACAGCGACGTTCTGCACGGTTTCGGGAGCGGCGGCAGGCTCTGCGCTGAATTTAAAGGTAAACGTACTTCCCTTTCCCTTTTCGCTTTCGCAGGTAAGATCTCCGTCCATAAGGCGGGCAAGTCTTCGGCTTATTGAAAGCCCCAAGCCTGTTCCCTGATTGCCTTTTGAGACTGTATCAAGCTCCTGTGCGAATGCGTCGAAAACGTGTGATATAAATTCTTCGCTCATTCCCCTGCCGTTGTCGGAAACGGTGAAAATATTGACGATATCATTTCCGCTTTTTTCCTGTTTGAGCGTGAACTTTACGGTCCCGCCCGAACGGGTGAATTTACCCGCATTGTCCAAAAGGTTGAACAATATCTGCTGTATTCTTACGCTGTCGCCAACAATATAAGGCTCTTTTATATCGAGCGAAGTCTGAAAATCAATGTTTCTGTCCCTCAATGAGCTTTTGGCTGTGGTTATGACGGAATCGGCAAGAAGCGCTAAATCAACGGTTTTCTTGTCCAGCTTGAACGCATTTGCCTGGAGCTTTGATGAATCAAGCAGGTCGTTTACGAGCGAAAGGAGGTATTTTGCCGTAACGGTAGACTGACTTAAATATTCTTCGAGCTTATTTTTGTTGTCTAAATTCTGCGACATAAGCCGATTTAAGCCGACCATACCGTTTAACGGCGTTCTTATCTCATGGCTCATTGTCGAGAGGAATTCTCCCCTTGCCTTTGCATTTGCGTGGTTTTCAGCTATGCGGATCCTCTGGCGGATAAGGATAATTGCAAGAACGATTATTGCCACGGAAGCAATGCACACGATAAATGTCGTATATTTATAACGGCTGATAAAATCCTCAAAATTATAGCTATACTGATTTTCCATTACGCCCTCTATAACGTAATTTAAAACTTCGTCTTCCGACAGGCAGGCAATGGATTTATCGAGGATATCTATAAGTATGCCACCGTCCTTTTGAGACTGTTCGGAATTTTCACCGAACTGTACGACTGCAGAAAAACAAAGTTCATCATCAAGCCCGACAATGGGTATAACTTTAAGATTTTCATATTTTGGTTTTGAGAGCCAATATTCTACGACGTACTGGTTTTGTATCATAAGGTCTGCTTGTCCGCTGTTTACTGCGTCAAGGCAATCGGAAATAGAGTCGTAATCCTGTATCTTGAAATTCGGAAAAGATTTTGACAAAACTGTTTTGAGCGTCTGTGAGCCTGTCGCAACAGCAACGGTAAACTCTCCGTCCGAGCGAAATTCGAAACCGTCGTTGGCTACTACAACTTTGCGGCTTGAAAGATAAGGTAAGCTAATGAGTATTCCGCGGGCGTGTTTATTTTCTTCGTTAAATTCAACGCTTGTCACAAGGTCGAGGCCTTCGCCCGTGAGATAATCATATGTAACGTCTTTTGTAGGAAGCTGTTTATACTCAAACTTTATCCCGCATATCCCGCTTATACGATCAAGGATATATCGTGAAATTCCCGACAATTCACCGTTATCGGAAAAGCTGACGGGTATTCTGTCGGGTACAAATCCTACTTTAAGAGACTTATGAGCGGATATATATTCCTGTTCTTCGGGAGTAAATTCGGGAATACTCTGCGGCTGTTCTTCGGCTCCCGCACACAGCATAAGCGCCGTAATAAGGACAATTGACAGAAAAAAAGAGAATAATCTTTTTGCCAAGATACAACATCTCCTTTGGAAATTTGTATACATTATATACAATATTATACTCTCTTTTAATTGATTTGTCAATAGTTATGTCCAATTTATATATGAACTCTCGGAAGCTGCAAGTCCTTCGATACTTTTTCCCAAAGCAAGCTGCTCGGTATAAATATCTGTACATTTTCTGTATTTATCAAAAAGTATATTTGCTTTTTCGGCGTTTCCATATACTTTCCAACAGCCGACGCATTTATAACCGACTGCTTTATTCAAGATAAATCCGCGGACATCTTCGGGAGGATATCCGAGAAAAAGCCCTATCTCGTGGGGAAATTCCTTGCATTCCGAAAGTCTTTTTATAAGATGAGTTATGCAACGTTCGGGCATTTCGGTTGAATATCCCAAAGAACGCAGTATCTCACAGGCTTCCGCATTGTTCAGGTCGGACGAAAGCATTGACGGACGGTATACATACACAAGCGCTCGTCCGTCTCGATATTGAAGCGGAAGCAGTCTTATTCCTTTACTTCTTAATCGGCGGTTATAGCTGCGGAAATATTCACGCATAATATTGCCGTTTTCGTATTTACAGGAAAACAAGCTGCCTGTTTTTATCCCCGCAAGTGTCGGAGAGCAATATTGAACAAGTTTTTCTTCGGACATTTTTTCACCTTTTTGTCAAACAAAATTACTTCTTTTAAAAATTGTATAATTAAAAAATATTCAGTTAGTTTTAACTAACCGTTATTATTATACATCAAATAATTTATTTTGTCAAGCCATTATTAAAATATTTCAATAATATTATTCATCAGCGGAGAAAAAATATCCCCTCACAAAAGATAAAACTTCTGTGAGGGGAAACGCTTGAATAACTATGCGACTAAGTAACTAATTATCTTTTCTTTTTCTTGCTGAGGAGAACTACTGCCGCGCCCGAAAGTACTGCCAAAACAGCCGCACCGCCGGCAACGCCGGTCTCGGGATTAGAATCCGTTTTGAGGGAGTCTTCCATTACAACTACCGTAATATCACCGTTTACTCTTACTACAAAATCAATTGACGGTGCTATTTCATAGCCTTCGGGAGCGGAGACCTCAGTCAAAGTGTACTTCTCGCCTGCTGTCAGCCCTGTTATGGTGAAAGCTTCTTCGGTAGAATCCCACTCGTAAAGAATATTTCCGTCTTTATCCTTTACTATAAGGTGTGCGCCTGCAAGAGGATTGCCTTCATCATCGGTCTTAGATATCTGAGTTACCGTTAAAGCATTGCTCAAAGTTACTTCAGTGAGCGACCCATCAGCATTAACTGTAAATGTGATAGGCTTTGTTTTTGAATAGCCATCGGGAGCTTTGGTCTCTTTAATCGTATAAGTTTCCCCTGCTACAAGACCCGTTATTGTATGAGCTGATGTTGTGGTATCCCACTCATCAACGGTCTTTCCGTTCTTGTCTGTTACTACAAGATGTGCGCCTGCCAAAGGTTTATTATTTTCATCAACCTTTGTAACTTCCGTTACCGTAAGCGCGTTGCCGAATGTAACGACCGTAAATGTGCCGTCGCCCTTGACCTCGAAAGTCTGCGGCTTAGAAATTGCGTAACCATCGGGTGCAGATGTTTCGGTTATTGTGTAGGTTTCGCCTGCTACAAGACCTGTGATTACATGAGCTTTTTCGGTAGTATCCCACTCGTCAACGGTCTTGTCGTTTTTGTCTGTTACAACAAGATGTGCGCCTGCTAAAGGCTTATTGTTTTCGTCGACCTTGGTTACTTCAGTTACCGTAAGTGCATTGCCGAATGTAACAACCGTAACCTTGTCGCTCTCAACCGTGAACGTCTGCGGCTTAGAAATTGCATAACCTGCGGGGGCAGATGTTTCGGTTATCGTGTAGGTTTCGCCTGCTACAAGACCCGTTATTGTGTGAGCTGATGTTGTGGTATCCCACTCGTCAACGGTCTTTCCGTTCTTGTCTGTTACTACAAGATGTGCGCCTGCAAGGGGATTATTGTTCTCGTCAACCTTGGTTATTTCCGTTACCGTAAGCGCGTTGCCAAATGTAACGACCGTAACTGTGCCGTCGCCCTTGACCTCGAATGTCTGCGGCTTGGAAATCGCATAACCTGCGGGTGCAGATGTTTCGGTTATAGTATAGGTTTCGCCTGCGACAAGACCCGTTATTGTATGAGCTGATGTTGTGGTATCCCACTCATCAACGGTCTTTCCGTT
>CANQFZ010000031.1 GCA_947600065.1 uncultured Clostridia bacterium | reverse complement strand
CAAACCGCGGAGGGAACCTGCCGGTTCCCCCGCTCCCCCTCCAGCGGTTTCCCGTTTCAAATGCAAGCATTTGAAACGGGAAATTGGGGAAAACTCTTGTTTTCCCTTCTAGAGGTAAGAGGTTAGAGGTAAGAGGTAAGAGCCTAAAAGAACATTTTGGAGATAAAGTTATTTGGTTTTTAGAGAAAGAGGCTGGAGGCTAGAGTTTGAAAGGAAAAGTTGTCTTCCGTTTGAAACTAATTCTAGCTTCCAGCTTCTTCTTTTAATATTCAAAATACTTTTATTTTCAAAAGCTCCCCAAAATTCTTACCTCTTACCTCTAACCTCTAACCTCTAGAAGGCTTCTCTACTTTTATTTTACCTCAAAAAACCCTCTATTATCTTTTCTTCCGCCTGTTCTCTCGTAAGCCCGAGCGAACAGAGCTTTAAAAGCTGCTCGCCTGCTATCTTTCCTATAGCCGCCTCGTGAATAAGCTCCGCGTCTACGTTTGAAGCGTTCAGCGCGGGCTGGGCGTCTACTCTGCCGTTTTCGGCAATTATCGCGTCGCATGCCGAATGTCCCGTACATCTCGCGTTTCCCTCTACAACGCTGTAAAACGCCTGGTGGGAATTTCCCCTCGCAACAGAACGCGAAACAAGATCCGCTCCGCTGTCCTCGCCGTTCAGCTTTACGCTGAACTTTGTAACCGCGTCCTCCTCGTTGTCGGTCATTATCCTCTCGCGGACTATTATCTTCGCGCCTTCTGCAAGCTCCGCCGAAGTCGTCCTTGTCGAGCGGTCAACTCCCCCGAGCTGTATTGTGTCCATTTCAAGCCTTGAATTTTTCTTTAAAAAGCACTCCGTAACTGGATCTATCTTCTTTAAACCCTTTCCGTTTCCCGTGCCTATATGTTTTTCCTTGTACACAACAGACGCGCCCTCGTCGAGGAAAAAGCGGTGTATGCCGTTGTGGCGGGCGTCTTCTTCGCCCTCGTTATGAACGCCGCAGCCTGCCACTATAATAACGTCCGCGTTTTTCCCGATATAAAAATCGTTGTAAACAAGGTCGTCTACGTCGCTGTGCGTAACGCACGCGGGAATGTACACCGTTTCTCCCTTTGTGTTAGGCTTTACGATTATATCAATTCCGGGCTTGTCGGTTTTTGAGTTTATCGTTATGTTCTTTGAGGACTGCCTGCCCGCGCAGGAGCTGTCCTCGCGGATATTATAAGCGCCCTTAAAGCCCGTCGTTTCGTCATAGTCGGAAATAATTTTCAGCATTCCCGCAGTTATATCATTAAAATTCGTATCCATTCAATTTACCTCTTTTGCGCTCAGCATCTCTTCGGACAAGAGCAGGTATATTCTCCCTGCATAAGCTGGGGAAGAATTTCATCTCTCGGTCCCGAAACGCGGATCTTTCCGTCCGCTATGACAATGATAGTGTCCGCTATTTTCAGTATGCGCTCCTGGTGTGAGATAACAATAAGTTCTCCCACATTTTCCTTTCGTATCTCCTCAAAGGTTTCGACAAGCCTTGAAAAGCTCCAGAGGTCTATTCCCGCTTCGGGCTCGTCAAAAACGGAAAGCCTTGCTTTTCTCGCAAGAACGGTCGCAATCTCTATGCGCTTTGCTTCGCCGCCAGAAAGCGCGCTGCTCATCTCGCGGTCAATGTATTCTTCGGCGCAAAGCCCCACTTTTCCCAAAAGATCGCAGTAGCCATTATAGCCTGTCTTTTCCTTTGCGGCAAGCTCTAAGAGATCTCTTACGGTTATGCCCTTAAACCTGACGGGCTGCTGGAAAGCATAAGCTATGCCCTTGTTTGCTCGGTCGGTCACCGAAAGCGCGGTTATGTCCTCACCGTCAAGCAGTATCTGCCCCGAAGTCGGCTGTTCAACTCCCGCAATAAGCTTTGCGAGAGAGGTCTTTCCGCCGCCGTTCGGACCTGTTATGACCGTAAGCGCGCCGCTCGTCTTAAATGAAACGCCTTTTAATATTTCGTTTTTGTCGGACGTTGTCCAACATAAGTCTTTTATTTCAAGCAAAAAATCATTTCCCTTCTTTTAGAGGTAAGAAGTTAGAGGTAAGATGTTAGAAGTAAGAGGTAAGAATTAGAAGTAAGATTATTTGAAAAATTATAACCAACTTATCTGCTAACCAACTTTTACATTTTATCACAAATTTATATAATTGTCAAGATTATTCTTTTTTAAATCCGCTTTAATATAAAATCAAGAATATCGTTCATTACTTCGTCTTTATTAAGTTCAAATAAAAGCTCGTGTCTTGCCTCGCGGTATATCCTTAAATTCACATCACAGCCGTGCTCGAGATATTTTATTACCGCTTTTCTTACGCCGTTTCCGTATTCTCCTATGGGGTCCATACCTCCGCTGAGAAACAGCAAAGGGATATCGGTCGGCGTGTTTTCAACGACAGCCGCGGAGTTACAGCAAAGCAGAGCGTTTAACATATCGCGATAGCCCGCTACGGTAAAAGTGAAATTGCATTTGGGGTGTGAGAGAAAATAATTAACGTCCGCGTCGTCGCGCGACAGCCAGTCAAACTCGGTGCGACGGTTTGCTGTCCTAAGATTTAAAACGCTGTAGACCATCTTTGTTATATTCTTGTGGCGATATAGGTCGCCGTTTCTTTTTACCGCCGCGTCCAGAAGTTTTCTAAGGGGAGCTTGTCCCGTTATTCCTCCCGCCGTTCCCATTATGACCGCTCCGCTGAATTTATCCGCATATCTCGAAAGGTAAATTCTTTCGATAAAACTCCCCATGCTGTGACCCATAATGAAAATAGGGATATCCGAAAAAGTTTTTCGCACAATTTCATTCATTCTGTGCATATCGCGCACCATATTCTTATAGCCGTCGTGCGCGCCAAAATAGCCGAGCAGGTCGTCATGAGCCACGGATTTTCCGTGTCCTATATGGTCATGCCCGCAAAAAGCAATTTCGTTTTCACACAAAAACTCCGCAAACTCCTCATACCGCTCCACAAACTCGCACATTCCGTGTGAAAACTGAACGACGGCTTTCGGCTCTTCGGGGGTGTAGATATAAAAGCTGATATCGCAAAGCTCGGTAGTGCTCGGAAATCTTCCCGTTATTTTTTTCATAGGCTCTCCCTTTATCTTAAAAACGCTTCTAGCCTGTAGATAGGCTGACCGAGATCGGCAAAGCGCTTTTCGTATTCGGTCATAATATTCCCCTCAAAGCCGCTGTTATGTAGATCGAGCGAAACGTTTTTCAGACCGAAGCCGTTTTGTGAGAGTTGTTCTATTGAAAACTCGAAAAAGTGCATATTGTCGGTTTTCTGGTGAATTTCAGTTTCGGGCTTCATAATGGCGCGGTATATCTCCAAAAACCGCTCGTGCGTAAGGCGGTGTGCGGCATAATGATTTTTCGGAAAAGGACAGCTGAAATTAAGAAAAATCCTGTCTATAGTATTCTCGTGAAACAAATGGCAGAGATACTCCGCCTGCCCCATACAGAATTTAAGGTTCGGGAGCTTTAATTCCTTCTGCGCTTCCATTCCCGTTATGAGAACGTTCGGCGTTTTTTCAACAGCTATGAGATTTATATCGGGATTTTGCCTTGCAAATTCTATGGCAAAGCCTCCCTTTCCGCAGCCTATCTCAAGATACAGCGGGTTATCATTCCCGAAAGTTTTTCTGCTGTCGGCGAAAAATTCTTCGGACAGCGGGTCGTTTGCGTGTTCGTTCTGACACTGCATATAAAGCATTGACCCTCGGCATTTTTCAAGCCTTTCATCAAGGTTTTTCTTACGGCGCATTCGCACTATATGTTCCCAACCTTTCAGTAATAAATTATTTATAAGGTAGATTTACTCTTTTAGTTTTTTGTTTATTTTCGTGCAGTATACAGGGTACAATGTACGCATTGAACGCTTCGCGTACAACGCTGTAGTCAGTTATGGTGTCCGCTTCGCGGATAATATTAGATTGTTATCGGACTGAAACGTTTTTGAGCGCTACCGTAACAGGTTTGCTCGTGTGCCTTTAATTTAAAAACAATCTGAATATTATCCGCGAAGCGGATACATTAACTGTACACTGTCCACTGTACACTGTACACTCCTACTCTCGTCCACTATTTCCTAGCAAATCTCCCTACCCATTAAAACGCCCATAATAGACGCCATCATCAGCCCTCTTGTCCAGCCGCTCGAATCTCCCAGACAGTGAAGCCCGCCTATGTTCGTGTTAAAATGTTCGTCCATTTTAACGCGGTTGGAATAGAATTTAAGCTCGGGCGAATACAAAAGCGTTTCCCTGCTCGCAAAACCCGGTACGACGTTATCTACCGACTTTATGAAGTTTATGATGTTCGTCATTGTCCTATACGGAACAGCCGCCGTTATATCCCCCGCCACTGCGTCGGGAAGCGTCGGCTTTACGTTTGAAAACGAAAGCTCTTTTTCCCATGTTCTCTTTCCGTCAAGAATATCGCCGTAACGCTGAACGAGTATATGTCCCGCTCCGAGCATATTTGTAAGCTCTCCGACCTTTTTGGCGTATTCTATAGGCTGATTGAAAGGAGTGCTGAAATTGTGGGAGCATAGGATAGCAAGGTTTGTGTTGTCGCTTTTCAGGCCCTTAAACGAGTGACCGTTCACCACCGCAAGCCCGTTGTCATAGTTTTCCTGCGCGACAAAGCCGCCGGGGTTCTGGCAGAATGTGCGGACCTTGTTTTTGAAAGGCTGGGGATAACCGATAAGCTTGCTTTCGTAGAGAACATCGTTTACTTCCTCCATTATCTCGCTTCTTACTTCTACCCTTACGCCTATGTCGACCGTTCCCGAGCTGTGGGCTATGTTGTGTTCAACGCAGATCCTTTCGAGCCAGTCCGCGCCCTTTCGCCCCGTCGCTATGACCGTATGCTCGGCAAATACCGTTTGTTCCGAAGCGTTTCTTTCGCGGATAACGGCGCCCTTGCATATATCGTCCTCTATTATGATATCGACGCACTCGGTCCTGAACATTATATCAACGCCGCTTTTCAGAAGATATTCTTCAATGCGCCGATAAAGCCCGTGAGCCATTTCCGTTCCGAGGTGTCTAATCGGGCAGTCAACAAGCTTTAAATTCGCGTTTATTGCCTTTTTGCGAATGGCTCTTATCTTTTCGGGGTCTGAAACTCCCTCTACCCGCGTATCCGCGCCGAATTCAAGATATATTCTGTCGGTATAATCAATGGTTTCCTGAGCTTTCTGTTCGCCTATAAGCTCGGGCAACGTACCGCCGACCTCGCACGAGAGCGACAGCTTTCCGTCCGAAAACGCGCCCGCGCCCGAAAAGCCCGTTGTTATATGACAATAGGGCTTGCAGTTCATACATTTCCTCGTTTGGGATTTGGGACAGCTCCTGTTTTCAACGGCTTCTCCCTTTTCCACTATAAGTATTTTCTTTTGGGAATTGTTCCTAAGCATTTCAATGGCGGTAAAAATTCCCGAAGGACCGGCGCCCACTATTAGAACATCGTACTTCATAACTATCTCCTTGTTTGTCTAATATAACATCTGTTAAGAGATTACCTTGTTTCACAGAGGTTAGAGGTAAGAGGTAAGAATTTCGGGGGAGTTTTTGGAAAATAAAGTTTTTTGGTTTTCGGAGAAAGAAGCTAGGGGTTAGAGTTTAAACTCCGAAATCTTATTTCTTTTCAAACGCTGTTTCTCTCAATAACCTTTACTCGCCCTATTGACAGTTGACTGTGTACGCATTGAACGCTTCGCGTACAACGCTGTGTACAGTTATGGTAGCCCACGCATTATGCGCTTCGCGCAAAACGCTGCGCGGGCGTTATTTAGATTGTTATCGGACTGAAACGTTTTGAACAAAACCGTAAAGGCAGGCTTGTGTGCCTTTCGGTTTTTACTGAATACTGTACCCTGTAAACTGTATACTGTCAACAGGCGGGTCGCGGGGCGCGCCGGCGCCCCGCATTCTCCCCCTTCCCCTTCGGGGAAGGGGGCAGGGGGATAGGGCGAGATAACGTTATTGTAAGAAACAGCGTTTAAAAAGAACAACAAATAGGTTTTATACAAACCGATATAATCGCTCTGCGATTATTATATCATATTTTTATGGGCTTGTCATTATTTTTTGAAAAAAATATAAGTGATGTTGAAATTCGTGGGAAATTGTGATACAATGATAATTAACGAAGTTGACCAATTATAACAAAAAAGGAGAAACCGATGGAAAAAATCAGCATACTTACAACTCCCGTTGATTTTGACAAAAGCGATTTTTTAAGCCTTTTGTCGCTTTCAACAGGAAACGCTATTTACCATCAGAAGCGCATGGGAAAGCTTGTCATAGGAAACAGCGGCTGGCACGTTGACGTTAAAGAACGCCTTATCTCGTTTGGCAAAAAGACGTTTGACTGCGGGATAATAGGCTCGGAGGACTACCGTTCAAATACATGGCTCTGGGGCTGGGCGGTAAACGAAAGCGGACTTCCCGAAAACGCTTTCGCTCCCGCGCGCCGCGCAAAACGAAACCTTCCCGACTGCGCGGAGATTTACTTTGAAAAATTCACGCTAGACGAATTACACAGCGGTCATAATCTCTCAATGGTGACCGTGGGTGCGTCGGAGAACAACGTTTGTTATTATCGCTGTCCGTATAATGGCGGAGCGCTTTTTGTGCAGATAAACGGGCTTCCCGATGAAATATTTGAGCCTGTGCCGCTTATTGATATTGCAAATCAGACGGTCGAGATAATAAGCTCGTTTTACTGCGACCACAGGCTTCTCTGCGCGGGATTTTTAAATCAGAACGGTTATTCGTTTAAGCTTGACAGTGAAGGCATTACCGCAAGCGACAATTCGGGAACTCTTCGCATAACGTTTGAAAAAGTCGGAGAATTGTACCGAATAACGGGAATTAACTTTGACAAAGCATAAAATTATAATTTGAAATTATTACGTTTAACTATCGTAAAATGAACGAAAAAATTATGCTCAAAAATTTTTAATAAAACTCTTTACAATTTGAAAAAGATATGTTATAATATAATGTGTATAAATGAAAATCCGAAACCGAAAGCAATTTGCGTTTCGGTCAATTCGGGAGTATTTAACGATCTAAGGAGATTTTGCTATGACGTTTGAAGATTTTATCATGCAGGCGCGCGAAATGAAGGCTTCGGATATCCACCTTTCTGTCGGTTTGCCTACCGTAATAAGGGTGCACGGCGAGCTTGTACCTTATCAGGATCTTTCCGATCAGGTCATTCACCGCACAATTATGTCTATCCTTACTCCCGAACAGGAACAGACCCTTGCAAAGGGAAGAGATGTTGACTTCAGCTTTGAGCTTAAAAACGGCGCTCGTCAGCGTGTAAACGTGTTCCACCAGAGCGGAAAGCTCGCTTGTTCTATTCGTTTGCTGAATGAGGAGATACCCTCGCTTGACGAACTCGGACTTCCGCCTATTCTGATGGAGCTTGCAAAAAAGCGCAAGGGGCTTATACTTGTTACAGGACCTACGGGCGCAGGAAAATCCACAACTCTTGCCGCTATGATACAGCAGATAAACAAGACCCGCGCTTGTCATATTATCACAATTGAAGACCCGATAGAATACCGCTACACCCAGGGTAGGGCTACAGTACATCAGCGTGAGATAGGACGCGACGTTACGAGCTTCTCCGACGCGCTGAGAAGTGCGCTTCGTGAGGACCCCGATGTTATACTTATCGGTGAGATGAGAGACTATGAAACTATTTCTCTTGCTCTTACCGCCGCAGAAACGGGACACCTTGTATTCGGAACGCTACATACCTCGTCTGCCGCACAGACTATCGACCGTATCATAGACGTCTGCCCTGCCGACGCTAAAGAGCAGGTAAGAACACAGGTCGCGAACATGATACAGGGCGTTGTAGCTCAGCTTCTTATACCCACCTCAAACGGCAAGGGCAGAGTTGCCTGCGACGAGATAATGCTCGGAACCGACGCGATAAAGAACCTTATCCGCGCAAACAAGATAGCGCAGATGGAAACTACAATGCAGGGCGCTTCACAACAGGGAATGCAGACCCTTATCGACGCTCTCGCAAAGCTTTATACGGCAGGAAAGATCTCCTATCAGACGGCGCTCGAATACTCGAACAACCCGCCCGAAATGGAGAAGAAGCTTATGTCGTAAAGCTTTCAGCCAAAATAAGAATATACAAAACAAGGGGGAAATATATTCCCCCTTTTGTTTTTTATATTGAGAACTTGCTTTCCCACTCCAAGGTTTTTCTCGCTCGAAGTGTTATTCCGCTCATCACTTTTTTGAAGATTGCCGAAATTAAAACTACGTTTTAATTTCGGCAATGCGGGGAAAACTCTTGTTTTCCCCGCACCCCAGGTTCAATGCCGAAGGCATTTAACCTGATGCGCTTCTTTGAAGCGTTATTGAGGGAAAACTTTTTTGAAAAAAAGTTTTCCCTCAAACTCCTTTTCAAAAAACTTTCGTGCGCCCGCTCGAATTGTGTTTCGAACGGAAAACTGGTTCGCCGCTCAAAACAGTTTCTATCCACTCACTTCCAAGTGAAAGCGCTGTTCGGTTATCGTCCGCCGCGTCAGCGGCGGGACATAAAAGTTTTGGAAAAGGGGTCAAGGGGAAAAACCTTTTTCAAAAGGTTTTCCCCTTGTTGTCTTTATCCGTTCTGTTGCTTCTTCTTTGCTTCGATATCGGCGAGTGCGTCTTTTCTCGAAAGGTTGATACGACCCTGATTGTCTATCTCCATAACCTTTACTATAATCTCATCGCCTACGGAAACAACGTCCTCTACCTTTTCAACACGGTGGTTTTCGAGCTTTGAGATGTGGACCATTCCGTCCTTTCCCGGAGCTATCTCTACAAACGCTCCGAAGCTCATTATCTTTACGACCTTGCCCTTGTAGATAGCGCCTATCTCGGGAGGATTTACGATAGTCGAAATAACCTGAACGCAAGCGTTTGCCTTTGCAAGATCCGCGCCGCAGATAAATACGTTTCCGTCCTCGTCAACGTCGATCTTGACCTCAAAGTCAGCGCAAAGCTTCTGAATGACCTTTCCGCCCTTTCCTATAACTTCGCTTATCTTGTCAACGGGAACTTTTGTTGTGAGCATCTTCGGAGCATACTTTCCGACAGTCTCGCGCGGCTTGTCAATTGCCTTGAGCATAACCTCGTCAAGTATATAATCGCGCGCTTTGTGCGTCTTTTCAAATGCGTTCTTGATTATTTCGGGAGTAAGACCGTCTATCTTCAGGTCCATCTGAATAGCGGTTATACCGTCATGAGTACCCGCAACCTTGAAATCCATATCGCCGAAGAAGTCCTCAACGCCCTGGATATCAACCATTGTCATCCAGCGGTCGCCCTCGGTTATAAGTCCGCAGGAAATACCCGCAACGGGCTTCTTTATCGGAACGCCCGCGTCCATAAGGGCAAGCGTCGAGCCGCATACCGAGCCTTGCGACGTCGAGCCGTTAGAGGAAAGAACTTCCGATACAAGTCTTATTGCATACGGGAACTCTTCTACCGACGGGATAACAGGGAGCAGCGCTCTTTCCGCAAGTGCTCCGTGACCTATCTCACGTCTGCCGGGACCGCGCGAAGCCTTTGTTTCGCCGACAGAATATGACGGGAAGTTGTAGTGGTGCATATAGCGCTTTCCTTCTTCTTCGTCAAGACCTTCGAGCTTCTGGCTGTCGGAAACAGGACCAAGAGTGCAGACCGTCATGACCTGCGTCTGTCCGCGCGTGAAAATTCCCGAACCGTGAACTCTCGGCAATACCGCAACTTCCGCGGCAAGCGGACGAATTTCATCAAGCTTTCTTCCGTCAACGCGCTTTCCGTCGTCAAGAAGCCAGCGGCGTACAACAAACTTTTGGAGCTTGTACATACACTCGTCAATCATCGCTGTTTGCTCGGGATACACCTCGTCAAACTTTTCGTGAACTTCGGCATATATCGGCTGAAGGCGCTCCTCACGGATATTCTTGTCGTCGGTGTCCATTGCATAGCGCACCTTTTCAATAGCGAAATCCGATATAGCGTCATACATATCGTGGTCTACTTCCATGCTCTCAAACGAGAACTTCGGTTTTCCGATCTGCGCCTGAATGTCCTTTATAAACGGAATGAGGCTCTTTACTATCTCCTCATGACCCGCCATAATTGCCTTGAACATAGTGTCGTCGTCAACTTCGTTTGCGCCTGCCTCGATCATAACGACTTTCTTTTCCGAAGAAGCTACCGTAAGATTAAGGTCGCTCTTGTTGCGCTGTTCAGCGTCGGGCATAAGAACAATTTCTCCGTCTACAAGACCTACGGAAATTCCACCGATAGGACCGTTCCACGGAACGTCGGAAATTGAAACGGCAATAGACGCGCCTATCATGCCCATTATTTCGGGCGAGCAATCGGGGTCAACCGACAGAACTGTCATAGTGATAGCGACATCGTTTCTCATATCCTTCGGGAACAGCGGACGCATCGGACGGTCTACAACGCGTGAAGTCAGAATAGCCTTTTCGCTCGGTCTGCCCTCGCGCTTTAAAAATCCGCCGGGAATTTTTCCTACAGAATAAAGCTTTTCCTCATAGTCAACAGCGAGAGGGAAGAAATCCACTCCCTCGCGGGGCTTGGGAGAAGCTGTAACGTTTACCATAACGACCGTTTCGCCGTATGTTACCCAGCATGAGCCGTTTGCAAGACCGCAGACTTTTCCTGTTTCGACTTTTATTTCTCTGCCCGCAAACATTGTTTTAAATACTTTGTAATTTTCAAACATTGCCCTTTTTCCTTTCATTGAAATTTTTCGGGCGGAACTGCAATAAATTCAATTTGCGGCTCTGCACAAACTCAATTTATTGCTCCACCCGATTACGTTAAGAATACAAACAAACATCAGTAGCTGTTCAAAAATTGAACAACTACCAATGCTTGCTTCGTTTCTTACTTTCTCAGTCCCAGCTTTGCGACAATAGCGCGGTATCTTTCGATATCCTTCTTCTGGAGATAAGCGAGAAGATTTCTTCTGTGACCTACCATTTTCAGAAGACCTCTGGTAGAGTGGTGGTCCTTTTTGTGGACCTTGATGTGTTCTGTAAGTTCGTCGATCCTCTTTGTAAGGATAGCGATCTGAACCTCGGGCGAACCCGTGTCGTTTTCGTGCAGTCTGTTTGCTTCGATAACTGCGGTTTTTTCTTCTTTTCTGAGCATAATTTACACCTCTTTAAAATTATTTCCGAGATCACAGCAAGGGGAATCGGTGTTTTCTCATAATGAGCATTTTCCGCGATCCGTGAAAACGGAACTGCTGCGCGAGCCTTTCCCACGCATAACAAAGTTATTATAGCACATAAATCGGCTTTTGTAAAGTACTTTTTTAGCTTTTTTTTGAAATTTATTTAATTAGCCGAATTATTCGTATAGATTTTTAACGCTGTCGCGGATAACAAGTTTCCCTGTTATGAGAGTTCTTCCGCGAAAGTAATTCTTGTCGTGTATCTTTTTAAGAATTATATCAACTGCTTCTTTTGCCATTTTCACGCAGTTTATATCAACGGTCGTTAGGTGAGGAGTTGTCATTGACGAATAGATCTGATTATCATAACCCGTAATTGAAATATCCCTGGGCACAACGCAGTTCTCCGCGCGGAGCTGGTTTATAAGGTTGAAAGCGCTCTCGTCGCATGAACATACAAACGCCGAGGGAAGCTCGTCGGGCAGAGTAAATGTTTTATAAAGCTCGCCCGAGCTGTTTCTGTCGCGTATTATCCACTCGTCGCGGAGCGGGATATTTTTTTCAAGGAGAGCCTTGTAAAATCCGAGAAATCTGTCGCGAACAAAAGGCGAACCTTCTGCGCTCCCCAAAAAGCCTAACTTTTTATGACCGTTTGAAATGACATAAGAAGTAATCTGATAGCTGCCGAAAAAGCTGTCTGAAAGCACTATCTCCGTGTTTTCGCGGTTGCCGTAGTATTCAATAAAAACTATCGGAACATAAAACTGCAGCAGTCTGTCAATATAGCTTTCGGAAAACTGTCCGAGCAGAATAAGGCCGTCCGCTTTTTTGTCGGAAATAGAGTTGGGCATTTCCCTCGGAAGGTCGGGGCTGTCGTTTACTACTTCCAGCATACCGTAATAGTTTTCCTGCTGCAAAAGCTCGACGATGTGCTTATAAATAGTCCAGTAGAATGCCGAGGGCTCGTTTATAAAGTTTTTCGGCGCGATTATGGCGATGTTGTGGGTAAAGCCGTCCTTCGGAGAACGCGAGCCCGTGCTTAGGCTGTAACCCATTTCATGCGCCTTGCGCTTTATTTTTTCGCGAAGCTCATCGCTTACGCCCTCTCGGTTTCCGAGCGCTTTGGACACGGACACCGTGCTTATGTTCATTGCATTTGCAATATCGCTCATTGTAACGTTCTTTTTTATCATGGCGGTTTCCTTTCGGGGAATTTGCACTAAATAATATTTAAGTAGTATGTAATTATATTTTAAGTAAAATTCAGCGATTTGTAAATTAACTTTTTAGCCAAATTTCACCGCGTTTTTTTGTACAAAATGTGCAGGAAAGAGCGCAAGGGGGAAAACCCATCTAGAGGCTAGACGCTAGAAGCAAGAGGCAAGAAGATGTTCCGAGCGGAGAAGCGCTTTAAATTTTCAAACAACCTAACGGGCGGCGCACGAAAGTTTTTTGAAAAGGAGCTTGAGGGAAAACTTTTTTTCAAAAAAGTTTTCCCTCAATAACGCTTTCTTAGCGCTAAAGGGTGCGGGGAAAACAAGAGTTTTCCCTTCTAGAGGTAAGAAGTAAGAGGTAAGAGGTAAGATATCAAAGGTTGTTTTAAAGATTAAGTTATTTGAAGTTTAAAGAAAGAAGCTAGAGGCTAGAGTTTGAAAGGAAAAGTTGTTTTCCGTTTGAAACAAATTCTAGCTTCCAGCTTCTTCTTTTAATATTCAAAATGCTTTTATTCTCAAAAGCTCCCTGAAATTCTTACCTCTTACCTCTTACTTCTTACCTCTAGACGGGGAAATATTGTTTGAAAAGAACCACGAATAGGTTTTATACAAAATAAGGGGAACCGTTTGGTTCCCCTTATTGCTTTTTAGCTATTAGCTGATTTCAGCTTTTATCACTCGTTGATCTTGGTAACAACGCCCGAACCAACAGTGTGACCGCCCTCACGAATAGCGAAACGAAGTCCTTCTTCGATTGCGATAGGTGTGATAAGCTCAACGTCCATTACAACGTTATCTCCGGGCATGCACATTTCCTTGTCAGCAGGAAGTGTGATTACGCCTGTAACGTCTGTGGTTCTGAAGAAGAACTGCGGACGATAGTTGGAAACGAACGGTGTATGACGGCCGCCCTCTTCCTTCTTAAGAACGTAAACCTGACCGCTGAACTTGGTGTGCGGGTGAATTGAACCGGGCTTGCAGAGAACCTGTCCGCGCTCGATCTCCTCACGTGTAATACCACGGAGCAGAGCGCCGATGTTGTAGCCTGCAACAGCCTTGTCGAGGCTCTTGTGGAACATTTCAAGACCTGTGATAACCGTGCTCTTGGGCTCGGTAGTAAGACCTGTGATCTCAACGGTATCACCTACAACAGCAGCACCTCTCTCAACACGTCCCGTTGCAACAGTACCACGACCCGAAATGGTCATAGTGTCCTCAACAGGCATAAGGAAAGGCTTAGCGTCATCACGCTCGGGAGTAGGAATATACTCGTCTACAACGTCCATGAGCTTCTTTATGCAAGCATACTCGGGAGCGTTGGGGTCTGTAGAAGTGCTGTCGAGAGCCTTCTTTGCAGAACCGCAAACAAACTGAACATCTTCAAAGCCGTTGCTTGCAAGGATATCCTTAAGGTCCTCAGTAACGAGCTCCAACATTCCGTCGTTGTCGTTGTAATCGCCTGTAGCAGCGTCATACTCAACGCCGTCGACGTCGTCGCACTTGTTGATGAATACAACTATAGCGGGAACGCCAACCTGGCGAGCGAGAAGGATGTGCTCCTTGGTCTGAGCCATAGCGCCGTCTGTACCTGCAACAACGAGGATAGCGCCGTCCATCTGAGCTGCACCTGTTATCATGTTCTTGATATAGTCAGCGTGTCCGGGGCAGTCAACGTGTGCATAGTGACGCTTGTCGGTCTCATACTCAACGTGAGCGGTATTGATCGTAATTCCGCGCTCTCTTTCCTCGGGAGCCTTATCGATCATATCATAAGCCTCAAACTGAGCCTGACCCTTGAATGCGAGGTACTTGGTGATAGCTGCGGTAAGAGTGGTCTTTCCGTGGTCAACGTGACCGATAGTACCGATGTTTACGTGGGGTAAGCTGGAATCATATTTTTCCTTAGCCATTGGTATTTCCTCCTTTTAACTGAATGAGCTTTCTGCTCATAATCTTGTAATACTATTTTACTATATTTTCTGCCGAAAATCAAGTAGTTTTTCTCATTACGGCAAATTTTTTACTCAGTCGCCCTGTTTGCGCTTGGACATAATGCCCTCTGCGATAGACTTGGGAACTTCGATATAGCTGTGCGGCTCCATAACGTAGTTTCCGCGGCCCTGTGTCTTAGAGCGCAAGTCGTTTGAATAGCCGAACATTTCCGAAAGTGGAACGAGCGCCGTTACCTGAACGTTGCCTGTTCTGGTTTCCTGATCCTGTATCATACCTCTGCGTGAGTTGAGGTCGCCGATAACGTTTCCGATATAATCGTCGGGAACAACGACTACGACCTTCATGATAGGCTCGAGGATTATCGAATGTGCCTGTTTCAGAGCTTCCTTTATTGCCATTGAACCTGCGATCTTAAATGCCATTTCCGACGAGTCTACCTCATGATAAGAACCGTCGTAAAGCTCGACCTTCAGGTCAACAACGGGATAACCCGCGAGAACGCCCGCATTGAGCGCGCCCTGGATACCTGCGTCTACGGCAGGGATAAACTCCTTCGGGATAGCGCCGCCGACAACGTTGTTTATAAACTCATAGCCCTTGCCGCTCTCGTTCGGCTCAACGCGGATCTTAACGTGACCGTACTGACCCGAGCCGCCCGACTGACGCTTATACTTCATATCAACGTCGGCGTTGCCTGTAATTGTTTCCTTATATGCAACCTGCGGAGCGCCTACATTTGCTTCTACCTTAAACTCGCGGAGCAGTCTGTCTACGATAATTTCAAGGTGAAGCTCGCCCATACCCGCGATAATGGTCTGACCTGTTTCGGGATTTGTCCAGGTCTTAAAGGTCGGGTCTTCTTCTGCAAGCTTTGCAAGCGCAATTGCCATTTTCTCCTGGCCTGCTTTTGTCTTAGGCTCGATAGCGAGATCTATAACAGGCTCGGGGAACTCCATGCTTTCGAGGATTATCGGGTGGTTCTCGTCGCAGAGCGTATCGCCCGTTGTCGTGTACTTGGTGCCGACAACTGCCGCGATATCGCCGCACGGACAAGCGTCGATATCCTGTCTGTGGTTTGAATGCATCTGAAGGATACGACCCATACGCTCGTTCTTGTCCTTTGTGGAGTTGAGAACTATCGTACCTGCGTCAACATAGCCCGAATAAACTCTAAAGAAGCAGAGCTTTCCGACAAACGGGTCTGTAGCTATCTTAAACGCAAGAGCCGAAAACGGCTGGTCGTCGCCTGCGTGACGCTCTTCTTCCTCGCCCGTTTCGGGGTTTATGCCCTTTATCGACGGGATATCGAGAGGAGAAGGCATATAGTCTACTATCGCGTCAAGGAGCTTCTGAACGCCCTTGTTTCTGTAAGATGTTCCGCAGGTAACCGGAACAAACTTGTTTGCGATAGTGCCTTTTCTTATTGCCGCTCTGATTTCGTCGGCCGTAAAGTCAGCGCCCTCGTTTTCGAGGTATCTCTCCATAAGGTCGTCGTCAAGCTCTGCGACCTTTTCGAGAAGATTTGCTCTGTACTCTTCAGCCTTTTCTTTCATGTCCTCGGGGATCTCTTCTACGCGCATATCCTTTCCGAGGTCATCATAATAGATATCGGCATTCATTTCAACGAGGTCGATTATGCCCTTGAAATCCGCTTCAGCGCCGATAGGGAGCTGTATCGGAACGGCATTGCACTTCAATCTGTCGTGCATCATATCAACTACGTTGTAAAAATTCGCGCCCATAATGTCCATCTTATTTACATAAGCCATTCTGGGAACGTGATAGTTATCAGCCTGACGCCATACTGTTTCAGACTGCGGCTCAACGCCGCCTTTTGCGCAGAATACAGTAACGGAACCGTCAAGCACTCTCAGCGAACGCTGTACTTCGACCGTAAAGTCAACGTGTCCGGGAGTATCTATAATATTGATACGATGTTCTCTCCAGAACGCAGTCGTAGCAGCAGAGGTTATGGTTATACCTCTCTCCTTCTCCTGCTCCATCCAGTCCATTGTAGACGCACCTTCGTGCGTTTCACCCATTTTATAGTTTACGCCTGTATAAAACAGGATACGCTCTGTCGTGGTGGTTTTTCCTGCGTCGATATGAGCCATGATACCAATATTACGGGTCATTTCAAGAGTTACGTCTCTTTTCATTTTTCCCTCCGCAATAACGATATTTTACTGTATTACCACTTGAAATGTGCAAAAGCCTTGTTTGCTTCTGCCATCTTGTGAGTATCCTCGCGCTTTTTGAACGCGCCGCCCTGACTGTTTATGGCGTCGCATATCTCGTTTGCGAGGCGCTCTTTCATTGTCTTTTCACTGCGCTGGCGGCTGTATGCCGTTATCCAGCGAAGTCCGAGAGTTCTTCTTCTCTCGGGGCGAACTTCCATAGGAACCTGATATGTTGCGCCGCCGACACGTCTTGCCTTAACTTCGAGCTGGGGCATAACGTTTTCCATTGCCTCCTCGAAAGCCTCGAGCGGGTCTTTTCCCGTCTTTTCGGCAACGATCTCAAACGCTCCGTATACGATCTTCTGGGCTACGCCCTTCTTTCCGTCGAGCATGATGTTGTTGATGAGTCTTGTCACCAACTCCGAACCGTAAAGCGGATCCGGAAGAACCTCACGCTTCGGGACATTACCTCTTCTTGGCACTTTACTTCCCTCCTTCATAAAATTTTGAAATCATCGGTACTCGAAAGCGATCCAATCACTTCCGCTGTCCAAAAAAGGCTTTTATCATCACATGAAATAATGCCTTTTTATGTCAGCCTTCAGTTTCTTGGTTGACCTAAGTTACGCTTTCTTTCCTGCCTTAGGACGCTTTGCTCCGTATTTGGAGCGTCCCTGCATTCTCTTGTCCACACCCTGTGCGTCGAGCGTACCTCTTACGATATGATAACGCACACCGGGGAGATCCTTTACACGTCCGCCTCTGATAAGAACAACGGAGTGTTCTTGCAGTTTGTGTCCTATTCCTGGAATATACGCCGTAACTTCGTAACCGTTAGAGATCTTTACTCTGGCGACCTTTCTCATAGCCGAGTTCGGCTTTTTGGGGGTCTGTGTTCTGACAGCGGTGCAGACGCCGCGCTTCTGGGGGCTGTGCTGGTCTGTCTGAACTTTCTTCAGAGTGTTCATACCTTTCTGGAGGGCGGGAGCTTTTGATTTCTTTACGGATACCTCGCGTCCCTTGCGGACAAGCTGGTTAAACGTAGGCATTATTTCACCTCATTTCTTTTATAACATTCTGTATTAGTATTCTTCCAAAGCAGAAATATATACCAACACATTTATAAATTATATACCAAAAAAACGTTTTTGTCAAGGGCTTTCTTTATTTTTTGTTGTTTTATAAAGCAATTTGCTCTATGTCATTTCTGTTTTAGGCATTTTGCACAACACAAATAATGAACATAATCAAATAAACAAAAACCCGAACGGCAACAATCTCCGTTCGGGCTTGTTTTTGGATTACTCCGTACAATTATGCGTCCTCAGACTTTTTTGCGGCTTCCGCCTCGCGTGCGGCTTTTTCCGCCGCGATAAGTCCCGTTCCCGCAGGAATGAGCTTTCCTATCATGATGTTTTCCTTCAAGCCGTTCAGCGGGTCTACCTTTCCGCGTATAGCGGCTTCTGTAAGAACTCTCGTTGTTTCCTGGAACGCCGCGGCAGCCATAAAGCTGTCCGTTGCAAGAGAAGCCTTTGTGATACCGAGAAGTACGGGCTCGCTTGTCGGAATGGCGAGGTCCTCGCCGCTGTCGATGCGCTTTTGAAGTTCGTCGCAGAGCTGAGCGAACTCGTTCTTTCCTATTACGGAGCCTGCGAGCAGATAGGTGCTTCCCGGATCTACAATGCGAACCTTTCTCATCATCTGGCGAACGATAACCTCGATGTGCTTGTCGTTGATGTCAACGCCCTGCAAGCGGTAGACTTTCTGAACTTCGCTTATGATATAGTTCTGAACTTCCTTTTCGCCCTTTACCGCGAGGATATCGGGAGGATTTATCGAACCTTCTGTCAGCGCGTCTCCCGCCTCTACATGGTCTCCGTCGGCAACTTTCGGACGATAACCAAACGTAACGGGATATGCTTCTTCCGTTCCGTCCTCTGCGGTAATGATAGCGTGGCGGGTCTTCTTTATCTCCTCAAAGCGTACCGTTCCCGAAATTCTGGTTATAATAGCAGCGTTCTTCGGGTGACGGCTCTCGAAAAGCTCCTCTACGCGCGGAAGACCCTGCGTGATATCCTCCGCAGAAGCGATACCGCCCGTATGGAACGTTCTCATTGTAAGCTGTGTACCGGGCTCGCCTATAGACTGTGCCGCGATAACTCCGACAGCCTCGCCCCTGTTTATAAGCTGACCGTTTGCAAGCGACGCGCCATAGCACTTTGCGCAAACGCCGTTCTTCATTTCGCAGGTCAGAACCGAGCGAACTTCTACTCTCTCAACGCCCGTTTTTACGATCTTTGCCGCGTCTTTATCGTTGAGCAGTTTATCCTTTGATATTGTAAACGAACCGTCGGGCGCGGTGAAATCCTTTGCGAGATAACGTCCTACAAGACGCTCTGCGAGCTTTTCGACAAGCTCGTTGCCCTCGCGGATCTCATATACTTCTATGCCGTTTTTCGTGCCGCAGTCGTCGCCGCGAATGATAACTTCCTGTGAAACATCGACCAGACGGCGCGTCAGATAACCCGAGTCAGCCGTTCTCAGCGCGGTATCCGCAAGTCCTTTACGAGCGCCTCTTGAAGAAATGAAGTATTCGAGAACGTTAAGTCCCTCACGGTAGTTTGCCTTTATCGGCATTTCAATGGTAGCGCCCGAAGTGTTCGCGATAAGTCCGCGCATTCCTGCGAGCTGTCTTATCTGAGCTGTAGAACCACGCGCTCCCGAATCGGCCATCATAAAGATGTTGTTGTATCTTCCGAGGTTTGCTGTAAGTGCCGCGGAAACCTCGTCCGTAGCCTTGTCCCATGTCTTTATAAAGCTCTCTTTGCGCTCTTGGTTTGAGATAAAGCCGCGGCGGAACTGTTTGTTTATTACGTCGATCTCCGCGTCGGCCTTTGCGAGGATATCCGCTTTCTGCGGAGGAATTTCCGCGTCGCATACCGCAACGGTAATTCCCGAACGCGTAGAATACTTATAGCCCATTGCCTTTATCTTATCGAGTACCTGCGCTGTTGTAGCCGTACCGTGAATTTTAAGGCAGCGGTCGATTATCTGTCCGAGTTCTTTTTTCGTTACCTTAAAGCCTATCTCATAATCGAGCATATGGTCGGGGTCGGTTCTGTCAACGTATCCCAAGTCTTGAGGAATATGCTCGTTGAAGATGATCCTTCCCGCAGTCGTAGGAACTATTCTTGTAATGACCTTGTCGCCGAGGTCTTTCTGAACACGTACTTTTATCGCCGCGTGAATTGAGATTACCCCGTCCTGATATGCCATTATAGCTTCGGCGGCGTCGCGGAAGATCTTTCCCTCTCCCTTTTCGCCGTCTTTGTCTATCGTCAGATAGTAAGAACCAAGTACCATATCCTGCGTAGGAACAGTAACAGGCTTTCCGTCAGAGGGCTTCAGCAGGTTTCTTGCCGCAAGCATAAGGTTTCTTGCTTCGTCCTGTGCTTCGTCCGAAAGCGGAAGATGAACCGCCATCTGGTCGCCGTCGAAGTCGGCGTTGAATGCCGTACAGCAGAGCGGGTGGAGCTTTATCGCGCGTCCTTCTACAAGGATAGGCTGAAACGCCTGTATACCGAGTCTGTGGAGCGTAGGCGCACGGTTTAACAATACGGGGTGGTTCTGAATGACATTTTCGAGCGAATCCCACACCTTATCGTCAGAGCGCTCTACAAGTTTCTTTGCCTGCTTTATATTGTTGGAAACGCCGTTCTTTACAAGGTCGTTGAGTACAAACGGCTTGAACAATTCGAGAGCCATTTCCTTCGGAAGTCCGCATTGATCCATTTTAAGCTCCGGACCAACGACAATAACCGAACGTCCCGAATAGTCGACACGTTTTCCTAGCAGGTTCTGACGGAAACGTCCCTGCTTTCCTTTGAGCATATCGGAAAGCGATTTAAGAGGACGGTTGTTCGAGCCCGTATAGGCTCTTCCGTGTCTGCCGTTGTCTATAAGCGCGTCGACCGCTTCTTGAAGCATACGCTTTTCGTTTCTTACTATAAGGTCGGGCGCTTTCTTTTCGAGCAGGTCTTTAAGGCGGTTGTTTCTGAGAACGACCTTTCTGTAAAGCTCGTTAAGGTCCGACGTCGCATAGCGTCCGCCGTCAAGCTGTACCATGGGGCGTATATCGGGCGGTATAACGGGGATAACGTCAAGTATCATCCATTCGGGGCGATTTCCGCTGGAACGGAACGCTTCTATAACGTCGAGCCTTCTGAGCAGCTTTACCTGCTTCTGCCCGGCAGAGGTTTCCTCAAGCTCCGCCTTCAGTTCTTCTGCGAGCTTGTCGAGGTCTATTTCCTTTAAGAGTTCTTTTATAGCCTCCGCGCCCATTCCCGCGCGGAACGTATCAATTCCCGCGAATTTCGAAGCATACTGGCTGTACTCGCTCTCTGTAAGAAGCTGTTTTTTCGCAAGACCCGTTTTTTCTCCCGGATCAATTACGATATACTTTGTGAAGTACAAAACCTCTTCGAGCTTCTTCGGCGTTAAGTCAAGAACCTGACCTATACGCGAGGGTGTACCCTTATAATACCAGATATGCGAAACGGGAGCCGCAAGCTTTATGTGTCCCATTCTCTCGCGACGAACCTTGCTGCGGGTTACTTCAACTCCGCATTTTTCGCAGATCTTGCCTTTAAATCTTATTCTCTTATACTTTCCGCAGTTACACTCCCAGTCCTTCTGCGGACCAAATATTCTCTCGCAGAAAAGTCCGAATTTTTCGGGCTTCTGGCTGCGAAAATTTATAGTTTCTGCACGCAGAACCTCGCCGTGTGACCAGCTTATGATCTGCTCCGGAGAAGCAAGTCCGATCTTCATTGACTCGAAAACACTAAATCCCATTCTTTTACCTCTCTGAATTTGGAACGGTATGCGGCAGCTCCTGCCGCATGACCATCTATAGTTTTAAGCGTTAAAGCGAATTATTTCAGACTGTCGCTTGTCTTAGTCCGAATCCTCATCATCGTCGTCATCATCATCGTCTTCGTCGTCCTCGTCTTCAAAATCCTCTTCATCATCGAGTCCGTCGTCGAAATCCTCGTCCTCGTCGTCATATTCCTCATCATCATCGTCGAACGTCACTCCCGCGTCTTCGGCGTCGGATATCTCATAGCCTGCGGCGTTGAAATCATCTTCGTCCGAGCGATAGTCCGGCTCGAATGCGCGTCCTGTATATCCTGTGTCGTCGTCGTCATCATTTTCCATGAGGTTGACTTCTACGCCGTCCTCGTCAAATATCCTGATGTTGAGGGCAAGACCCTGGAACTCGCTTACCATAACCTTGAATGATTCGGGGATACCCGGCTTTGGAACGGGCTCGCCCTTTACGATAGCCTCATAGGTCTTCTGGCGTCCCATAAGGTCGTCGGACTTTACGGTGAGTATTTCCTGGAGAGTATAAGCCGCGCCGTATGCTTCGAGCGCCCATACTTCCATTTCTCCGAAACGCTGTCCGCCGAACTGCGCCTTACCGCCGAGAGGCTGCTGTGTTACCAGTGAATAAGGACCTGTCGAACGCGCGTGTATCTTATCGTCAACGAGGTGGTGGAGCTTCAGATAGTACATATATCCTACGGTTACGGGGCCGTCGAACTTTTCGCCCGTTCTGCCGTCGGTGAGCTGCGTCTTGCAGTCGTCCGTCCACGGGAGCTTTGTAAAGTCAAGTCCCGCAGAATCCTCTCCGTCGAGCTCGTCTTTCTTTGCTCTTGCTATATCATAAAGCTCTCTGATGTCCTGCTCGTGCGCTCCGTCAAATACGGGAGTAGCTATCTTCCAGCCGAGCGCCTTTGCGACATATCCGAGGTGTACCTCGAGAACCTGTCCTATATTCATACGCGAAGGAACGCCCAACGGGTTAAGCACTATATCGAGCGGAGTTCCGTCGGGCAGGAACGGCATATCCTCCTGCTTTAAGATGCGCGAAACAACGCCCTTGTTTCCGTGGCGGCCCGCCATTTTGTCGCCGACGGAGATCTTTCTCTTCTGCGCGATATAAACGCGGACTTTTTCGTTTACCCCCGGCGACAGGTCGTCGCAGTTCTCGCGGTTGAACACCTTTACATCTACGATAATTCCGCTCTCTCCGTGTGCCACGCGAAGCGAATTGTCGCGAACTTCTCTTGCCTTTTCGCCGAAGATCGCTCTAAGGAGCTTTTCTTCTGCCGTAAGCTCCGTTTCACCCTTGGGCGATACCTTTCCGACAAGGATATCTCCCGAATGAACTTCCGCTCCTATGCGGATTATTCCTCTGTCGTCAAGATCGCGCAGAGCGTCGTCCGAAAGGTTCGGGATATCTCTCGTTATCTCCTCGGGACCGAGCTTTGTCTCGCGGCATTCGAGCTCGTATTCTTCTATGTGTATGGACGTATAAACGTCGTTGTATACCAGTTTTTCGTTTATCAGAACGGCGTCCTCGTAGTTATAACCTTCCCAGGTCATAAATCCTATGAGCGCGTTCTTTCCGAGAGCAATTTCGCCGTTCTTTGTGGCGGGACCGTCCGCTATAACGTCGCCCTTTGAAACTCTCTCGCCTTTATTTACGACAGGGCGCTGGTTTACGCAGTTGCCCTGGTTAGAGCGCTTGAACTTTATAAGCCTGTAGCAGTGCTCAACGTCGTTGTCGTCGGTTATTACAACTCTGTCTGCCGAAACTTCGCTTACATAGCCGTCCTCTTTCGCGCAAACGACAACTCCCGAGTCTACGGCAGCCTTATATTCCATACCTGTTCCGACTATTGCGCTTTCGGTCGTCATAAGCGGCACAGCCTGCCTCTGCATGTTCGCGCCCATAAGCGCACGGTTTGCGTCGTCGTTTTCAAGAAACGGTATCATCGCCGTTGCGACAGATACGACCATCTTCGGCGAAACGTCCATAAAGTCGACCTTTTCGCGCTCTATTTCAAGGATAGCGTCGCGGCGGCGCGCATTTACGCGCGGTCTTGCAAAACGTCCTTCCTCGTCGAGAGGCTCGTTTGCCTGAGCCACAACATAGTTGTCCTCAACGTCCGCGGTCATATAAACGACCTCGTCCAGAACTTTTCCCGTTTCCTTGTCAACTTTTCTGTAGGGGGCTTCGATAAAGCCGTATACGTTTATTCTTGCAAAAGTCGCAAGGTAGGATATAAGTCCGATATTAGGACCTTCGGGCGTTTCTATCGGGCACATTCTGCCATAGTGAGAATAGTGAACGTCGCGCACCTCAAATCCCGCTCTGTCTCTCGAAAGTCCGCCGGGACCCAAAGAGGACAGACGGCGCTTGTGAGTAAGCTCTGCAAGGGGGTTGTTCTGATCCATAAACTGCGACAGCGGCGAAGAACCGAAAAACTCTTTCATTGCCGCGATTACCTGGCGCGCGTTTATAAGGGAGCTTGGCGATACCTTTTCGATATCGTTCGCCTGAAGTCCCATTCTCTCGCGGATAGTGCGCTCCATTCTCGTAAAGCCTATCCTGAACTGGTTCTGCAAAAGTTCTCCGACGCAGCGGATACGGCGGTTTCCGAGGTGGTCGATATCGTCTACGTCGCCTATGCCTTCGTTGAGGTTTATAAAATAGCTTACGGAAGCGAAAATGTCGTTGAGGGTTATATGCTTCGGGACAAGCTCCTCTGACCTCTTTTCGATAAGCTCCGCAAGTTTATCCTTGTCGTCTCCCGCTTCTTCGAGTATCTCAACAAGGACCCCGAACGAAACGTGTTCCTTTACGCCTAGCTTTTCAACGTCAATGTCGACATATTTCTTTATATCGACCATACCGTTTCCGACTATCTTTACCGTGCCTTCGCCTTCGGGCTTGTCTGTAGTAACGGAAAGAACGCCCGCGTTTTCTATTTCAAGAGCCTTTTCGCGGGTAATTATCTCGCCTTCTTCGCAGAGTATCTCTCCCGTAAAAGGCGCAATAACAGCCTCAGCCGCTCTCCTTCCGACAATTCTCGCGGAGATAGCAAGCTTTTTGTTGTATTTATATCTGCCGAAACGCGACAGGTCATATCTCTTGGGGTCGAAGAAGAGATTGTCGAGAGTTGTGCGCGCGCTGTCTACAGTCGCGGGCTCGCCGGGACGGAGCTTTCTGTATACCTCGAGAAGCGCTTCTTCTTCGTTCTTTGTGGAATCCTTGCCGTTTTCTATCGAAACGGTTATAAGCGGGCTCTCGCCGAATTTATCCGTAAGGTCCTTGTCGGTAGAAAGTCCTATCGAGCGCAAAAACGTCGTGCAGGGGAACTTTCTGTTTTTATCTATGCGGACATAGAATATATCGTTCGAGTCCATTTCAAGCTCGAGCCAAGCGCCTCTGTTCGGGATAACAGTGGTTTTGAAGAGCTTTTTACCGTTTTTATCGTGTTCAAAGCCATAATAAACGCCCGGAGAACGAACGAGCTGAGAAACGACCACGCGCTCCGAACCGTTTATAACAAACGTACCGCTGTCGGTCATAAGAGGCAGATCGCCCATATAGATCTCATTGTCGAGAATTTCGCTGGTCTCTTTGTTCAGAAGTCTTGCCGTAACTCTCAGAGGCGCCTGATATGTTGCGTCGCGCTCTTTACATTCCTCTATAGAGTACTTCGGGTTTTCGTCGAGCCGATAGTCGATAAACGACAGCTCAAAGCGTCCGTTTGTGTCCACTATCGGAGAAACATCCCTAAACACTTCCTTTATACCGTCAGTCAGGAACCACTCGTATGAGTCCTTCTGTATGCCGATAAGATTCGGCATATCAATGACTTCGTTGATCTTAGAGAAGGTCTGTCGTGTGGTTTTGCCTAACTTTAAGGGCTTTGTGTTCACCATTGGCTTTTTAGTCCTCCTTATTCTGATATAACGGAGCTCCTGCCCTTTTTTCATTCCGTCACCCGACAGAATAGGCTATAACTCCATTATGATACATTTTAATATTTTACCACAATTAAATAAGATTGTCAATAGTTTTTTAAAGAAATTTCAAAATTTTTTTACGATAATTGTATACATTTTTGGGAATTATTGTCAGTTCTTGGGTATTTATCAATTTTGATTTCAATATTGACATTGACTATTAGATAATGTATAATTAAAAAGAAATAAAACTTTCAGAAAGGAAATTAACAATGAGAGACAGCACCACGATCTTTTACGAATTAAAGCTTAAACGCACACGAAAGCCGCTCGAAGTGTTTGAGAAAATGGCGAAGACCGTCAAAAAGCGCGGCGCGACCAAAAACTGGTTCTGCGAATATGACGAGAATTTTTTCCGCATAGATTTCAACGACGATTTCAGCGAAACCTTTGTCATAAGGTTTAACGAAAAGAAAATCTGCAAGGACTTTTGCAGGGTCGGCTTTCCGCTTTCGGGAAAGCTTTTCGACGACGAGAAAAAAAGCGAGTTTAAACATCTTTTAAATATGCTTTGGTCGGTCAGAACAAGTTTTTCGGAAATGAAAATAACGGACGATTACGGCATTACCGAATGTTATCTCGACACAAAGGTCAATAAAATAGCCCTGCGTGAACTAAACGACGAGGAATTAGAACGTGCAAAACGGCTTTTTGAAAACGGGCATACAACGATAAACGAATTTGTGACGGCGCTGTTTTTCGATTTGCGGAATTTGCCGTATACGGAAAATTATCTTCCCTTTATCAACCGCAATACCTCTTTGCATTACATAGCATTCTGGGATTCTTTCGACAAAGAATATGATTTTTACGGCGCATTTGCCGAGAGCTTTTTATTAGAAACCACCGAATATAAGAACGAGGGCAGGCTGTATACCGTAAAGGACTATTACGGCGACCTTTCGGGAGTGTGGTTTTCGGTATTCGCGTTCACCCACGGAATTTTGGCGCTGACAGGGCGTTTTCGGTGCATAAGCGGCGACCCGAAATCCGCTCAAGTAACAAGGCTGTTTCAGAACAAGTATCTCCCGCTGCTGAACGAGGAAAA
>CANQFZ010000030.1 GCA_947600065.1 uncultured Clostridia bacterium | reverse complement strand
CACTACACAACGGACAAAGAGCCTACCTGTACGACAGACGGAAGCAAGTCTATTCACTGCTCAAAGTGCGACGCTGTTGACAGAAGCGAGGTCATTCCCGCGAACGGTCACAGCTTCGGCGAATGGGAAGAAGTAAAGACTGCAACAGGCGAAAGCAATCAGCAAAGAAAATGCTCTGTCTGCGGATATACCGAAACAAGAGGCACAGACCTTGAAAACCACAAGTGGAGCAGCGAACTTACAGTAGACGTTGAGCCTACCTGCACGACAGAGGGCAGCAAGTCCATTCACTGCACGGTTTGCGGACTTACAAAACCGAACAGCTCGCAGGTGATTGAGGCTCTCGGACATAAGTTCGGCGAATGGAAGACAATTACATCGCCCGATTGTGATGACGAAGGCACACAGGAAAGAACTTGTGATGTCTGCGGCATTACGGAAACGAGCGGGCTTGCCGCAAACGGTCATACTTGGGAAGACCACTACACAACGGACAAAGAGCCTACCTGTACGACAGACGGAAGCAAGTCTATTCACTGCTCAAAGTGCGACGCTGTAAAGGAAAGCGTAGCTATTCCTGCAAAGGGATACCACACGACCGAGCTTGTCGGATATAAGCCTGCTACTGCTACAAGCGATGGCTACACAGGCGATCTTGTATGCACAGAGTGCGGTGAGATAATTGAAAAGGGCAAGATCATTCCCGCAACTATGGGCGATCTTAATGTAATACCCGAATCGGGCGAGAATGCTCCTGCTATCAAGCTTACAGAAGATGAGATAAAGACTATTGAAGACGCTGTGCTTACGGACGAAGATAAAACGGCACGCGAAAACGGTGAGAATATAAAGGTCATTATAACCATTGAAAATGCCGATAATTCCGTCACATCTGATGATAAGACCATTATTGAGGGGGCAATTGAAGATGCATACGAGGTCGGCAGATATGTAAATATAAACATCAAAAAATATGTAGGCGAGAAACCATTTGATATAACACAGCTTACAAAGGCTGTTAGTATCACTGTTGAAATTCCCGAAGATCTTAAAGCGGATGGCAGAAAGTTTGCTGTAGTACGTTTGCACGGGAAAGACGCCGAAATACTTGATGATATAGACGATAGTGCCGATACCATCACCTTCTCGACCGATAAATTCTCGACATATGCGATAGTTTATGCCGATACGACAACGCCTCAACCCGAAACAGGCGCAAATGATTACGCGCTCCTTATAACTGTGCTGTCAGCAGCGGCAGTCGGTGTTGCGGTAATGCTTCGCAAGAAAAAACAGGCTTAACAGTTAGGCAATACTCTTAAAGCATACGCCCCCGAAGAAACCTTCGGGGGCGTAAAATATTACTTTTGATTCTTACTTCTTATTTCTAAAAAGTATCTCGTTCATTGCCGCGAGTACGGCGGAAATTTCCAGCGGTTTTGAGAGGTGGGCATTCATGCCCGCCTGAATGCTTTTTTCTTCGTCCTCTGCAAAGGCGTTTGCGGTCATGGCAAAGATAGGAACGGTTGCGGCATCGGGGCGCTGCATGGCGCGTATTATCCTTGTCGCCTCAAAGCCGTCCATACGCGGCATCTGAATGTCCATAAGTATCAGATCATAATAGCCTATCTCACTTTCCTCAAAAAGCGAAACAGCCTTTTGTCCGTCGTCGGCTTCGTCTATAATTGCGCCCGTGCCTTCTCCGAGAAGCTCCGTGGCAATCTCACGATTCAGCTCGTTGTCCTCCGCAAGAAGGATATGCTTTCCGTTAAAATCGTAAACTTTATTGTCGGAAGTCCTGTCAGAGTTGTCTCTTTCTGTTTTCCATTCTATCGTGTGCGACCGATCTGTAACGATAAACGGCAGTTCAACTTCAAATTCCGAGCCCTTGCCAAATTCGCTTCTTACCTTTACGCTGCCGCCCATAAGCTCGGAAAATTTCTTTACAATAGAAAGCCCCAGTCCCGTGCCGCCGTATTTGTGAGTAACTTCGGCATTTTCCTGTTCAAACGCCTCAAATATCTTTTCGAGGTTTTCTTTCTTTATTCCTACGCCGTTGTCCTTTACGGCAAACCGCAGCAGTATCGTGTTCCCCTCGTGTTTAAGCTCGCTTACATTTAAAACTACCCTTCCGCCTTTCGGGGTGAACTTAAAGGCATTTGACAGCAGGTTTGTCAGTATCTGATTAAGCCTCAGCGAATCACCGCCGATAAGCGCGTCAATATTCCCGAACAGTGAAATTTTAAACTCGAGATCCTTTTCTTCCGCCTGAACGCTGTAAATGTTCTCAATGTTTTCAAGAAAAGCTTTCAGGTCGAAAAGCTCGTTTTTGAGCTGTATCTTTCCGCTCTCTATCTTTGACATATCCAGCACGTCGTTTATAAGCGACATCAGGTGCTTTGACGAAAGCGATACTTTTTTCAAACAGTCGTCTACCTTTTCGGGATCATCGGAATTTCTGCGGGCAATTTCGGTCATACCGATAATTCCGTTCATGGGCGTGCGTATCTCGTGGCTCATGCGGCTAAGAAATTCGCTTTTTGCGAGGCTCGCCCGTTCGGCGGCTTTTTGCGCCGTTTCTGCTGATTCGCGGGCAGCCTCGAGCTGCTTTGAGTGCGCTTTGAGATTGATAAAATATATGATGAAAATAGCTACTATTATTACCATAACTGTAGCCATCATAACAATAGCGTTTGTATTGAGCCGTCCGCTTAAGTCCTCTGTCATCTCGTCAACGACTTCATATGGCACTTCCATGAGCATATACCATTCCGTACCCTCTATCGGCGAATAGTACATACACATATGTATTCCCACAGCTTTAAAGACGACCATTCCCGAATTACCGTTTTTAAAGTCGCTTTCCATTTGTTCAAGCGAAAAGCCCTTGTCAAATTCGGCGTATTCCCTGAATTTTGAAATGACGTTGCTGCCTTTCGGTAATTCGGAAAAATAGGTGTTATAAACTATAAAACTTCCGTCTTTGCTGACAATGCTGGCGTTTGTTTGTCCGTCCTCGCTTCGCAGAAACAGGTGCTGTCCGATAGAGTCGGCAGTAAAACCCGCGATAACGGCAATAATGTTCGTCCCGCCATATTTTATCGGCGTTATCTGCGTGCCGAGAACTATCATATTGTCGTCAAGAAACGTTTCATTGTATGAAACAAGCTTGTCCTTTCCCGAAAGCAGATCCGCGAGAAAGCTAAGCTTTGAGGCGGCGGGGCGTTTTCCGTCCTCGCTGTAATAAAAGCCGTTTTCGTCAACAAACGCAAAAAACTCAAAGTCGTTGTTATTCTCCGCCGCAATAATAAACCTCTTCAGCGTTTCGAGGCTTTCCGTGTCCTCGGCAGTTACGCTTTCCGCTACGGCTTTAAGTCCGCTGTATCTCATCGAAAGTCCCGATTTAAAGTTTGCCTGTGTAAGGTTTGTCATTTCACGCAAATACATTGTGTTCATGTTTTTTGTGAAATCAGACGTTATCCCTGCGGCTGATACAATAAGCCAATACACCAACAGGCATACAATCGTTATCGCCAGAACCAGCACGATATAAAACCGCGTATGCGATACCTTTTTTTTCTGATCCTCACCCATTGCTATTCACCGATGTGATCCTTCCTTCGATCTGCGAAGCTATTTCCTCGTTGTTGTGACTGCGCATAAATTGTTCGAGAATGCTGTGTAACGTATGACCTGTTTCACGAACAAGCTTTACATTCTCTGCCTTTGGCGTGTCGTCACTGAAAACATTGAGCATCGTAAACCCGTCGCCGTTGTTGTCGAGATATCCGCTTCTTCCTGCCATATAATCCGTTACGGCTATGGTATAGGTCTTATTTTCATCGAGCGGTGAGCCGTCGGGAAGCGTGACTTCTGCGAGCTGTGCGGGAGAATTTTCCGTAGGAGGGATAAACGAATATTTAATTCCCGAAACATTCAGAAATCTTCCTCCCGGTATCTTTGTGCTTTGTATCATAGCGGAAAGACCGTTTGAAAGCATTTTTCTTATCACGTCCGCGTTTACCTCAAGAACGACTATTTCGTTGGGATACGGGCAGACATAATCGAGGTCGTAGCTGTAAACATCGCCCTTATAAAGGCTTCCTCTTATAGAACCGCCGTTTACTACAGCAATATCAACTTCGGTTATTTCTTTTACCGCGTCGGAGATAAGATTTCCTATCTCTGTTTCTCTCAGACGAACGTTATAGTTTTCGACTATCATATCATGATTTATTGTGCCTATAAGCGTCGCGGGCTGCTCGCTTCCGTTATTCATATAATCATCTATATCCGAAAACGCGTCATCTATATTCTTATGCCCGCAAATAACAGCGTTGCAGCGGTTTCCGAGATAACGCATAAAATCAGTCGGTATAGAAATGTTGTAGTTATATCCGTTTTCAATACAATCCTCTATCCCGTCGGGAACAATTTCCGGCTCTAAATCATAATCCGTAAGATATGAATATCCCGCGCCATTGTCCTGTATAAAGGCAGCCTGACCCTCGGGCGTGGAAATAAGGGCGAGTATTTTTCGGCATGCGTCGAGATGTGCCTCGTTTCCGCTTTCGGTGAGTTCTTTGTTTATGCCGAGAAAAGCCGTCGGGTTTGAAACTGTCCACGCGGGATTTCCCTCGGCGCTGAATACGGGGAGCATATCAAATTCATAGTTGCTTTCTTTTCGGATATCGTCCAGCATTGTGACATTGTCAAATGCCATAAGGAGCTTTCCGTCTGTCATTTTTTTGAGTATGGGCGCGGCGTTTGAAACAGATGTAAACTGAGTAGTCTCCATATACTTCTTTTCGGCCATTTCGAGCGGCAGATCAAGACAGTCCTCAAGTGAATCTTTGAAAGAAGCATTTCCGTTTTTCATATCGTCCAGCCATTTTATGCCTTCGGAAAGCCCGAAGAAATCGGGTATCTGCGTTGCAAGCACAAACACCGCCGTAAGCGCGGGCGTTCCGTCCATAGAAAATACAGCGCCGTTTTCGTCTGTACCTATTTTCTTTTCTTTAGCAGTTTCAAGCACATGCAGAAGTTCTGCCTGCGTGGTTGGAACGGAAAGACCGTTTTCGCGCAAGAGCGTAGCGTTATAAATATACCCGTAATACTGCGCGGGCAGGGGAATAAAAAGGTTTTTTCCGTCTATTGAGGTCTTATGCATTATTCCCGACTGATACGCCGAAATATATTCGTCCGCGCTAAGGTCTGCAAGATAGTTAAGTACATCGCCCGTCGCAAGAGTAGAAGTAACGATGTCGGTTCCGTGACCGTTTCTGAGACGGCGTTCTATCTCTCCGTCAATGGTCGCGGGCGTATTTCTTTCGATCTGAAGGTCTATATTGCTGTATGTAGATTCCACCAGCTTTTCTAAATTAGGCAGGTCGTCAGTGTACATCATCGTAACGACGATTTTTTCTTTGTCCGAAGAATTGTCCTCGGTCACGGAGCATCCCCCTAAACAAATCGCCGCCAATACAGCGCAAAACACCTTTTTTATTTTCATAATATCACCATTTCCATTCTGTAAATGTCATTGTCAAAGACTTAAATAGCAATAAACATTACTCTTATATTGTACTATATTTAGTGCACCTTGTCAAGACCTTACAAGTTAAAAACCTCATTTTGGCTAATATCATTTCGCAGCAAATTATTTATTGACAATTAAAACATATTATGGTATAATACATTTGTATGATTATTTATTATGGGAGGCAATATGGCAGTTTTTCAATGTAAAATGTGTATGGGCAAGCTCGACATAATTGAGGGCAGTAATATTTGCGAATGTCCTTACTGCGGCACAAAGCAGACGGTGCCTATGTTTGACGACGACAGAAAGACCGCTCTGTTTACAAGAGCAAACCACCTCCGCGCTACTTGTGATTTTGATAAAGCGGCGAGCGTTTATGAAAATATCGTTACCGAATTTCCCGAAGAGTCCGAGGCTTATTGGGGGCTGTGCCTGTGTAAGTACGGAATAGAATACGTCGACGATCCCGTTACGGGGAGAAAAGTGCCCACCTGTCACCGCACCGCCGTTGAAAGCATTTTCGATTATGAAAACTTTGAACAGGCAAACGAATACGCAACTCCCGAAGCGCGCGACATCTACTATGCCGAGGCAAAGGAAATAGACAGGCTTCAGAAAAATATCCTCGAGATAGTAAAAAACGAAGCGCCTTATGACGTGTTTATATGTTATAAGGAAACGGACGAAAACAACGACCGTACAAAGGATTCCGTTCTTGCACAGGATATTTACAACGCTTTGACGCGCGAGGGCTATAAGGTCTTTTTCTCCAGAATAACGCTCGAAGATAAGCTCGGTATGCAATACGAGCCTTACATATTCGCGGCGCTCACTTCCTCAAAGGTTATGCTTGTAGTAGGAACTCACCGCGAGAGATTTAACGCCGTCTGGGTAAAGAACGAGTGGACAAGATTTCTTGATATGATGAAGACCGACCATTCTAAAATCCTTATCCCTTGTTATGCGGATATTGACGCTTATGATATGCCGCGCGAGTTCAAAAATCTACAGGGGCAGGATATGGGGAAGATAGGCTTTATCCAAGACCTTCTCCACGGCATCGGAAAAATAATCCCAAAGGGAAATGAAAAAACTGTTGTATCGGTCGCTGCGCCTACTTCTACGCTGAATATCCCCGCGCTTCTCGAACGCGCGTTTATGTTCCTTTCGAGCAGCGATTTTGATAACGCCGACAAGTTCTGCGAGAGAGTATTAGACCAGGATCCCAAAAACGGACGGGCTTATCTCGGAAAGCTGCTTGCAGAATACCGCTGTACGCGAGAGGAAGATCTCGGAAAGCTGTATGTCGATATAACCGAATCTCCGAACTACCGAAACGCCGTTCAGTTTGGCTGTGATCTCAGAAAATACGGCATAATGACAATGTACAACAGAGCGAACAGGCTCTATGATAGTGCTGAGACCGTAAAACAGCTCAGGGTTGCAAAAGGTCTTTTCGGCGAAACAAACGGCTATGAAAACAGCGCCGAAAAATTCGATGAGGTCTCTCAAAAACTTGATAAAGCGGAAATTATCACAGACGATTTCAAGGCAGTGTTCGCGCGCTATGATGAAAACTCATCTTCCGAGCATGCCGACGCACTAAATCGTATGGTTAACCATAGAAACAGCATAAAACAAAACTTTCCGAAATTCAGCGGGGAAGAAGTTCCCGCTCCGTTTAATCCGTTGAAAGTATGCGTCTGGCTTATAGCGCTGGGCTTGTCGTTTGTGGTAGCTTCAGCTGCTGCGTTTGGACAAGGAGAAAAAGAAATCTACACGATCTTCACGTTGATTATTTGGCAAGCAGCAATAATCGCAAGCTTTATTGTAAGTAAAAGCTTCTCGTTTTTAAAGCTTATAGCGTTGGAGGTTGTAGGTTTGCTTGTTTCTTCTGTAATTTCAATGTTTGTATACGTATTCGCAATATATGAGTACTTTAATATTGGGGTTGTACTTTTAATTTTAGGATTGGTGCTTTTAGCGATCTCAGTTTTGATGATAGTGGTATTTTGCAAGAAAACCTCGACGATACACAGATATTTCAAGGCGCTTGATACTCTTGACGAGCTGACACAAGACATGAACGTCGCAAAAGAAAACGAGATACAGACTATTTCCGACGACTCGTTTAGTCAGCTTGGAGGATCTCTGATAAACGATTGCTTCAGAATAGCCTCGGAAAGCTACAATGTTCAATGACATTTAACTGAAAAACATAAACACCGCTCTTAAATAAAGCGGTGTTTTTTATATTCGTTCACGTTGCGGGCTTCTGCTTTTTCTTGTCCACATTCTTTAAGATCAGGAAAACTATCGTTCCCACAAAAAAGCCTATGCTGATAAGCTGCGAGGTCGAAAATCCGAACAGATGTCCTCTGTATTCGTCTCCGCGCCAGAATTCGATAATGAACCTTTCTACGGAATAAGAGATAAGATAAACGCACAGCAGCCTTCCGTAAAGCTTCTTCTTTGAAAGCATTATCCACAGCACCGCTCCCAGCAGAAACTCAAAGCCTGCTTCTATAAGTTGTACGGGAACTCTCGGAACTCCGTTCGCGCTTTCAACAAGCGAGTTTGTAAACGTAATGCCGTGTTCCCATTCTACTCCATAACAGCACCCGCCCAGAAAACAACCTATTCTCCCGAAACCGTGGAAGATAGCGATAGCAGGCGCGCAGCAGTCCGTAACGTCCTTCATCGGAAGTTTTTGGAATTTGGCTGACGCTCCTCCCGCGATAAGTCCGCCTATAAGCCCGCCGTAAAAGACAGAGCCTCCGAATATCGCCGCAAAAAGCTTTATAAAATCAATAAAGCTTTTTGCCTCAAACATTATTCCCCAATATGAAATGTTCGTTATGCCGTAAAGAATGTGCATACCGACAAAAGTTCCAAAGGTGCCGAACAGAAATACATAGACGAGCGAAAGGACGTCGCCCGTGCGCCGTTTAAAATGGTGTATAGCGAGCGGACAAGCCGTAAATATCCCTACGACAGCACACAGCGCATATGAGCTTAGAAAAAGCTTGTCCATCGGCATAAAATCGGGAAGATCAATAGTAAAACCCGGAAACATAAAAAACTCCTGACTACACAGTCTGTATAAAAATTAACCCCGCCCAAAGGCAGGATCAAACTTTTTGTCATATAATTATCGCTAAGAACAATAATAAAGCGGTGATGCTCATACTTTTCGAATTGCGTTAAAAAAATGTAAACTCAACTACAGCTTCATTTTATCATATCCTATATTCTTTGTCAACAACAAAATAAATTAAACTTCTACAAAATATTCTGTGCTTATAATGTTAAATATTGTACAAATTGTACATTGTCTATTGAAAGTTGTAACTTGACTTTTCCACAATAATGTGTTATAATGTAAAATGATTAAGTGTAATAGTTTTTTCAAAAGGTAAATTATATAGATAATGAACGTTTTAAATTCAGTGCCTAGCGGCGACGGCTTTTATATGCCCGCAGAATTTTCCGAGCATTACGGCTGTATTATGATATTTCCCGAACGCTCGGACAGCTGGAGCTATGGGGGATATGCCGCGAGAAAGGCTTTCTGCGAGATCTGCGAGGCAATCGCCGAAAGCGAAAAACTTACGGTATGCGCTTCCGAAAAGCAGTATGAAAACGCCCGCGTTATGCTTTCGCCGAGGATAAGGGTCGTCGAAATGAGCAACAACGACGCATGGGCGAGAGATTATGCTCCGACCTTTGTCGTAAACGGAAAAGGCGGTATACGCGGCATAAACTGGAGCTTCAACGCCTGGGGCGGGCTTTATGACGGGCTTTATTTTCCTTGGGATAAAGACGACAAAATGGCGAGAAAGCTATGCGACCTTTATGATGTTGATATGTACGATTACGGCGATTTCGTCCTCGAGGGCGGCTCGGTGCATACCGACGGAGAAGGTACTGTTATTACAACCGAGGCGTGTTTACTAAGCAAGGGCAGAAACCCCGATATGACCAAAGAGGAAATCGAGGAAAAGCTCAAAGGCGCGCTCGGAGCGGAGAAAGTCATATGGCTTAAAAACGGGATAAGTGGCGATGAAACAAACGAGCATATCGACAATATGTGCGCATTTGTAAAGCCGGGAGAAGTCGTGCTTGCCTGGACGGACGACGAAAGCGACGAGCAGTATGCCTATTCAAAAAGCGCGCTTGAAATCCTTGAAAACGAAACCGACGCAAAAGGGCGCAGGATAAAAGTCCATAAGCTTTATCTTCCGAAGCCTGTTCTTGTTACAAAAGAAGACTGCGAGGGGCTCGACACCTGCAATTTCAGACCCGTGAGGAATGTCGGAGAACGACTGGCGGCGTCATACGTAAACTTTTATATCTCAAACAAAGCGGTCATAATGCCGTTTTTCGGCGACGAAGCCGACGAGATTGCGAAGCGGACTTTATCGGAGCTTTTCCCTACAAGAAAGATAGTTCCCGTATATGCCCGCGACATACTCCTCGGCGGTGGAAATATCCATTGCATTACGCAGCAGATCCCTATTTTTATTCAGACAGATAAACAGAGGTAAAATATGGACAATTCATCGGAAAGAATTTTTGAATTTTCTTATAAAGTCCCGGGATATGACTTTGTGTCGGCGAACGCCGCGCTTTATGCCTTTCTCGGACCGAGGCTCTATATAACCGCCGACAGGCTGTTTACGGCAAATTCCATAGCTGTTCTCGACAAGGCTTTTAAAGATAAGGCATACGGGCAGACATTTGTAGTTACCGTTGAAAATACCGACGGGAGCGATATTCTTATGGCGGCTCAGCTTATTCGCCGAGGAGAGGACACGCCCCTTATAAACGTCAGAATGATAGAGCTCAACAGGCTGTTTAACGGCTATTACGAGCTTATGATAAAGGAAAAGGAATCCGACGCGCTTTTAGCTCAAAATGACTGCACGTATTTTTCTTATGACAAAAAGACTGATATGGTAACAAGCTATCGCTATGATATAGGAAAGGACATTCTCGGAGTTACGAGCGCGGACAACTGGAAAAACGAGCTTCTCGACAAGCTGTCGGAGAACAGCGCGGAGGCTGCTTCAAAACTTTTGTCCGATCTAAGAAACGGCGTAAGGAGTATTGAATGTACGTTCGTTCAGAAAAACCAGACCAAAAAGCTCGTCATAACGGGCAGCGCGGTATACTCGGACGACGTTCATATAATGACCGTCGGAAGAATGGCAGACCCGAGAGAAAATTCTTCTCACGAGCTCAATAACCGCGACCAGCTCACGGGCTTGTTTATGAAAGAAAATATCACGAACTATGCCAAAAGGCGTATAAACGACCTGCGCCAGCCTACGGCGCTGGCGATAATAGACATCGACGACTTCAAACTTGTAAACGACAATTTCGGTCATGCAAAGGGCGACGAGGTATTAAAGCGCTGCGCGGCGATAATAGAAAAACAGGTCGAAGGCTTCGGCAAAGCGGGAAGAATAGGCGGCGACGAGTTCTTCCTTGTGTTCGATAATTTCGAGGACAAAGAGCGCCTGAAGTTCGTTCTGCGCGGAATAAAGAATATGGTATACGCGAGCTATAACGAGGCGCTGAATGGCTTTTGCGTTACGACCTCTATTGGCGTTTCGGTGTTCCCCGAGGATTACGACGGGAATTATGACACGATGTTCAAGCTCGCGGACTGTCTGTTGTACAAAGCGAAGAAAAAAGGCAAGAACCGCTATATTGTATACGAGCCGACAAAACACGGCACCGTTGAAAAACTGCTCGAATCGGGAGTAAGAAATGAAAGTATTCTCGGCGGCAGGGCTATGGAAAAGAGCGAGGTCATTTGCCGAATTGCGAATAAGATCATTGTCGGCGAGGATTTTTCTTTCGAGCAGATACTGAATGATATTAGAGATTATTTTGCAATAGACAGGATAATTATTTACAACAAGACCGACCGCGAGGCGGTAATGCAGGTGGGAACCAATCTTCTCAGCAAGGAGCTTATTGAGGACACCATAGATTATCTTTATGACAAGCGCGTTGAGCTGACTTATGAAAACGGCGTTATGCTTATAAGCAAGGTCGTTTATTTCGACATGAAGGCATCTAAGGCTTATGACGCGTTGTGCAGACAGGGCGTTCTTTCTATAATGCACCACGAGGTAAAGGCAAAGAGCGGAAAAACGTTTATAATAAGCTATGAGATGACTTCTTCCGACATCACCTGGAACGAGTCGGACACGGAGTATTTCCGTATACTGGACAAGGTCTTGTTTGAACAATATCTGTAGTGTCGGGGGTAGGAATGAGAAAGGTTATAGCTGCGGCGATACAGATGAGCGTTCCCGAAACGCTCGAGCAGTCTGTTGAAAAGGCCGTGGAGCTTACGAAAAAAGCCGCTGAAATGGGCGCAAATGTTGTGCTTCTTCCCGAGCTTTTTGAAACGAAATATTTTTGCCAGGAAAGGCGCTATGAAAGCTACAAGCTTGCTTGTGCGACAGAAGACGATCTTGCCGTAAAGCGGTTTTCAGAAGTGACAAAAGAGCTTTCGCTCGTTATGCCCATAAGCTTTTTTGAGCGCGACGGAAATGTACTATATAACAGCATAGCCGTTCTGGACAGCGGAAAGCTGCTCGGAGTTTACAGAAAAACGCATATCCCCGACGACCATTTTTACCAGGAGAAGTTTTATTTTACTCCAGGGAACACGGGCTTTAAAGTCTGGGATACGACATACGGAAAGATCGGCGTCGGCATCTGCTGGGACCAGTGGTTTCCCGAAGCGGCGAGGTGCATGGCGCTTATGGGCGCGGAGCTGTTAATGTATCCTACGGCGATAGGGAGCGAGCCTATACTTGACTGCGACAGCAGCGCGCATTGGCAGCGCTGTATGCAGGGTCACGCGGCGGCGAACCTTGTGCCCGTAATTGCCGCAAACCGTATCGGGATTGAAGAAATAACACCGGATGTGGACAACGGTTTTCAGCAAAGCAAGCTTTCGTTCTACGGTCACAGCTTTATGACCGATGAAACGGGCGCAATAAATACAAGCGCCGAGCAGGAAGAAGCTGTTCTTATAAGCGAATACGACCTCGACGAGATATCCGATTTCCGCCTTTCGTGGGGGGTATTCCGCGATAGAAGACCCGAGATGTACAAAAAGATCACAGAGTGAGTTTATAATAAGCAAGTATACAGTGTACAGTGGACAGTGTACAGCAAAGGTGTCCGCTAACGCGGACAATATTTAGATTGTTTTTAATCAGTAGGCACACGAGCCTACCTTTACGGATAAATTTTAAAACGTTTTGGTTTGATAACAATTTAAATAATATCCGCGAAGCGGATACATTTGCTGACTACTTTACACTGTACACTGTATACTTGCAAATAATAAATAAAAGGAGCCGTCCATGCCTATAACAGAATTACTTGAACAAAACGCCGAAAAGTATGGGGAAGAGGTTTGCATTGTAGAGGTAAACCCACAGATAAAGGAAAACCGCCGTATGCTCTGGAAAGATTACGATCTTATCCAGCCGACTTCCTCGCTCCAATACCGCAGGGAGATAACGTGGGGAGTGTTCAACGAAAAAGCTAACCGCTTCGCTCAATTGCTTATAAGCAGGGGAGTGAGAAAAGGCGATAAAGTGGCTATACTTCTTATGAACTGCCTCGAGTGGCTTCCGATATATTTCGGCGTGCTTAAAACAGGTGCGCTCGCAGTGCCGATGAATTTCAGGTACAGCTCGGAGGAAATAAAATATTGCCTTGATCTTTCCGAAGCGGACGTGCTTGTGTTCGGACCCGAGTTTATAGGGCGCGTTGAAACTATTGCCGAGGAAATAAGCAAAAACCGTATTTTGTTCTATGTCGGCGGCGACTGCCCGTCATTTGCCGAGGATTATGACAAACTTGCCGCAAACTGTCCGAGCGTTTCTCCGAATATAAAAATAACAGATGACGACGACGCTGCTATTTATTTTTCATCGGGAACAACAGGCTTTCCAAAGGCTATCCTCCACGACCACCGCGCTTTAATGCATTCCTGTAAAGTCGAGCAGAACCACCACGGTCAGACCCATGACGACATTTTCCTCTGCATACCGCCGCTTTATCACACGGGCGCGAAAATGCACTGGTTCGGAAGTCTGCTTGTCGGCGGAAAAATGGTCTTGTTAAAGGGAGTAAGTCCCGAGACGATATTCGATACGGTGTCGCGTGAAAAATGCACGATAGTATGGCTGCTCGTGCCGTGGGCGCTGGACATTCTCGAAGCGCTCGACAACGGAAAGCTTAGAATATCCGACTATGACCTGAAACAATGGCGGCTTATGCATATCGGCGCACAGCCCGTTCCGCAGAGCCTTATACTGAGGTGGAAGAAATATTTCCCCAACCACCAGTATGATACGAACTACGGACTTTCCGAAAGTATAGGTCCCGGGTGCGTTCATCTCGGAGTTGAAAACATACATAAGGTCGGCGCGATAGGCATAGCAGGTTATGGCTGGGAAGTAAAGATAATCCGCGACAACGGCGAAAATGTGGAGCAGGGCGAGGTCGGAGAGCTTGCAGTAAAAGGTCCGGGAGTTATGAAGTGCTATTATAACAATCCCGAAGCTACCGCGGAGGTTTTGCAGGACGGCTGGCTCAGAACGGGCGATATGGCGAGAATGGACGAGGACGGTTTTATTTTCCTCGTTGACCGCAAAAAGGACGTGGTAATAAGCGGCGGAGAAAATCTCTATCCCGTTGAGATAGAAAACTTTATGGCAAAGTTCGACAAGATAAAGGACGTTGCCGTTATAGGACTTCCAGACAGACGACTTGGAGAAATAGCTGCGGCGATAGTTGAGCTTAAAGAGGGAATGAGCTGCACAGAAGACGAGATAAATGAGTTCTGTCTCGGAATGCCGCGCTATAAGCGCCCGAAAAAGATAATCTTCGCAAAAGTTCCCAGAAATGCAACGGGAAAGATAGAAAAGCCGAAGTTAAGGCAGATGTACTGCGGAGAGAACATAGTCGAAAAGGAAAACAAGAGCTGAAAGTTTTCGGCAGTTACAGACAGTTTAAAAAGAAAAGTTTCAGACTGTAGAGAAAGCCCCAGATACTAGGAAGCAGTGCTGCTGACGACGTAGATGGGGCTTTATATACAGTCTGAAACCGCCGCAAAGCAGTGCGGCGGTTCCTAATGTGAGGAGAAAAATGAAAACAGGTCTTGTATTAGAGGGCGGAGCGATGCGGGGAATGTTCACCGCAGGCGTTCTGGATACATTTTTGGATAACAACATAAAATTCGACGTCATTGTCGGCGTTTCTGCGGGAGCGCTTTTCGGGGTAAATCTGCTGTCCGAACAAAAGGGAAGAGCGCTTCGCTATAACAAGAAATATAACAGCGACAAAAACTATATGGGGCTTATCCCGCTTTTCAAAGAGGGAAATTTTTTCAGTACGGAATACGCCTACGACAGAGTTCCGAGAAAGCTCGATCCGTTTGATGATGAAAAATTCAAACACTCGGACACCGACTTCTATGCGGTAATGACCGACATCGAAAGCGGAATGCCCGAATATGTGAAAATAAACAGCGTTTTCGAGCAGATGGACGCGCTTAGGGCTTCGGGTTCAATGCCGTTTGTATCAAAGCCCGTTGAAATAAACGGAAGAAAGTTTTTGGACGGCGGCATTTCCGACAGCATACCTTTTGAGTGGTTAAGCTCGCAGGGCTGTGAAAAGATAGTCGTTATTCTTACGCGTGCGGCGGACTATCAAAAAAAGCCCATGAACAAGGCTATGGCAAAACTAAGCGGTCTTAAATATCCGAAGATAGCCGAAAGAATGAAGGTCCGTCACGAGCAGTATAACAGCTCCGTTGAAAAGTTAAGACAGTGGGAAAAGGACGGCAGAGCGTTTGTTATACGCCCCTCGCATACTCCCGAAATAAGCAGGATAGAAAAAGATCCCGAAAAGCTCCAAGCGGTCTACGACCTCGGAACAAGCGACGCAAACGCCATTATTGACGATTTGAAACAGTATCTCGCTCATTTACAGTCCGAATAACTTCTTTTGATAGAATAAGCACCGCAATAAGATTAGGCAGCGCCATAAGCCCGTTAAGCAGGTCCGAGACTGCCCATGCTACCCTAAGATCAATTACTGCGCCTACGACCGAAAATGCCGTAAACAAAACGCGAAACGGAATTACCGCGTGTTTCCCAAATAAAAATGAAACTGCTTCTCCGCCGAAGCTCGACCAGCCGATAACGGTAGAAAACGCGAACATTACCGTAAGTATTGAAAGTATTCCCGAGGCGGTTTTTCCGAATGTTTCAGAAAACGCAAAGTTCGCGAGACCCGCTCCCGAGACTGCGCTTATCTTTGCCGAAACGACTTTTTGTTCTGAAAACTCTGCGTTTATCTCGTAAAGATTTGAGTATGAAACGCCTTTTGGAGCGGAAACGTAAAACTCCTCTCCGTAAACGCTCACACACCGCAGTTCTTCTTTCAGCTCAACTCCGCTGTTTATGAGCTTTTCGCTTTCGGTTATCCTGAAATAGCTTGTTCCACTGTCAACAGAGCGCAGAGCAATATCCGCAGTCGGCAGTGTGCATTTTCCCGAAAGCAAAACAAAAGCCGTGAGCGAGCACATAATAACGGTGTCGAAAAACACCTCAAATATGCTCCACATTCCGCAGACTTTTGCGCTTTTGACAGAGCTTTGAGCGTGCGCAAGGACGGATGTTCCAAGCCCCGCCTCGTTTGAAAAAGCGCCGCGCTTAAATCCTGTCGATATTGCGTTTTTTACAGCCGCGCCGAATATCCCCCCGCCTATCTGCGAAAGCCCGAAAGCGTTTTCGATAATGCACATAAACGCGTCGGGAAGATTTCTTATATTTGCAATAATTATATACAGCGAGCCTATGATGTAAAATCCCGACATTATAGGCACTATTTTTGAACAGAAGGACCAAACGCGTTTCTTCCCGCCAAAAATAACGAAAGCGCAAATTATCGAAAGAACAATGCCCGTTATAATAGTCGGAACGCCGAAGCCTATTTTAAGCGATTGAGCAGCAGAGTTCATCTGCGCGGCGTTTCCCATTCCGAAGCCTGCGAGTGTGCATAATAATGCGTAAACCACGGCAAGAGGCTTTGCCGCCTTTCTTATCGGCTTTTTTTTGGAAAGTCCGTCACGGATATAGTACATCGCGCCGCCGTGCCATTCGCCGTTTTTGTCTTTTCTGCGGTACAAAAATCCGAGTACGTTTTCGGCAAATCCCGTCATCATTCCCAAAACCGAACATACCCACATCCAGAATACCGCGCCCGCTCCGCCTATACAAAGGGCCGTTCCGACGCCTGCAATATTTCCCGTGCCGAGAGTTGCCGCAAGCGCCTGGCACATTGCTTCAAAGGGCGTCGATTGTCCTTCCGAGCGGTTTTCGCGCTTTGAAAAAACAGTTGACCTTAAAACTTCGGGAAATTTTCTTATCTGAAAGAATTTTGTCCTGACGCTGAAAAATGCTCCCGTAAAAACCATAAGCGAGAGCATGGGTATGCCCCAGACGATATTGTTGTTCAGAAATAACAGAATGTCCAAAAAAATCACCTTGTCCATTATATTCGGAACAAGGTGATTTTATTATTACATCGGCGGGATTATTATAACCTTTTTGTGCTTTTTTTGAGCATATTCAACCGTATATTTCGTACCGCCCTTTGTGCCGTCAAAAACCGCGACAAGCACGTCGCACAGCTCCACAAGCGCGCGGTCGCGCTTCAGCATACAGGTCTTTGTGTATTTGTCGCTTATGTAGATAGTTTTATCACATTTACTAAGAATATCGTTATAAACGGCTGTGCTTGTTTCGTCCCATTTTTCCGTTTGAGTTTTGCAGGGAATTACTGCGGAAAGTTTTATGTCGGGATATTTGTTTTTAAGTTCAATTACAATTTGCGCACACCATATGTCCGTACCTCTTGCCATTCCGCTGTAGAAGTACCCCGCGCCTTCGGAGATGAGCTTTTCGATTTGTGTTTTAAGTCTTTCTTTCATATCGACGAGCATAGGATCATCGTCGCAGAAATACGGCAATTTTTCGGGTCGATGACCTGTAAAAGAAACGCTGTACATAGTTTTCTCCTTTTTAAGAATAACACCAACCAAATAAAAAGCAGAAGAACTGTATAAAGACATTGGGCTCCGATTGCCCTCGTTTAATACAGCCGTCTGCTTTCTAGTATTATAACATAATTTCCCGTTTTTGTCAAGTAGTATGTTACAATAATTTTAAATTGTGAACATCTTTCAATAGCCTTTTTCCGACAGCCCTTGTCAGCTCTCCTCAATTATGTTCAATATCCTTTTCCCCTGTTTTTTTGCATACTGAACTGTTCTATAAGCGCCGCCGCTTTTATGACTTATACAGCATATCACAAGGTCAGAGCGGTCGATCATGCTTTGATTTCGGATAAGGATAGCCGACTTCGGGTGAGCTTCGGCGGATTTTGCGCATATCTCAACTTCATCATAATATTCAAGAAAGCTTTTTTCATTGTTGCGGAAATCGGCTCTCATATACGGAAGGACAAGCGTGAGGTGAGTGTTTCCGTATCCGTAGCTGCGGACCGCTTTCCTTATGGCGGCGGATGCTATTATGTCAAACTCTCCGTCCCGTCCTATAAGAAAATCAACATACTCTTTTTGAGTTATCAGCTCATGCAATAATCTGTCAAGTCGGCTCTCTATTTTTGCTTCTTGTTGAATATATCTGTGTCCGAAAAAACTTACAGTATATATTTTTATCATTATCTGTTTCCTCATTTGTCTGTATCAATTTAAAAAAGGTATCTGTTTCAATTATACCTAAAAATAGTTGTTAAGTCAATACAAATTGAAACAATGCATAGGCGAAATTTCATCTGCGTATATTATAATTGTATGTAGGTGGTGATTGGAATGATAGATGCGGATTTTATTTCGGACAGGATAGCAAAGCTGAGAACTCAAAAGAACATATCCGCAAGAGATATGAGCCTGAGCCTTGGACAAAGTCAAAGCTACATCAACAATATCGAAAACAAGAAAGCTATGCCGTCTATGCAGATGTTTCTTTATATATGCGAGTTTCTCGGAGTTGAACCAAAAGATTTCTTTGATGAAAATGTGACAAGTCCGAATAAGCTCGATGACGCTGTCGAAGTATTAAAGTCGCTTTCTCCGAAACAGCTTGAATTGCTCACTATGCTTGCAAAAGAGATGAAATAAGATGATATCCTCCGGCGCGGTAAAATGCATTTGGGGGTTGACGTACAAGGCAAAAGCTGGTATAATCTGAGTATAGGCTATCCTGCGTTTTTTTGCCGGTATAATGCTTTGTGGGGGAATATGTTTGTAATAAAGCAGTAGTCAAATTGCGGAAGGATCAGCCGAATGTCGGATCTGTTAAGATTTAAGGAAAGGAAGATCTATGGTAAAAAAAGTTATCTCAGTCGTTTTAGTATCGGTCTTTTTATCTTTGACGCTTTCGGGGTGTGACTTTATAAAGCCTTTTTTTGAATACTGGGAAGGAATGTCAAAAAGCGAGGCACAAGAACTAATTGAAGGCAAGCTTGAAGAAAAGTACGGTGAGGAGTTTGCTGTTCTGAATACATATACAAGAGGGGGCGACGGTTTTACATACTTGATGGCGGATTGCAGTCCAAAATCAAGCAGTGACGTTGTTTTTGAAATTGAAGCATTTGAGGTTGGCGGCGGGTATATAATACGCGATACATATATTCCGTCTATTGTCAGGGTCGAAATGTTGGAGATTATCAATTCAGTAATTTCTGAATACTCTGATAAATATGCGGCAGATGTTAATGTAGAAGGTCTGTATGATGAGTACGACTCAGGAATAAGGATTGCTGAGAATGCTACAATAAAAAATTTTTCAGAAGCTTTGCCCGATAAAAATTCAACAGATATTTGGATAGCATTGAATGACAAAAACAATTTAGTTCATAACAACATACATAATATTGTTGAAAAAATTGTTGCAGATTTTTATTATACGAATGCTATTATCCATTTCTATTATGTAGCAGATGATATTGTTCAGAAATGTATAGATGAAATCAAAAATAATCAACCGACAGACCATTTGGTTTTATATAGAATTTTATATAAACATTATCCTTGTGATGCATTTAATTTTAATGGGAAAAAGGGCACGTTGACACAAATAGATTACGCTGATGAGTTCTAAAAGAATGGGTCAGGGCTTCTCGCCGTCATATATAAAATCACGGCGGTTATATATGAAAGGAAAATTATGGTTAAAAAAATTATCTCGGTCGTTTTAGTATCGGTCTTTTTATCTTTGACGCTTTCGGGGTGCGCTGATTTTGTCAAATCAATGTTTTCGTACTGGGACGGCATGACGATAGGCGAAACAAAGAGTTATGTCCAAGAGGCGCTTAAAGAGAAGTATGGAGAGGAATTTATTATTAATTATGTTAACAAGCGTTCAGGCGAACACTACACCGAACTTGTAGGAGAGTGTTCCCCTAAATCTGATGAAGATATAGTTTTTCGTATAAAAGCCAATCATTTCAGTGATGACAGAATGCTATATGATGAATATATTCGCAATGTTGTAAGAAAGCAAATGAAGAGTAATATAGAAGATGTCTTAGCAAAGTATTATAATGAATATGCTGCGGAGGTCAATGTACTAGGGTTAGATCCTTATTATGATTCCGGTATATGTTCCTCTGAAGGCGATATTATTAAAACATTTTCAGAATCATTCAGCAAAAATAACAAAGAGGATTCAAATAAAACTAATGTATGGATTGTAGTTAAAGAAAACGAGCAATCAGATATTAATAAAATTCAAAATGCATTACAAGAAATGACAGATATTTTTTATTCTTTAAAAGTGTACATTGATTGTTTTTTTGCTGACCAAGCCACAATTGATTTATGTAATGAAAAAGCTAATAGTTTAAATACAAGTCACTTTGAAGTTATGGATATTACCTATAACAGCAATTTTACGAGGGAAAGATTTGTGTACTATAATAATGGCAATGGTTTGGTTCATATTACAAGCGATATTGATGATTAATATTATTGATTTATTTGTGGAGGTTTACTATGAATAACACAGCCAAATCATGGTTCAAAATTAAATAAGGCTCTGCCTATTGACAAACGTCTGTAAGTATGATATAATATAAGTGTTGAGATATCAGTGCGGATGGTATTCCGTTTATCGGAAACTGTACCGACATATTATCGCCAACTCCCGTTTCGCAGTCGGAAACATCCCGCGCCGCCATTTAAAGGAAAGGCGGAGATGCGATGAACATTGGTTTTATCGGAGCAGGAAAAGCAGGGAGCTCTTTAGGAAAATTTTTCGCGGACAGCGGCTGCTGTGTGACAGGATATTACAGCCTGCACGAAAGTTCGGCTCGCGCGGCGGCGGAATTTACGGGTTCGAAATGTTTCAAAAGACCCGAAGAAGTGATAAAAGAGAGCGACGCGGTTTTTTTGACTGTTCCCGACGCGGCAATATGCTCGGCCTATGACGAGCTAAGAAATTTCGATATTGAGGGCAGGCATATATGTCATTGCAGTGGAGTGATGACGGCGGCTGAGGCGTTTCCCGATATTCGCCGACGCAAGGCTTTTGGATATTCTGTACATCCGCTATTTCCCTTTTCGGGAGCTGAAAGCTCAAAGGGAGATCTTGCGGGTGCATTTTTTTGCATTGAGGGAAGCGAAGAACATCTTTCAGACTGGAAAAGTTTTCTCGAAAACCTCGGCTTAAATGTACAGATCATAAGCCCCGAAGCAAAGCCGCGATATCACGCCGCCTGCGCTATAGCAAGCAACCTTGTGTGCGCGCTTATTGACGAGAGCGTCGAGCTTATGACAGAATGCGGATTTACAAGAGAAAGCGCGCTTTCGGCGCTTACGCCTTTAATTCGTAAGAATACGGAGAACATTCTGAAATACGGTCCTGCAAAAGCGCTTTCGGGAGCTGTCGAGCGAAACGATATAAAGACCGTAAAAAAACATCTCGATTGTTTTCCTACAGCCGCCGAAAAAGAAATGTACCGCGCGGTATCCGAAAGGCTTATAAAAACAGCCCGCGCGAAAAATCCCGATACCGATTATTCCGAGCTTGAAAAACTGCTTATGGGAGGTAATCAAAAATGAAGAAAAATACTGTAACAACTCTTGCGGAAATGAAAAAACGCGGCGAAAAAATATCGCAGATGACCTGTTATGACTATTCGACCGCACGCATTTTCGACGACGCGGGAATAAATTCGATACTTGTCGGCGACAGCCTCGGCATGACAATGCAGGGCTATGAAGACACACTGCCTGTTACAATGGACGAGATGATCGTTTACGGAAGAAGCGTCGGACGCGCTTGTAAAAACGCGTTTGTGGTCGTGGATATGCCGTTTATGAGCTATCAAGTCTCCGTAGAACAGGCGGTAACAAACGCAGGACGTATAATGAAAGAGTGCGGCGCAAACGCGGTAAAGCTCGAGGGCGGAAGAACGGTCTGCCCGCAGATCTCTGCAATAACCGCCTGCGGTATACCCGTTTGCGCTCATGTGGGAATGACGCCGCAGTCTGTAAACAGCTTCGGCGGGTTTAAAGTCCAGGGCAAGGGCGAAGAAAACGCAAGACGCGTTTTAGAGGACGCTCTCGCCGTAGAGAAAGCGGGAGCGTTTATGGTGGTCTTAGAGTGCGTTCCGCCGAAACTTGCCGCGCTTATCACAAAGAAAACGCGTATGATAACCATAGGCATAGGCGCGAGCGCAGGCTGTGACGGTCAGGTGCTGGTATATCAGGATATGATGGGAATGTCCGATTTCACACCGAAATTCGTAAAGCGTTTTGCTGAGATCGGCGAGCAGATGAAAGCCGCCGTTTCGGAATATGACAGAGAGGTAAAAGCGGGCGAGTTCCCGTCAGCGGAGCATACCTACCCAAAGAGCGACTGTTCGGACGAATTTCTAAGCGAATTGGACAACGAGTATAAGGACATTGGAGAGGAGTAAAAAATGATAATTGCAAAGACAATAAAAGAAGTCAGAGAATATGTAAAGAAATGGCGCGGCGAAGGGCAGAGCATAGGCTTAGTCCCGACAATGGGCTATCTCCACGAAGGTCACGCAAGCCTTGTAGATAAGGCAAGAAGCGAGTGCGGAAAGGTAGTAGTTTCGGACTTTGTAAACCCTACTCAATTTTCTCCGAACGAGGATCTCCAGAGTTACCCGCGTGATTTTGAACATGACTGCAAACTGCTCGAAGAACACGGCTGCGACCTGGTTTTCTATCCGTCGGTCGAAGAAATGTACGAGCCGAACGCCGCGACCTATGTTGAGATACTTGACGAAATGCCGAAACAGCTTTGCGGAAAAACACGTCCTATCCACTTTCGCGGAGTTTGCACGGTCGTTTCAAAGCTGTTCAATATCGTAACTCCCGACAAGGCGTTTTTCGGTCAGAAAGACGCTCAACAGCTTGCGATAATCCGCAGAATGGTAAAAGAAATGTCCTACGGGATAGAGATAATCGGCTGTCCTATCGTGCGCGAAAGCGACGGACTGGCAAAATCTTCGCGCAACACCTACCTGAGCGTTGAAGAAAGAAAAGCGGCGCTTGTGCTGTCAAAGGCAGTGTTCCGCGGCGAGGAGCTTGTAAAGACCGGAGTATGCGACAGCGAAAAGGTGCTTTCGGAAATGAGAGCAATAATAACCGCCGAGCCGCTCGCAAAAATAGACTATGTTTCGGCAGTAGACGGCGTTACTATGCAGCCCGTAAATGAAATAACAAACGGCGTTCTGGTAGCAATGGCGGTGTATATCGGAAAAACAAGGCTTATAGACAACTTTATCGTGGGAGTACAGGAGGACTGAAATGACGCTTGAAATGCTTAAAGGCAAGATCCATCGTGCGACGGTAAAGCAGGCGCAGCTTGATTACGTCGGCTCGATAACCATTGACAAAGAGCTTATGAAAGCGGCGGGGATACTTGAATATGAAAAGGTGCAGGTCGTAAATGTAAACAACGGCGAGCGCTTTGAAACTTATGTTATTTCGGGGGAAGACGGAATGATCTGTCTTAACGGCGCGGCTGCGCGTTGCGCCAGCGTAGGCGACAAGGTAATAATTATGGCGTATGCACAGCTTACTCCCGAAGAAGCCGCAGTTCATAAACCTACAGTCGTATTTGTGGACGAAAACAACAAGCTCATTCGTATCGCAAACTATGAAAAGCACGGGCTTCTTGAAGATATGGAGCAGTAAATATGGAACAAGACCTCAAAGGAAAGCGCGTTCTTGTCGGCATAAGCGGTGGAATAGCCGCCTATAAAATGGCCGACACCGTAAGTATGCTTGTAAAAGCGGGTGCGGAAGTCGACGTGATAATGACGAAAAACGCGACGGAGTTTATAACTCCGCTGACGTTTGAAACGCTCACAAAGAAAAGGTGCGTGGTGGACACCTTTGCGCGCGATTTTCAGTATGACGTAGCGCACATCTCTCTCGCAAAGGCTGCGGATATAATTCTTATAGCTCCCGCGACAGCCGACGTTATCGCAAAAATGGCGCACGGCATTGCCGACGATATGCTGACTACTACTGTTCTTGCGGCAAGGTGCAAAAAGCTTATTGCGCCCTCTATGAACACCGCCATGCTCGAAAACCCGATAACTCGGGATAATATTGAAACGCTGAAAAAATACGGCTTTGAAATAATAGGACCCGACAGCGGGCGGCTTGCCTGCGGAGATTTGGGAAAGGGAAAACTTCCGACCCCCGATATTCTCGTACAGCACGTTCTGCGCCATATTGCGCGGGAGAAAACGCTTTCGGGCGTAAAAGTTACGGTTACTGCGGGCGCAACGCAGGAGGCTCTCGACCCCGTGCGCTTTCTCACAAATCACAGCAGCGGGAAAATGGGCTACGCTATCGCGCGCGAGGCAATGCTTCGCGGCGCGGACGTTACTCTTATAAGCGGCGCGGCGCAGATAGAGCCGCCGATGTTCGTAAAAGTGAAAAAGGTCGTTTCGGCGGCGGATATGCTAAAAGCAGTCGAAGAAACTCTTCCCGAAACGGACATTCTTATAAAAGCCGCGGCAGTAGCTGACTATCGCCCGAAAAACGTTTCGGACAATAAGATGAAAAAGCATGACGACGATCTGTATTTGCCGCTTGAACGCACTGAGGACATTTTAAAGCATGTCAGTGAAAACCGACACGAAGGGCTGTTTGTCTGCGGGTTTTCAATGGAAACGGAAAACCTTATTGAAAACTCACGCGAAAAGCTCCTTAAAAAAGGGCTCGATATGATAGCCGCAAACAGCCTGAAAACAGAGGGCGCGGGATTTGGCGTAGATACAAATGTCATTACCATCATAACGCCAGACGGCATTAAAGAACTTCCGCTCATGTCGAAGGCAAATGCCGCAAAAGAGCTTCTTGATGAAATAGAAAAAAGAAGGTGACGGAGTGATACTGACGATAGACGTCGGAAACACGACCATAGCTTTAGTCGGTTTTGACAGCAATACCAATGTTATATTCAGCGATAAAATACCGTCCGACCTTAATTTTTATGAACCTTTGAAAAAAGCTTTGAGTGGTCTGACAGTAAGCTGCGCGCTTATATCGTCGGTCGTTCCCGCATTGACAGAGCCGTTGAGCAAGGCAATTTACGAGTTATACGAGATAGTTCCGAGAGTTATAAACGCGAAAATGTACAGCGGTATTCTAAGCTTTGCAATACCCGAACCAGAAAAGCTCGGACTTGACAGAATAGCCGACAGCGCGTGGGTAGCTTTAAATTATCAGCTTCCCGCAATAACAGTAGATCTCGGCACTGCGACAACAATTAACGTAATAGGTAAAGACAGCGTCTTTCTCGGCGGGATAATCGCTTCGGGAATACTGACCTCGTTAAACTCGCTCTGCGAGCATACGGCACAACTTCCGAAAATAGACCTTGATTTCCCCGAAAATGTTATAGGCAAGAACACCCGCGAATGTATGCTTTCGGGAGCGGTCTATGGAGCGGCGGCAATGATAGAAGGTATAGTAAAGCGCATTGAAGAAGAGATTGGAGAGCAGGCTTCGTGCATACTGACGGGCGGCGGCGCAGCGCTTGTAAAGCCGTTTCTTCCGAGCAGGTTTATCTATGAACCGTTTCTTGCCGCAAGGGGAATATTCCTAAGTTGTAGAATACTATGAAAAAAAGCAGGGCTGAATACATTTGAGTTCAGCCCTGTTATTTTTGTATTATGCACAGCGAGCATAAGTCAGACAGCGACTTTTGTTGCTTATGTTTTTGAAGATTTTCTGCGCCGAATAATTATCGGAATTATGCACAATAGAATAATTGTCAGAAGGGATATAAAATAGGATAATGTTTTTATTAAAGTCGGGTGATGTTCAACCGTTATGTTGCCTTGCACTCCCGAAAGTTTAACCTCTAAAAGTCCGTTTTCGGACATTGTTGTTTCAAGCTTATGCCCGTTTTCATCTATGGCCTCGTATCCCTTGTACCAGATGTACGGAAGTACGGCATAGTCTGCGTTTTCGTTAAGTGTAAATGTAAGTGTACCGTTGTTTCTGTCGCAGTCGATGTACTCTCCGTTGTCAAGAATTATCCTGTCGCCCATTTCAATTACCGCGTCTTTGCCGCCGTCCTGCGCCGCACGCGGTAACCATTCGCCGTTTCCGACAGTCTTTGTTTCGGCTACGTTTTCATAGTGGTCGTCATAATAAGGCTTTTCCGTATGATTTACTCCTCCCACTTCTACATGAATAAACGCAATAAGAACAGCCAGCGCCGTCGTCAGTATCATAGCCCTTTTTGGCGCTTTTGAAAATTCGGAAATGTAGTAAATATAGATTGTCCCCGCAATTATAAGTAAAATAGACGCGGGCGCAAAAAATCTCCACGGAAATTGCATAAAATTGAAAACGACAGAAAGCAGTTCCCACGGAACGAGCGTTGTTGACATAAGCGCAAAAATAATTCCCATTATCAGAAACGTGTCCGCAAATATCAGAATGTTCTTCCGCTTTTTTGTGGTTTCGTCCATCAGGTACGCTTCATAAACGGGAGATTTCTTGTTTATAAAAATTCTCGGAACACACATCAGGAAAACAGGAAATTTCATTCCCGCAACGCCACCGCCGTCCATAATGTCCTTAAATAAACTTACGAAAGGTATAGCATTGTCGATCGTATCATAAGCCGATTTCTTTACGGACATCTCGCACGACAAAAGGAGCTCGCCAAGCGGAAGCCAATAAAACGCTGTGACAAGCGCCGCACAGCCTGCTGTTATAAAAAGTTTCGGCAGTTTTTTGCGGTCGGATATTATCCGCTTTATAAAGACGAGTGAAAGTATTATGGCAATAATAAGAGCAAGCGCGGTAGAAATTGAATGACTAAGAATCATACCCGCAAAGCCTATCCCTAAAACATAAGGCTTTTTGAATTTGTCAAAAATAAAGTCATACAGCCCGTATAATATAAGCGGCCAGAATACATATGCAAGCACTTCTCCCAGAGCAAATCGAGTAATGATATTGTCGAGGCGATAGGAAGAAAGCACATAAACCACCGCGCCTATTGTCCCGCAAATACGGCTTTCGGAAATGTTCCTCAGAAAGATGAACATAAAGCAATATGAAAATACGCCGCACAAAAATAAAAATACAACCATGCTCTCCCCGATACTTACGCCGCATACTCTCAAAAATGCGGGAATAAGCAGAAATATATCGGGATAAGCAAACCCCGCATAGCCTCCGCCGCCGAAATAGAGATAGTCTATCCCCGAAAAAAGCTCGTTGTTTTCAATGTTGTATTTAAGGGCTTCAACGCGCAGATAGTGATACCTGAAATCGTGACCTGTTATAGGTAGGTCAAAGGGATACAGAATTGATATGAGATAGTAGTTCGCAAAAAGAAAACAAATGACGCATAATATTGTTGTTGAGTTTTTCCTGATAAATGAAAGAAAGCTGTTTTTACATTTTTGAAAGTCCATGTTATAACCTCTTGTAAAGCAGATGTGCGTTTGCTTTTTATATTATATATCAAAACGCCCGTGATTTCAAGTGGTAAGAACGTAAAATTTTTCCCGCCCGAATGCTTGATTTTTTTCTGTATTTATGTTAGAATAAGACAAACGTATATGAGAGGTAATACTATGGACATTTTATCGGAGTTAAAGGGAAACGACAAGATAATAGAAAAGATAATGCGCGGCGCAGAGCGCGGAAACTCTCCCGATGCCATAGCCGACTCGTTAAAACTCCCCGTGAGCGCTGTACGTGTGATATTGCAGATTTACTATACCCACCCCGGAATTGACGTTCAGGGTATAATCGACAGACTGTGATGTAACATTTTGCAAATTGAACATTCAATTATCTGCTTTTTGTACATGTTATGATATAATAGATATGTTACAAAAAGAGAAGACAAACGACCTCAAATAAGTTATAATGTTAATAGCTATAA
>CANQFZ010000029.1 GCA_947600065.1 uncultured Clostridia bacterium | reverse complement strand
GCTAAAGGGTGCGGGGAAAACAAGAGTTTTCCCCGCATTGCCGTTTCAAATGCAAGCATTTGAAACGGCAATCCTAAGAGATGTATTGAGCGGGAAACCACCTTGAAAATAAATGAGCAGTAGAGCGTGGAAGCGCGTTCCTTTCGGCTTCTTATCAGTCTATAGCACAAATTAAAAGAACACACCCAAGCCGAAGCTTGGGTGCGCCTGTTAGAGAAGGGTATTATGAAAACGTCTGAAGTTATCAGCGTTTCTTTCAAGAAATAACTTCGCTGTTTGAGGAATTGCTGTCGGCGAATTTTGTTCCTTTAAGAACTTTTCAAGCATATTATAGCACTAATTTTATAATTTGTCAAGTATTTTCATCTTTTTTGTCATTTATTACATCACAAAAAGTATACAAAAATATTATCAAATAATGATAGAATATTATCAATAAAGGATAAAAAGGAGAAAAGCTATGAACTACAATCTTTGTCAGCGAATAGGCGAGCTGAGAACTCAGTTCGGCATTACTCAATCCGAACTTGCAAAGCGGCTCGGAGTTACAAGAAGCTCGGTAAACGCTTGGGAGCTCGGCTTTGCTACTCCTCAACTAAAGCACATTGTCGAGATGTCAAAGATCTTCGGCATAACGGTGGACGGGATATTAAACGTTTCTACAAAAGTTATCATTGACATAACCGACCTAACCAAAGAAGAACAGCAGGCGGTTTTCAACCTTGTAGACTGTCTGAAAAAATATCACACGGAGAAATAAAAAAGAGCGCCCAAGCGCTCCTTTTAGAAGTAAGAGGTAAGAGATAAGAGGTAAGATTTCAGCCGAACGGTTGTTCGCTTAAATCCTACCTCTTTTTTTATTACAGCTTCTCCATTTTCGCAAAGTTTCTCATTACCGCCTTCACACCGTAGTCGTCGAAGTTTACGGTTATCATCGCATCGTTTCCCATTTGCTGGATCTTAATTACAACGCCGTCTTTAAACTTTACGTGCCTTACCCTGTCGCCGACCTCGAAATTATCCGAAGAGCCTTGTGCCATGGGGTTTTTCAGCTTTTCCGACTGCTCTTTCAAAAAGCTGTGCGGAAGGGGCTTTGAGATAGCGGACGCTCTCATAAACGCCGCGCCCTCTTCTCTTTCCTCGACGAATATTTCGGGTATCTCCCTTACAAACGTTGAAAGCTTGTTTGCCGAGGTGCGCCCGTATAACATTCTGTATGCCGTGTGGGTTATGTACAGCTCTTTCTTCGCGCGGGTTATCGCGACATATGCGAGCCTGCGTTCTTCTTCCATTTCGGCAGGATCGCTCAAAGTCATCATGGACGGGAAAACATTGTCCTCCGCCGCAACTATAAACACAACGGGAAATTCAAGTCCCTTTGCGCTGTGCATTGTCATAAGCGAAACGCGGTCGCTTTCGCCGTCGTATCCGTCTATGTCCGCGACAAGCGCCGTCTGTTCGAGAAAATCGGGGAGCGTTGCGGCGGGGTCGTCCTGCATAAGCTGAACGGCGTTTGATTTGAGCTCGGCGATGTTTTCCAGCCTCGCCATTCCCTCGTCGCCCTGTGTTTTAAGCATAGCCGAATAGCCCGTTTTCTCCGCGACTGCGTCTATAAGCTCGTCGAGCGGGAGCGTGTCCGCAAGCTCGTCAAGCTCGTCGAAAAGATTTGCCGCCGCTTTAAGCGAGTTTGCCTTTCGCGAGAGCGTTTCATACTGCGCCGCATTTCTGCATACTTCTATCGGGTCAATATCAAGCCCCGCGGAAACGCGGATTATTTCTTCTATAGTTGCGTCGCCTATACCGCGCTTAGGCTCGTTTATTACTCTCCTAAACCTTACAGCGTCATAGGGATTATTTAAAAGCGCAAGATATGACAAAATGTCCTTTATTTCTTTTCTGTCGTAAAAGCGCAGACCGCCGACCATTTTATACGGTATCTTCTGCCTGGAAAGAGCAGTTTCCACGCTTCTTGAAAGCGCGTTTGTGCGGTATAAAAGCGCAAAGTCGGAATACTTCGCGCCCTTTGCGACTTCCTCGGCGATTATGTCGGCTATTCCCTTTGCCTCGCTCTGCTCGCTCGGATATTTTACTATGTGAATTTTATCTCCCTCGCCAAGCTCGCTCCAGAGCTTTTTCTTTTTCCTGCGGGCATTGTGCGAAATAACGGCGTTTGCGGCGTTCAATATCGTTTCGGTCGAGCGGTAGTTCTGCTCAAGTCTTACGACTGCACAGCCCTTGTACTGCTTTTCAAAATTTAAGATATTTTCAATTGTCGCGCCTCTGAAACTGTAAATTGACTGGTCGTCGTCGCCCACAACGCAGAGGTTTCCGTTTTCCCCTGCAAGCAATGACACAAGCTTATACTGCGCAACGTTAGTATCTTGATACTCGTCGACCATTATATACTTGTACAGGTTGCGATAATGTTCGAGAACATCGGGAAATTCCTGAAACAGCCTTACCGTCAGAAAAATAATATCGTCAAAATCAACGGCATTCGCGCCGACAAGCGCTTTCTGGTATGACAGGTAAATTTTGGCGGTGAGCTTTTCGAGAAAATCGGTGCCGTCGAGATAGTCTTCCGCATAGTCCTCTGCGGAAATGAGCCTGTCTTTAAGGGAAGAGATCCTGTTTTTCACCGACTTTGGCGGGAAGGTCTTTTCGTCAACGTTAAGGTCTTTTAAAATGTTCTTTATCAACCGCTTTGAATCGTCGTCGTCATAGATAGTAAAGCCCGAATGATATCCGAGCTTTTCTATTTCCCTGCGCAATATCCTCACGCACGCCGAATGGAACGTCGAGGCGTTTATTCTGCCCGCGTCCTCTCCGAGCATCTGCATAAGCCTTTCGCGAAGCTCTCCCGCGGCTTTGTTCGTAAAGGTTATGGCGAGGATATTCCACGGCGCTACGGGCTCGACGGCTATTATTTCCGCGAGCTTTTTTGCGTTTTCGGGAGTTTTTTCCATGTCGGGAAATTCCTCCAAAAAGCGCCTTTTCTCCGCGCTCAGCCTGCGCACCTCTTCGTCATGATAGGCGTTTCCAAAGCGCGTCATGTTCGCGATTCTGTTTACAAGAACGGACGTTTTTCCGCTGCCCGCGCCCGCAATAATGAGCTGCGGTCCTATAATACGGAAAATAGCCGTTTTCTGCATATCGTTGGCTTTTGAAAAATAGCTTTCAAGAGCATGCTTTTTTAATTCTGTATAATTCAATTTCTACCTCACTTGCTGTCGTTTCCGTCAAGCGCAATAGTCACATATTTGCAGAGCTTAATTGCTGTTTGCGATAAGCTCGGAGTACTTGTCGTTTACGGTCATTTGTGATACGACCGATTTTCTGCTTATGCCCTCGTTTGCAAATGCCTGCGTCAACATAAGCTTTATTCTGTTCACCTGGTTTACCTCGGACGCTCCGGGGTCGAAATCGACAGCAACTATATTGCTCTCGGGGTGCTGTCTGCGAAGCTCGCCTATAACGCCCTTTCCCGTAACGTGGTTTGGCAGGCAGGCAAAAGGCTGCATACATACGATATTCGGAACGCCTTCGTGTATAAGCTCCAGCATTTCAGCCGACAAGAACCAGCCCTCTCCCGCGATGTTTCCGGGAGAAACAATGGGCTTTACCGATTCCATCATATCGAAGATGTCCGCGGGACAACCGAACTTTGTGCCTTTAACGGCTTTTCTGTAGCTTGTCTCCATAAATCTGAACGCTTTTATTGCCGCGTTTTCGGCGAACTTTTTGAGCCTTGAATTATATAAAAGCCTGTATTTCGTAACGCCGTTTGAACAGATATAGTAGAAAAATCCCATAAGATCGGGAACAACAACTTCACAGCCCTCGTTTTCGAGCAAGCCGATTATATTGTTGTTCGCAACGGGGTGGAATTTTACGAGTATCTCTCCGACAAGTCCGACCTTGGGCTTTTTGATATCCCTGACGGGGAACTCCGAAAACTCCTTTACTATATTGCGGACGTTCGTGTTGAAGCGTTTAAGAGAAACGGACTTCAGCTCGTCTCTTAAAAACAGTCTCCACTTTTCATAGAGCTTATCCGCCGAGCCTTTTTCGACTTCATATGGTCTGACCTTATACAAGCACCTCTGGAGAACATCTCCGTAGATTATGCTCATAAAGGCTCTTACTGCCATTCCCGCGGTAATTCTGAAACCGCTCTGTTTTTCAAGTCCGACAACGTTTATCGAAATAAGCGGGATATTGTCATAGCCTGCGTCTTTAAGGGCTTTTTTCAGCATACCGACATAGTTTGTCGCTCTGCAGGCGCCGCCCGTCTGGGTTATCATAACGGAAGTGTTGTTAAGGTCATACTTCCCGCTGTTCAAGGCGTATATAAGCTGTCCGACAATAAGTATCGACGGATAGCATGCGTCGTTGTTTACATACTTTAATCCCTCGTCAACTACCGCCTTTGAGCAGTCGCGGAGAATGACGATATTATATCCCGTATGTATAAACGCCGCTTCGAGCAGGTCGAAATGAATAGGCGCCATCTGCGGGCAAAGGATAGTATGCTTTTTGCGCATTTCCTCGGTAAACTCGGGCTGTTTTATATAGCCGATATGTCCGCGTACGGGCTTATATTGGTGCCTTTGCCGCTCGTCAACTACGGAGATAAGCGAGCGCAGGCGTATCCTTGCCGCGCCGAGGTTATTCACCTCGTCGATTTTAAGGCAGGTATACAGCTTTCCGAAACTGTGGAGTATCTCCTGCACCTCGTCTGTCGTCACCGCGTCAAGTCCGCAGCCGAATGAATTGAGCTGTACAAGTTCGAGGCAGTCGTTATGCCCGACAACGTGCGCCGCCGCATAGAGCCTTGTATGATACGTCCACTGGTCTACAACTCTTATAGGTCTTACGACTTTTTCGAGATGTGCGACGCTGTCCTCTGTCAAAACCGCAAAGCCGTATCCCGAAACCATTTCGGGAAGTCCGTGGTTTATTTCGGGGTCTATATGATACGGTCTGCCCGCAAGGACAATTCCGCGCTTGTTGTTTGTTTTGAGAAATTCGAGAGTTTCCTCGCCCTTTCTGCGCATTTCGGCTTTAAACGCCGTGTCCTCGGCGTATGCCTTTGAGAGGGCTTCTTTTATCTCGTGCTTTGTTATGTTCAACTCGGGGAGGCTCTTTGAAAACTCCTCGAACAGCCTTTCGCCCATTCTCTTTTCGTGGAATATGGGCAAAAACGGATTTAAGAACTTTACGTCCTCGCGAAGCTCGGGAACGGAGTTTTTAATTACCTCGCTGTATGTAGCGACAACGGGGCAGTTATAGTGGTTGTCGCCGCCGTTTTCGTTGTTCATTTCATACGGCATGGACGGGTAGAAAATGAGCTTTACTCCGTCGTTTATGAGCGACTGAATATGTCCGTGAGCAAGTTTTGCGGGATAGCAGACGCTCTCGCTCGGCATTGTTTCAATGCCCTTGTCATAAATCGCTCTCGAAGATTTTGGCGAGAGCTTTACGGAAAATCCGAGCTCGGTAAACAGCTTGTGCCAGAAAGGATAATTCTCGTACATTCCGAGAACGCGCGGAAGCCCTATAACGCCCCTCGGCGCTTTATCCTCGGGCAAGCATTCGCGGTCGAAAAGCAGGTGATATTTGTAGTCGTAGAGATTAGGCATTTTTTCGCCCGCATAGACGTTTCCCGCACCGCGCTCACAGCGGTTGTTGCTGATATAGCGCTTTCCGTCGGGGAATTTTGTAATTGTCAGCAGGCAATTGTTCGAGCATTTTCCGCAGCGCGCGGCGGTCTTTTCGACCTTGAAATCCTCGAGCTTTTCGAGCGGCGCAATGGTGCTTCCCTTTTTGTCGTCGCGCTCCAGCGCAACAAGCGCCGAGCCGTATGCTCCCATAAGTCCCGCCTTGTCGGGACGTACGGCGTTTTTCCCTACGATAAGTTCAAACGCCCTAAGAACGCTGTCGTTCATAAACGTTCCGCCCTGAACGATTATCTTGTCGCCCATCGAATCGGTATCGCGGAGCTTTATTACTTTAAAGAGCGCGTTTTTGCACACCGAATATGAAAGTCCCGCCGAAATATCCGCAACAGTCGCGCCCTCTTTCTGCGCCTGTTTTACGCGGGAGTTCATAAATACCGTACAGCGCGAGCCGAGGTCTACGGGGTTTTCCGCAGAAAGTCCGAGAACGGCGAACTCCGCGCTTGTCATTCCCAAAGCGTTCGCAAAGTTTTCTATAAAACTTCCGCAGCCCGACGAGCAGGCTTCGTTCAGCAAAATGCTCTCTATCTCCCCGTTTTTAACGCGCATACATTTCATATCCTGACCGCCGATGTCGAGGATAAATTCCGCTCCGGGAAGTATCCTTTCGGCGGCTTTATAGTGCGCCATTGTTTCAATTTCGCCGAAATCCGCTCCGAGCGCGGCTTTTATCAGATGTTCGCCATAGCCCGTCGCGCAGGTCTTTGCTATATACGCGCCCTTCGGGATAAGCGGGTACAATTCCTTTAAGATGCCTATTACGGACTTCAGCGGGTCGCCGTGGTTGCTGTCATAGTGCGAATAAAGTATATTAGCGTTCTCGTCTATAAGAACAGCCTTTGTCGTCGTCGAGCCTGCGTCTATTCCGAGATAGCATGCGCCCTTTGCTTTAGAAAGCTCCGCCGTCGGAATAACGGCTTTTGCGTGGCGCTCACGGAACTCATTGAGCTCCTCTTCGTTTTTAAACAGCGGCGCGAGCCTCTCGACCTCGCGGAGCTGGTTTTCTCCGAGAGCGTTTCCCTTTTCGCAAAGTTCGTCTATCGAAAACTCCTCTGCTTCTTCGGAAAGCGCGCAGCCCATTGCTACAAACAAATTCGCATTCTCGGGGAATATGATGTTTTCGGGCTTTAAGTCAAGCGTTTCGATAAAGCGCTGTCTTAATTCCGAAAGATAGTGCAGAGGTCCGCCAAGAAACGCAACGTTTCCTCTGATAGGCTTTCCGCAGGCAAGCCCGCTTATCGTCTGGTTTACTACCGACTGGAAAACGGATGCGGCAATGTCGCTCCGCTTTGCGCCCTCGTTTAAAAGCGGCTGGATATCGCTTTTTGCAAACACACCACAGCGCGAAGCTATGGGGTAGATGGTGGTATGCTCTTTGGACAGCTCGTTCAAGCCGCCGATGTCGGTATTTAAAAGCGCCGCCATTTGGTCGATAAACGCGCCCGTGCCGCCCGCGCAAGAGCCGTTCATTCTCTGCTCGAGTCCGCCCGTCAAGTATGTAATTTTAGCGTCCTCGCCGCCAAGCTCTATAGCCACATCTGTTTTCGGGATAAGAGCTTTTATGGCGGTAGTTCCCGCGGCAACTTCCTGCGCAAAGGGTATACCGAGCCATTTAGACACGGAGATACCGCCCGACCCCGTAACGGCGACGAGCGCATGCTCTCCTTTAAGTTCTTCTCCGACAGCGTTTAAGATGTCCGAAACCGTTTTTCTTATATCGGAAAAATGTCTTTGATAGCGGCTGAAGATAAGGTTTTTGTTCTCGTCGATGACAGCCGCTTTTACTGTTGTCGAACCTATATCAAGTCCAACTCGTTTCAAGGTGAAATCACTCTCCAAAATAAATAGGTCATTATGATGTCGGGCTTTATAGACAGCCCGTAATTTTACTTTATATGTAAACTAACCAAAATATGATAATCAGCTTGTATAAAAATCCGACTTCAGACTGTATAGAAAGTCCCGGTATGCTCGTGTTGAGCGCCTGTGGCGCACAACACTGAAGCGTTACTGCAACTAGCCTTTGTGGCTGTTCGCATTATGCGCTACGCGCAAAACGCTGTGACGCTGACGCCGCAGATGGGGCTTTATATACAGTCTGAATATGATAATTATAGCCCGATATTCATGGACAAATTATATCCCGAACATTCGGACGGCGTTTATTGTCAAATTTTGTCAATTTTAATCTTGTCAAATTATCGCGCTTAGACTTATTATAGCACAAATAAGAAAAAAAGTCAACACGCATTATACCGAAAATTAAAGGGTAAAACGGCGGAAAAAATTTCTCTATTAAATAAAAAGCGGGACAAGGGAAACCCATAAAGGTCCCCCTTGCTAAGATCTATCAACAGCCGTTGTCAATCTATTTCCACCATTATCTTCTCGTTGGCTCTGACTGCTCCAGCGCGCATAACCGTGCGAATGGACTTTGCTATTCTTCCCTGTTTACCGATAACTCTGCCCATATCGTCCGCGCCGACATGAAGATGATAGACCGTAACGCCCTCGGCGTTCGGCTCGTCGACTGTTACCGAAACCGCGCTTTTATCCTCAACAAGCGCCGTCGCGATAGTAATAAGAAGCTCTTTTAACATATCCTTGCCCTTCCGTTTTTACATAGCGCTATGTCCTACGCTTAACCTTTAAGCAGACGCTTTACGGTGTCGGTAGGCTGTGCGCCTTTCTTTATCCATTCTTCAGCCTTTTCCTTGTCAATGTTTACGACAACAGGCTCCTTTGTCGGATCGTAATATCCTATCTCCTCGATAAAACGACCGTCTCTGGGATAACGACTGTCCGCAACAACTACGCGGTAGAACGGAGCTTTCTTTGCGCCCATTCTTCTAAGTCTTATCTTTACTGCCATTTTGTTTTCTCCTTTCTTAAAAGTTTGTATAAAAACGGTTTGTTCCGTTTTATTCAAAACAATTATGTCGTCTTCCTCGGCTTACCCGAATAAAAGCATTTAACAGACAACCGCCGCAATACCGAAAAATATCATCGCGCCGCCTGCAGATCCTATAAAAAATCTGAGTACGTTGCGGTTTTTGAGCTGCGGCTTTGGTCTGCCACGCCGAAAGCTCCAAAAATCGACATACCGTTTAATGTCGAATACTGCCGCGAAAATATTGAATATTCCCGCCGCGATCAACAAAGGACCAAGCCACCAAGTCATTTTATCACATTAAAAAACGCTTCGTCTTTCATAGGCTGTCCTTCTTACATTCCCGTAAAGCCGCCCATACCGCCCATGCCATTCATGTTCATGGGGAATTTCGGGAAGCGTTTTTTCTTTCCCTTTCCCGTAAAGCCCATTTGCTTCATTACCTTCTGCATCTGCTCAAACTGCCTTAAAAGCTGGTTTACTTCTTCTACGGAAGTTCCCGAGCCTGCGGCTATTCTGCGCTTTCTCTTTGCGTCGATTATCGACGGCTTTTCGCGCTCGCGCTTAGTCATAGAAGTAATTATCGCCTTTGTGTGAGGCATTTTCTTTTCGTCGATGTCCTCGTCCTTTATCTTTCCCGCAACACCGGGTATCATATTGAGCAGGCTCTTTATATTGCCCATTTTTTCAATTTGCTCAAACTGCGCGTAAAGGTCGTTCAAGTCGAACTTGTTTTCCTCGAGCTTTTTTACAGCCTTCGCCGCTTCTTTTTCGTCAAGAGAAGCCTTCGCCTTGTCAATAAGCGTCAAAACGTCGCCCATGCCGAGTATTCTCGAAGCCATTCTGTCGGGATAGAAAGGCTCTATGTCGTCGGGCTTTTCGCCTATGCCCGCAAACTTTATCGGCTTTCCCGTTATTGCAAGCACCGTAAGCGCCGCGCCACCTCTTGTGTCGCCGTCAAGCTTTGTCAGAATAACGCCCGTTATGTCGAGCGCCTCGTTAAAGCTCTCTGCGACATTCACCGCGTCCTGTCCCGTCATTGAATCGACAACGAGCAGAATTTCATTCGGCGTTGTTTTCGCCTTTATGTTTTTAAGCTCGTCCATAAGCGCTTCGTCGATATGCAGACGGCCCGCCGTATCGAGCAATACCGTGTCGAAGCCTTGGTCTTTTGCGTATTTAATGCCGTGTTCGGCAATTTCAACGGGGTTTCCCTGCCCCTCCTCAAAAACATGCGCGCCGACCTTTGCGCCTACTATCTTCAACTGTTCGATAGCCGCGGGACGGTATACGTCGCACGCAACCAGAAGCGGTCTGCGGTTCTGTCCTTCGAGCCATTTCGCAAGTTTCGCGCAATGCGTCGTTTTACCTGCGCCCTGAAGTCCGCACATCATAATAACGCACGGCGGCTTTGACGGAAAATTGAGCTTTGCGGTGGACGTTCCCATAAGCTCTATAAGCTCGCCGTGGACAATGTCAATGACCTGCTGGGCGGGCGTAAGGCTTTCCATGACCTTTGCGCCGAGCGCCTTTTCGCTGACCTTATTTACGAAATCCTTTGCGACCTTAAAGCTTACGTCCGCGTCAAGAAGCGCCATTCTGACTTCTCGCATTGCGTCCTTTATATCCTTTTCGGTGAGCTTTCCGTGGTTTTTAAGCCTGCCGAAAACATTATTCAGTTTTTGTGATAGTCCTTCAAAAGCCATTTTGCCCACCTCTTTTTCAGCTTTATTTGTTTATTTATTTTGTTCAATTCAACCGTTTCGTTCAATTCGCCTAATTTTCTTACATTGCGTTTTCAATTTCGGAAAGTATCTGTGAAAGCTCCGAGATAAACTTTTCTCTGCCGTCGGGGTTACTGTCAATCAACGCCAAAAGCTCTCTTGCCCTTGCGGTTTTCTCCGAAACTAATTTCAATCGCTTTGCGTTTCCGAGAATTTCTTCAAGCTCCAAAAGCCGCTTTTCGCCCTTTTTCCGCGCGTCGTTTGCGGCGGGACGGGTTATGCCGCCCATTTCCTCGGCGATTTCCGACAGCGACAGATCGGAATTATATTTCAGATCTACCGCCTCGCGCTGGTTTTTCGAGAGCAATTCTCCGTATATATCCAGCAGCAGCGCAAAATTTTCTTCCATAAGCGCCTCTGTATCATAAAAATGCTTTACACCGACAAATGCTATTATAACAGATACTTTCCGATTTGTCAAGGGGTATCTGCGAATTTTCTTAAAAAATTAAAAAAACCGCTTTTCAAAACGCCCGATGTATGGTATAATTAAGAGGTTAGAGGTTAGAGGTAAGAATTTCGGGGAACTTTCGAGAGGAAAAGTTACTTAGTTTTCAGAGTAAGAGGCTAGGGGCTAGAATTTAACTCCGACATCTTATTTCTTTTCAAACGTTGTTTCACTGAATAACGCTCACTCGCGCCAACCCCCTGCCCTTTTAGAGGTTAGAAGTTAGAGGTAAGAGGTAAGAATTTCGGGGAACTTTCGAGAGGAAAAGTTACTTAGTTTTCAGAGTAAGAGGCTAGGGGCTAGAATTTAACTCCGACATCTTATTTCTTTTCAAACGTTGTTTCACTGAATAACGCTCACTCGCGCCCTGCCGTTTTTGAGGTTGATTTTGAGAGGAAGCGTGACTTCGCCCCCCTTGTTTTGCTTAAACGCGCAAATCGGGCGGGTGAGTTTGGTTAGAGTTGAAAAGGCGCGGGCGGGCAATTGCCGTTCGGCTGTTACTGTATACTGTACAGTGTCCACTGTCAACTGCCAACAGGCACGGGCGGGCAATTGCCGTTCGGCTGTTACTGTACAGTATACAGTAACAACCAAAAGGTTTGCCGCTGAATGTAACTTACAGAACGAAATAAAGGTTAAAGTTTAAACTCCTACCTCTTACATCTAACCTCTTACCTCTAACAGCGACATGCCTCGAATGAAACCTTTCCAAATGTAACTTTTTATACAGACTGAGGAATATTATGTCAAAAGCTAAGGAAATCTTTTTAAAACTTCTGCCGATGCTTATTGTTCTTGTATCTACGGGAATATTTATGTTTGCGATAAAATTTGTCATCGGCATTTTTTACGACCCGAAGGACACTGTATACGAAAAAACCTACGGCGACGAAAAGTTTGTTGTGGTGCAGTGCTATCAAAACCCGTCCAGCCACTACTATGTCTTTGCGGGGGATTATGTTTTCAACAGCGAGAACTACAACAACGTTGCCTCGGAGCATGACAAAACGCACCTAAAGGACGAGCCCATCGCTATTTTTACCCTCAACGAAACGCCGCTCGACATGGACAACACCACAGTCAAAACGCTGATAAGCTCAACCGAGCTTACCGCCATGCAATTCGGCGAGTTTGTCATTTACAGGCTTGAAGGCGAATACGGCGTATTTGCGCCTTTGCGTGAATACAAGGAAAGTGCCACAAAGCGCAAGAACGACTTATACGTTGTGCGCCAACTGCTGAAAAACGAGCAATACAAGACCTTCGACCTGCCCTCGTGGGAGAGTGAAGCGGACTTCCTCAAAAACCTTGAGCTTCTCGAATGGCACCTCGATACGGAATATATTGAAGATAACTGACAGCATACATAAAAGGAGAAAAACATTGTCTGACAATTACCTTGATAAAATCAGAAACTTCTGCATAATCGCGCATATCGACCACGGAAAGTCGACCCTTGCCGACAGAATTTTAGAGCAGACCGAAACTGTCGCTCTGCGCGATATGGAAGAACAACTGCTCGATAATATGGACATCGAGCGCGAGCGCGGAATAACCATAAAAGCCCGCGCCGTAAGGCTAAAATATAAAGCTGACGACGGCGAGGAGTATATTTTCAATCTTATAGACACCCCGGGTCACGTTGACTTCAACTACGAAGTCTCGCGGTCGCTTGTGGCGTGCGAGGGAGCTGTGCTTATCGTTGACGCTTCGCAGGGAATTGAGGCGCAGACGCTTGCGAATACCTATCTTGCGGTAGAAAACGACCTCGAAGTTGTTCCCGTGGTGAATAAAATCGACCTGCCCTCCGCTCACCCCGAAGAGGTAAAGCACGAAATCGAGGACGTTATCGGTATTGAAGCAATGGACGCTCCCGAGATCTCCGCGAAAATGGGAATAAATATCCGCGCGGTAATGGAAGAAATTGTAAAGAAAATTCCCGCGCCCAAGGGCAACACAACTTCCCCGCTCAAAGCCCTTATATTTGACAGCTATTACGACAGCTATAAGGGCGTTATCGTGTATGTAAGAGTTAAAGAGGGCGAGGTAAAGCCCGGCGACAGGATAAGAATGATGGCTTCGGGCGCGGAATTTACCGTTGTTGAAACGGGATATATGGGCGCAACCGAGCTTGTCCCCGCGGACGGTCTTAAAGCGGGAGAGGTAGGCTATATCGCCGCGTCAATTAAATCCATAGGCGACACAAAAGTCGGCGATACCGTAACAAACGCCGCAAAGCCCGCGAGCGAGGCGCTCCCGGGCTATCGCGAGGTAAGCCCCATGGTGTTCAGCGGAATTTATCCCGCTGACGGCGCAAAATACGGCGACCTGCGCGACGCTCTTGAAAAATTGCAGCTGAACGACGCGTCGCTGTCATATGAGCCCGAAAGCTCCGTTGCGCTCGGATTTGGCTTTAGGTGCGGATTTCTGGGATTATTGCACATGGACATTATACAAGAGCGCATTGAGCGCGAATATAATCTTGACATTATAACGACCGCGCCTTCTGTTGTCTATAAAATTGAAATGACCGACGGTACGACAAAGATGATAGACAACCCCACAAACTACCCCGACACTTCGCTTATTGCGCAGAGCTACGAGCCCGTGGTAAACGCCCACGTTTATTCTCCGTCGGAATACGTCGGGAGCATTATGGAGCTTTGCCAGAACAGACGCGGCATTTTTAAGGACATGAAGTATATCGACGAAAAGCGCGTTGACCTGCACTATGAATTGCCGCTCAACGAGATAGTCTACGACTTCTTCGATGTGCTTAAATCCCGAACGCGCGGTTATGCAAGCTACGATTATGAGATGAAAGGCTTTGAGCCGTCTAAGCTCGTAAAGCTTGATATTATGCTGAACGGCGAGGTAATAGACGCGCTTTCGTTTATTATTCACGCCGACAGCGCCTATGAACGAGCGAGGAAAATGGCGGAGAAGCTCAAAGAGCATATCCCCCGCCAGCTCTTTGAAATTCCCATTCAAGCCTGCATAGGCGGAAAGATAATCGCCCGCGAAACGATAAAAGCGCTCCGAAAGGACGTTTTGGCGAAGTGTTACGGCGGCGACATAACGCGAAAGAAAAAGCTCCTCGAAAAGCAGAAAGAGGGCAAAAAGCGCATGCGCCAGTTTGGAACGGTAGCCGTTCCCCAGGAGGCGTTTATGGCGGTATTAAAGCTTGAGGACGACTGATGAGGGGATTATATATCCATGTTCCGTTCTGCCTTAAAAAATGCCCGTATTGCGATTTTTATTCGCTTCCGTTTTCCGAAAGCCGAGCCGAGGAATATAAAAACGCCGTTGTCAGAAATCTTGCACGGTATAATAACGAGCAATTCGACACGGTCTATTTCGGCGGCGGCACTCCCTCGCTTTTGTACAAGTATATTGCCGAAATATTAAGCAATGTCAATTACACGCTCAACGCCGAGATAACCGCCGAATGTAATCCCGAAAGCGCAGGCGAAGAGGTTTTAGGCGAGCTGAAAAGCGCGGGAATAAACCGCCTTTCGATAGGCGTTCAGTCGCTGAATGACAGCGAGCTTAACGCTCTCGGCAGAAAGCACAGCGCAGAAGAAGCGAAAAATGCTGTATTGCTCGCAAACAAAGCGGGTTTTGAAAATATCTCCGCCGACCTTATGCTCGGGGTTTTAAATCAGACGGAGCGTTCTCTTGAACAAACGATAGACGAGCTTTGCAGGCTTCCGATAACTCATGTTTCGGCGTATCTGCTGAAAATTGAGGAAAACACGGTTTTCGGGAAAAAGTACGCCGAAATTGCCGACAAATTGCCGAATGAGGACTTTCAAGCCGAGTTATATCTGGCGGCAGTTGAGGCTCTCGAAAAGCGAGGTTTTATTCAGTATGAAATAAGCAACTTTGCGAAATCGGGCTATGAAAGCCGCCACAATCTCAAATACTGGCGCGCGGAGGAATATGTCGGGATAGGTCCGTCGGCTCACTCTTATTATAAAGGAAAGCGTTTTGCCGTCAAGAAAAGTCTTGAAAATTTTCTCGGCAGTGAATTTCAGACCGAGGAAATAACCGATGAATTTCCCGACCGCGAAGAAGAGCGGATAATGCTGGGGCTAAGGCTCTGCGAAGGGATAGAGCTTACGGAAAAAATAACCGCGCGGCTTAAGTTTATCCCACGGGAATATTACCGAATAAGCGGCGGCAGGCTGTCATTAACGCCGAAGGGGTTTCTGGTGTCGAATGAGATAATAGCCGAGCTGCTTTCGTGAGAACTGAAACAGGTCGGGGAATGTATTGACAAATCAAAGTGAATGTGATACAATTTATTCACGATTATAAAGCTATACATTAACAAATTAAGGAGAACAAGAATGAAAAAAGCAAGGCTTCTTTCGGCAATTTTAGCGGCGGCGCTGTTGCTGTCGGGGTGCAGAAATCTCATTGAACCTCTGCCCAACCTGCCGACCTATTCAACGGACAATTCAAGCAGCTATGCGCCGAGCGATGCTTCAAGCAGCTCCGAAGGTTCATCAAGCTCCGAGGCTTCAAGCTCTGCGCCCGCAAGCTCGTCAAATCTTCCCGCAAGCGGCACGGTGACAATTAAAGGTCAAAAATATGATATAGCGACGACAACCGAATTGGAATTACCTGAAAGTGATATTACAAATGATGACGTTGTTCAAATCGGAAAACTTGTAAATTTGACAAGTTTGAATTTAGACAGTAACCAAATCAGCGATATAACTCCGCTCGCAAAGCTTACTAGGCTTACAGTTTTGTTTTTGGACGGTAATCAAATCAGCGATATAAGCGCTCTTGCAAACCTTACTAATCTGATTATGTTGTTTTTGAACTGTAATCAAATCACTGATATAAGTGTGCTTGCAAAGTTTACTAATCTGACAGTGTTGAATTTGATAGACAATCAAATTAGCGATATAACTCCTCTGGCAAATCTTACAAAGTTGGAGATTTTGGATTTGGATCATAATCCGATAAGCGAAAAAGATATACGTTGGATCGAACAACAGCTTCCAAACTGTAGTGTAATTTTTAACACATCCTCCCCTCTGCTTACATGACAAAAACAAACCCTGTCGGCAGTTGACAGTTGACAGGGTACAGTAGTCAGTAATAGCCGAAAGGCTGTCCGATGAATTTAACGTTTATAGAAAATAAGAGGTAAGAAATAATCAAACAACCGTTTGATACAAATTCTTACCTCTTACATCTTATCTCTAACCTCTAAAAGGGTAAGAGTTTAACTGCTCTTACCTCTTTTTTAATGTATACCGCCTGCTCATTCGTCATCATACTTCTTCAAAATCTCAGGCAGTACTATAACTATCAGCACCACCAGGACCAGAATAACTGCCGTTACTACAATTCTTATCGGCTCGGAAAAGAACGAGACAAATCTTATGAAGTTTCCTTTGCTCCATAAAATCTTTATCCCGATAATCACCGAAAACACCGAAATAATGAGCGACGCTCCCGCGGCGCAGTCTTTTGCGTTTTGTATAAGCTCGTCCTTTTCGCGGCAGACTTTGTCTGCGAGCCGCTCTATCGCCGTGTTCAATGCTTCAACGCTAAGAACTGCCCCTATTGTCAGCCCTAAAACTCCCCATTCTCCGTCTGTCAAATAGCAGAACATTTTTGCAAATACCGCCACCAGCGCGCCTATACAAAGCATTATCCGAAAATTTACCCCGAGCATGACTTCAACAACTCCACGCCCTGCATAGTAAAAGCTTTTTAAAAATTTCATCTTGTTATACCCAGTCTTTCGAGAACTTTTTCCTGCTTTTGAAACATCTCTTTTTCTTCTTCGGGCGTTTCATGGTCGTAGCCCAAAAGATGAAAGAGCGAATGTGTGATAAGAAAAGCGACCTCGCGCTTCAGAGAATGTCCGTATTCTTCCGCCTGCTCCGCCGCTTTTTCGAGCGAGATAACTATATCCCCGAGCAATATCGCGTTATTGTCGCAGTTCACCTCAAACCCGTTTTCATCGCCCAGCGGAAACGACAGCACGTCCGTTTCACGGTCGATGTCACGGTGCATTTTGTTGAGCTCGTGTATTCGCTCGTTGTCGACAAACATAACAGACACTTCCGCGTCGTCCTCAATTTCTTCCTCTTTGAGCGCTTCTTTCGTACAGTCCTCTATAAGACTTTCCGCAGGAAAATCAAGTTTGATTTTGTCCTGCTCGTCGCTGAGATCAATGTAAATCTTCATAACCGCTCCTCATTTTTCGTGGCAATAAAAAACAGCCTCGGAAATCTGAAAATGACTTCCCCGTTTTTCTGCTTTGTATATTCCTTTTCAAGCTGTAGGCGTATCTCGCCTAAAAAATCTTCGCTTTCGGCTTTGGAGAGCGCTTCAAGATACGGCTTAAGACCCGTTGACTTATACCATTCGATTATGCTTTCAACGCCCGCCATTCTGTGGAAATATATCGTTCTCCACATTTCAAACTCGTCCGTAAGCTCCGACAGAATGTCGAAATATTCTTCGTCGAAAAGTGTGTAAAAAATACGCGGGTCTGTAAATTTTCCGCGCCATTTGTCGCTTTTTACGGTCTTTTCTATTATTTTATGTATCGGCTCTTCAAATTGCACGGGTATCTGAACGGCTAAAACCCCGCCGATTTTCAGCATTGAAAACAAATTCGGGATAAGCCGCTCGTGGTTTGGTATCCATTGTAAACAAGCGTTTGAAAATACAACGTCAAATTTTCCTTTAAACTCTTTAAGCTCCCCGCCCGCGTCAAGCTTTATGAACTCGCATTCGGGAACGTTTTTCCGAGCGCTTTCGAGCATATTTTCACTGTTGTCCGCGCCGATAATATGCGCATTCGGAAAGCGCTCTTTAAGCGCCTTTGTGCTGTTTGCGGGACCGCAGCCTATGTCGATGATTTCGCGCGGGTCTTTTGCGGTTATCCTCGCCGCAAGGTCAATAGAGGGCTGCGTTCTCTGCGCCTTGAACCTGAGATATTGCTCGCTGTTCCGGTCAGCCATTATCTTCTTCTCCTGTTTCTTCTGTCGTCCTGCTCGGCATATTCGGCATACGCTTTAACTATGTCCTGAACAAGCCTGTGACGTACAACGTCCTTTTCCGTAAACAAATTCTGCCCTATGTCGTCAACATTTTTGAGTATCTTCAGCGCCTCCACAAGCCCCGACTTTTTCGTTTCTGGCAGGTCTATCTGCGTTACGTCGCCCGTTATTACCATTTTCGAGTTGAAGCCGAGGCGCGTTAAAAACATCTTCATCTGCTCGCGGGTGGTGTTCTGCGCCTCGTCGAGGATAATAAAGCTGTCGTCGAGAGTTCTTCCGCGCATATACGCAAGCGGCGCGACTTCTATAACTCCCCTCTCGTGGAGTTTTGTAAAGCTCTCCTGTCCGAGCATTTCAAAAAGCGCGTCATAAAGCGGTCTTAGATACGGGTCTACCTTGTTCTGGAGATCGCCGGGGAGAAAACCGAGCTTTTCGCCCGCTTCTACGGCGGGGCGGGTGAGGATTATACGCTGAACCTGCTTTTGCTTAAAGGCAGTAACGGCAAGCGCAACTGCAAGGTAGGTCTTTCCCGTACCCGCAGGACCTACGCCGAAAGTAATGGTGTTCTTTCGGATAAGGTCGCAGTATTTCTTCTGTCCGACGGTTTTCGGCTTTATGGGCTTTCCCGCATATGAAACGCAAACGCAGTCGCCCGAAACGGACGCAATTTCATTTTCCGAGCCTTCGTTTACCATTGCGATTGCATACCTCACTTGTTGTTCTTCTATGGGTTCGTTGCGGTCGTAATAGCCGCAGAGGGTTTTAACGGCTTTTGCGGCGTTGTTTACGGAAAGCTCGTTCTCTCCGCAAATTCTGACTTCCTCGCCGCGTGAAAAGACGGTGACGGAAAACGCCTTTTGAATAAGGTTTACGTTTTTGTCGAGGTCGCCAAAAACCGCGCTTATCTGCTCGGCGCTTTCTGTAATTATGGTTTTTTCTATCATAAAGATCCTATCCTTTTTCGACCGCGCCGCAAGGCGCGGCACGAAAGTTTTTTGAAAGGGAGTTTGAGGGAAAACTTTTTTTCAAAAAAGTTTTCCCTCAATAACGCTAAAAAAGCGCTAAAGGGTGTGGGGAAAACAAGAGTTTTCCCCACATTTCCGTTTTAAAAACCGTGTTTTTAAAACGGAAATCTTACAAAGATGTTTTGAGCGGGAACTACCTTAAAAAATCATTTGTCTTTGAGCGTAATCATAAAACGGCTCGTGTGCCTATTGTCCAAAAACAATCTAATATTATCCGCCGAAGGCGGATACCTTTACTGCATACTGTACACAGCGTTTTGCGCGAAGCGCATAATGCGTACACTGTCAACTGTCAGCGTGTAGCAACTACCTCTCGCCTATAATCCACGTTGTTTCAGCTCCGCCACTAATTGCACATAAAACTCCCTGACGTCAAATCCGTTTATGTCCTCGCGATTGAGGTCTATCATGTCGGCGTGGGTTATGCCGCGGTTTCCTTTCGGATAGAGCTTTGTCCATTTTTCTCCCCATTTGGTGGCTTCGATAGCTACAAGCCCGTCATTGTCGCCGTCGTATTTCTTTACGACGGGATAGCTTATATTAAGTGGGAAACGTCCGCTCTTGCGGCTTTTAGCCTTTGAGCCTACGGATTGATAGTAGACATCGGGGCTGTCGGGTACTTCTTTGTTGAACTTCTCACAAAATCCCGCAGTAAGCTCCTTTACTGCCGACATAAAATCGGGAGAAGCGTCGCCAAGAGTAGAAAAGACATTGTTGTAGGTGTTTTCAATAAAACTCTTCAGCTTTTCGGGCGCTTGCTGTAAAAGATACTCGGCAAATATACAGCCCCTGTGCGGAGTGTTAATTGTCGTAAGCGAAGCAACATACTTGTCACAGCCGAGCTTTGATATAGCATAGCGCGAATCAAGTCCACCCTTTGAGTGAGCGATAATATTAAGCTTTCCGCAGCCCGTTTTCGCGCAGATCTCCTTTATCTTTTTCGCAAGCTCCTTTGAGCTTTCTTCTACCGACAGCGCGCTCTGCTGACCGCCATAGTAAATCTCCGCGCCGTTTTTTATAAGCTCCGCGGGTATCCTTCCCCAATAGTTAAGAAGCTTGCTGTCTCGGAAAAACACTCCGTGTACAAAAAGTATCGGGTATTTTGTCTCGCATATTTTTTCGTCTTTCCTGCTTTCGTTGAGCTTTGCTTTTTCACATTCAAACTTACATTCTCTGTGTGTTGTGATGTATATTATCATCAGCATTACAAGATTTATAGGTAAAACAAATCCAAACACTATCCCCAATACTCTAAGCCTTATGCCCAGCTGAACGGAAGTCAGATATACCCTTATTATGCCGTTCCAGAATATTATCGCCTCGGCTACTATGAGCAGTATTAGCTGAAAAATATATTTCCCGTAATCTTTATTGCCATTCACAAGCTCCACAATGCTTATTGTCACAAACACGGCAGAGGCTATACACGTCATAAAGAAAAACAAAATAAGCTCTGCGCCGTCGCCTAAAACCCTCAGTCGAAAGGTCGGATATTTTTCGGCGGTCGGGAAAATGTTTATGACAAAAAACAATATCCATAGCACTACCATTATTGAAATTTTCGGCAGAAGCGGCACAGGATAAAGAATAAAAGGACTATTTACTGCGGCGGTAAGAATAACGAAATTGAGAAAACGTAGCAAGATTTTTTTCATGATTAACTCCCAAATTTATAGATTACATAACCATTATACAACCGTTTGAAATATTTGTCAATCATCTGCCGAATAAAGAATACTTAAAATTCACATTATAGAGGTGCGAAAAGAGGTGCGAAATGAATTTTATAACTTGCGGCGAAAACTGCCGATGGCAAAAAGACGGACTTTGCGCGCTCGAAGATCTTTCGCGCGCGTGCCTGTCTCTCAATCCATCGTCAAAATGCAGATATTTTGAGGAGAAATTCTGAATAAAACAAATCGGAGCTTTGGGGAAACCTTCCTTTAAGCTCCGACTTCTTGTTTTTTTGCTCAAATTTATTCGGTCAGTTCATACCTTACCTGCAGCGCGTGCTGATCCGTCTTTTCTATCGGCTCGGAAAGATTGTTAATCGTCGCCAGATAGTCCGTCCTCAGCATAATAAACAAATTCTGACCCGAATTTGCCGCAACAAACGGATAGTGTATGTTCTTGTTTTCATGAAGCTGATAATTGTCAAACATCGAAATGTTCGGAAGATATACGGGCTCGTCCTCTATCAGCACATAACACAGCGTTTGCGTCGCGCTGTACTTTGCACACATCCAAACCTTGTCGTCCTTTAAAAACATTGCCGTAACAGACGACACAAGAAGCTTATACTGCTTTTTCAGCGTTCCGTCTACAGCATAGATATACAAGTCGGAATTATACACTATGTATATCTGTTCATTATGAAATGCGGCATAGCAAAAGGTGTAGCTGCTCTGTGCGACCGACGTTTCCATGGGGTCTTCTATAATGAACTTTACCTCATAGGTATCAATGTCCATATATGCAAGCCTTATCCTCATCTTCTGGCTTCCCGAATTATTCATATCAAAGATATAGAGTTTTCCCTCTTTTTCGTTTGCAAAAATTCTGCTCGGCTTCAGCGGAAGGGATATCGTCTTTGTTTCCAGAAGCACGATATTAGCCGATGTGTTCAAATGTATTGCGTCGGGATCGGGCGCGCGGTATTTGTAAACAGTGATACTCGCCGTTGAAGAATTATACTGACAGTAATAATGAAGGTCGTCCCCACGGCTCATCATATAGCTTCCCTGCGTCGACCCTGTCAGCGCCGCCAGCCTGCTGCCCGATGCGTTTGTAACATCTAAGGCATTTGCAAGCATAGTACCCGCCGAAAAGCTTGCTCCGCGGTTTCCCGAATGTATGCTTGAAAGCCCCGCGCATTTTATCGTTCCGATCGCCTTTTCGGGCGCAAAATCCCATACAAGCCTATAACCGTTTTCTATAGCCCCCGAGGCGCTCTCGTTAAATGTTCCGCGCTTTGGGTCAGTCCCCGTATAAGCCGAACCCGCCGTGCCTGTTATGCTGTACCTTTCGTTCATAAAATAATCGTCTTTCCTTTCGGGGATATTTTCCCCAAAAAGCACAAGTCCTTTTAAAAGGTTTTTATGAACAGGCAGATAGCTTGTCATAAGATTTGTATTGTTGGAACTGAAAACCACTGTCCTCGGAAGATCAAAAATATCTCTCAGAGCGTTTGTAGCAATGTTATGCTCTACCCGCTCGTCAACTGTCTTTCCCGTGTCCTTGTCTTTCAGAATAAAAGTTGTTTTTCCATGCATTTTTTCACTCTCCTTCGCTTGTTATTGAAATGCCGTCGTTCATGCCGTTAAACACAAGCGTTTTCGGCAAACGCGGCACTTCAATATTTTCGGATAAAACTTCCCTGTCGCGCACTTTTTCTTCCCCGCCCGCCGCTCCCCTGCAAACAAGCGTTGCTTCAAGCGCGCCGCTTTTTATGGTCATTTCTCCGTCAATTGCCCTCATCGTTACATAAACCTCGTTGTTTCCCTTGGGAAGGTCCTGCGCAAGAAAATAAAAATGAACAAGATCGTCCTTGTGTTCGCATTTATGAACTGTTTCGCGCACAAGAGCCCCGTTTACATAGGCTCTTATACCGACGGCTGAAATGCTTCCGAGCGTAAAGTTTATGTCCGTCTGGGCAAATGTTCCGCTTGCCCTTGTTGTAAAATTAAAGTCCGCTACTGTCGTTTCCTCCGAGGATAATACTATGTCCTCTCCGTTTACATTTTTAAGGCAAATGTTTCCCAAAGAAGATTTCAGTTGTTCAAGAACGGTGCTCAGGTCGTCCTGATGTTCCGCTGCGTCCGTATAGGTGCGTATCTTTGAATAAAGACGCGCCGTAAATGCCCCGTCATAGTGAAATTCAATTTCGCTCACCGCTATGGGATAGTACTTTTTCTGCGGGTCTCTGAAGAAAACATGATCTCCCGATTCGAGATAAGGCAACCCCTGCATTAGTATATCCGCGCCATAAAACGACATCAATGCAAATTTGGTGATAAAATTTATAGCATAATTTTTCGTCATAAACGGATTATAAACTTGGAGAGTAATAAGCTCTCCGCCTTTTCCTTCTTCGATTATCTCTTTTCCTGTGTCAACTATAATGTGTTCAATTTTTGAGGAAGACATTGTTCTGCTGTAGTCCATGCAGTTTTCGTCCGTTATGTCACAATTGTCCATCTGCGAATATATCCGCACATCAAGCTTTCCCTCTCTGTCGAACTTAGCATTCCCGCTTGCTACCCCCGCAATATACCCGATCATATCCCTAACAGTAACTCCGAGCGGTATTTCCGAAACTTTAAAATCGAATATACTATGGCTCAGCTCCAGCCCGTAGTTTTCGCAGATATCATTCAGTATTTTCATTACATCTGTCGGCGCGGTTATCCTCGGGACATACTCCATTTCGAGGGAATACATTTTGTCATAACAAATAATTGACGCATAGTTTCCGCGGACATATCTTCTCGCCACATAAAAAACTCCGAGCGGACACCATTCTTCGCCGTCAAAGCTTATATACGGTCTTACCGTGTCATGCACCTCAAGCTCTCCCGAATATCTCACGGAAAAAGCAAATCGGTTTGAACAAGTAGACCCTATCGTATACCAGTTTGGATGGATAACATCGTCAAAGTCAAATTCAACGATCCTGTCATCAAGGAAAATTTCATTTCCTGCCGCTATCTTACACCAAACCTCTCTGCCGTTGCTCGTGGAAAGCTGTTTAAATTTATCGGAAACTTTTACCAAAATATCACCTCATTTCTCTTTAAATTCGAGCTTAACGCCGCCGTACAATTTAACGCCGTTTACGGATATAAACTCGGGGGCAGGCTCGTTCATAACATGAAACTCTTTTTCAAGATACCCCTCGGGAGCGTCAAACCCTACCGTTACAAATATCTGCCCGCAGCTTTCTCTCAAAACCGCAAGCTCCTGCCCCGTCATAGGCTCAAATGTCGCTTCTATGCAATATTTTCTCCTCACCAAATCTATGAGCATATCGCCCTGTGTGTTGTAGTTTATGTCCGTGCGCCTCAGCTCGCGCTTTATATCCAGTTTTTTACAATTAAACGTTGCGTTGCCTATAGTTATTGTCATAAAACGCCTCCGTAAATTAACGAAAACCCGTTGTTTTCTTATCGTTGAGCTGGCGTTCAAGCTCTCTGTTTCCGAGGCGAATGAGCTTTGCTATGTTATATCCGTCCTCGTCTGAAACCTTTCCGAGTTGATTTTCCTTTACAACCTCGGTCTTTTCATTGTTTTCACTCATTGTTATTCCTCCTCAACCTTTATCTTATCAGCGGTTATCTTTATATGGTGGGGCGTCTTTGCTTTATATTCCCTCACCTTTACTATTTCAAAAACCTCTCCTCTGAATTTTATCCTCATACCCGCCTCAAAATCGGTATTCGGATATGAGTTTACGCAGTCATACCAAACAAAAAGCTCGGTCTTTTCCTGCGGAATGTTATAATTGTCCTCTATGGCGCTTACTTTCTCCGCTCTGACGTTTGATATCCTTGTGTCCGTCCAGCCGCTTTCCGTCGGCTTTTCGAGCGTAATTTCATCGCCAAGAAGAACATTCGGTATCGGGTTCATTCGCAGACCTCCGTTCCCGTATAAAGACAGCCTGCCGCTCTCAAAAGCCTTATTACCGTAAAGTTTGTGTCAAACGGCTCATCGTCAGAGCTGACGTTTTCAGCGGTGCTCTGATACGAAAAATCTCCGATAGTCACCTTTTCGGTTTTAAGTTCTCCGTTTTCCATTCTCAGCGCATTTTCCTTTCGCATTATAGCATTTGCCTGAAACGCGCAAGCCTGCTTTATATAATCCGCCGCAGCTCCTCCCGCAAGCGCCGTGGGAATTGCCTTTCCGCCGCTAAGTCCGTTTAGAACAAACTCCGCACGCTTTATGCAGTCCGACGCAAGCTCTTCGTCAACCGCCTGAAAACCCATTGCCTTAAATTCATCAACAGTAATTATCATATATTATGTAGTTCCTCTCCTTTTTCATCTTTGACAGCGCGGCGCGTTGGCAGTGTACAGTTTACAGGGTACAGTAGTCAGTTATGGTGCCCGCTGTTGCGGGCGTTATTTAGATTGTTTTTGGTCAATAGGCACACAAGCAACCTTTAACGGGTAAGCTCGTAAACATTTAGACTTGATAACAATCTAAATAATATCCGCGAAGCGGATTCCTTTGCTGTACACTGTCCACTGTACGCTGTATACTGCCGTTCCCGCTTAAACCTTAATTATCAAAGCTTCTTTCAGTCGGCTCCCGTTCCTGCCGAGCAAACGGCAATCGCCGCTTTCTTGTTTTCGGGGATAAACAGGTCGTGATATTTGCGATAGTCTATATCCCATGCGTCGGCAAACTGGTTCTGGTCGGGAGCTATTATCTTTACATTGTCGGTCTTTGAGACTGCAATGGGCGCGTCCTTCGGGCAGATTATCCAGTTTATCTGTGAAGCGCCGCCCGCCGCAGAAAATCCGTCAGTCGCGCTGAAGGTGTACTTGCTCTTCATTCTTGAAGAGGGAACGGGAATTATCGCCGCTCCGCAAATTGTCTTTACGTCAAGCGAAAGCTCGCCCTGCGTAAAGCTGCCGCTGTCGATAGAATGAGTGACCTCGCTCGAAAGCATGAGCATATCATAAACCGAGCGCGCCATTGTCACAACAAGCTCTCCCTCGCCGCCTACTACCTCGCGCACCGCGGTTATCTGACCGATAAGGGTCGAAAGAACGGTGTCCTTGTCGGGTGTGTAGGAATACTTTGTTATCCCCGCAGCCTCTCCGAGCTTTGAATAGCGATAAGCGTCAATTTCGGGGATCACCTTTGTACGCTGAAACTCGGACGCAACATTCGCCGCCGCAAGCCCGAAGCCGCTTTCGTCAACATCGAGCGCGTCAATGCGAAAACGTCTGCCCCTGTCCATGGTCATCTTCTGCGTTTCATAGGCGTACGTTACCGCTCCGCCCGTATAACCGTCGTCGCGGTCGTAATTAGCAAGACCAAGAAGCGTAACTTTCGGGATCTTAATTTCATTTCCGCCGCTGTAAATTACCTGAGAGGCATTGTCCTCCATCCAACCCGAGGTAGAACCCTCGGTTATCTGCCTGTCAAGCTCCTTCTGAAAAACCTTTGCATATTCAATTGTATTTGCCATAATAAAATCATTCCTTTCAAAATTTCAAGTTAATATCCACTGTCAACTTACATATCGCTTCGGCTTCGGCAACAACCGTCACGCCTAAAATTCTTGTTCGGATAATCTCCATAATTCGCGCCGTTGTTGCCGTAAAGCCGAGCTATATGTAAACCCCGCCAACCCACCCTGTTGTCAGTTGATAGTGTACAGTGTACACTGCGAAGCGTTCAGCGCTTCGCGAAAATGCTGCGTATCGCCGCAAACCCGTCGCCCTCGCCGGAGCCGCTCGTGGAGAATTTCGGAACCTCGCGCCTAACGCTCCTCAGATGCGGATAAGCTTCGGCTATCTCCCGCGCGGCTTCTTCGGGAGTTTTCCCAGCCTTGCATATCCCGCGCGCAAGCTCCGCTCCCTCGGAGAGTTTCTCCTTCGCTATCCCCGCAAGAAGCAGTTGAAGCCTTATCTCCGTGTCGGAGAGCTTTTCGCTAAGCTCCTCTATGCGCTTTAAGTCGGCGGTATTTGCGCTTTCCTGCTCTGTTTTCTGTTCCGATTTTTGCTCGGCATTTTGCTTTTGTTCAGCGCCTGCCGTGCTTTCGGAAATAACGTTCTGCTTTTCATTATCGGCAGTTTTATTGTTTTCGGTTATATCACTCTGCATTAAAATCCTCTCTTTCCATTGCTTTTGCTTCATTGAGCGAAACGCCGTATATTTCCGAAAGCGCTCTCGCTCTTGAAATAAGTCCGCTTGAATATAAAGCTCTCGCACGCTCGGACTTTGCGCTGTCGTCCTCGCACACCCCGTCCGCAAAGCAGAATACTACGTCCTCCGACGCGCTCTGCGAAAGCTCGCCCGACATCTTTCCGAGCAGGCAGACCTTCCTTGCGACTTCTTCAAGTCCTCTTGCTATAAGCTTTCTGTAAAAGTTAGCCGTGCGGTAGGTACGGCTGTTCCTGCTGACAACCTCGGTCGCGGTGCGTATCGTTCCGTTTTTGTAGGACAACGCTCCCTCCGACAGCCCTACCTGCATACACAGCAGGTCAAGCAGTTCTCCGAGCGCCTCGATATGCTCCGTTACACGAAGCTCGGCGGTGTTGTCGGCAATTTTCAGATCCTCATTGTCGGAAGTTGAAAACGCCTCGAACACTTCATCGTTCACGTCAAAATAACGCCTTAGCTCTCCGTTTTCGTCATACTCTCCGCGCACCGCATAGCTCGGCACGATAATGCGCTTTTTGCCGAGGACAAATTCCCTCGAAAGGCTGTCAAAGACAATGTCAAGCGATTTGAGAGTGTCCTCCGCTCCCGCAAAGACCGATGTCCCGAGCGCGCCGCATTGCTTTACAGAGCCCGTTCCTGCTCGAAAATAAACGAACAGCGGCTTTTCAAGCCCCTTTATCACCGTCTTTTCCCGAAGCAGGGGATATACCTCCGACAGCTCCGCTTCCGAGCCGCTCTCGCGGTAGAGCTTGTTTTCAATTATAAGCCCCTCGTCCGAAAGCCTTTGAGTTTCCGCGAGAACGTAGTTCTTGCCGTCCGCGCAGACTGCCGAGCCGAACGCTCCCGCATAAATGCCGCCTGCGTCCCATTTTGTCGGGACGAACCTGTCCGCGGGGACAAAATCGAGCCTAACGCCGCCGTCATAGTAGACCTTTATTGCCCCGCCGCCCAGCGCAAACATTTTTTCGGTGAAGTCGGCGAAGCGTTCGGAAAAATTGTTGTCGGACAGGACTTTCTGTACAAATTGCGCGGTTTCCTTGTCGGCGGAAGTTGCTCCCGAGCCCTCGGTAAAACAGAGCCTTGCGAGCTCCGCGCAGACTGCCTTTGCCGCGCCGAGCGACGCTACTTTTCGCATGCCGCCGCTGTTCAAGCCGCCTTTTCTGACATAGCGCCAGCTTCCGCCGCCCGAATAGATGTCCTTCCATTTGGCGAGGTCACCCGAATAGAACTCCGAGAGAACGCCTGCGCTTGTCAGCCTGTTCCTTCCGAACAGCAGATCCATAAGACCCAAACTCATTCCTCCTTTACTGTTTATTGCGGTTTTCTTTCCGCTAGGCAGATAGTAAATGAGAAATAACTGCAAAAAACTGCAACTAGAAGCTAGAAATTTAGAAGCTAGAGGCTAGAATAAGTTCCAAGCGTCAAAGCGCTTTTCCATTCAAACCGCTACACGAGCGGGCGCACGAAAGTTTTTTGAAAAGGGAG
>CANQFZ010000028.1 GCA_947600065.1 uncultured Clostridia bacterium | reverse complement strand
GAAAACTTTTTTTCAAAAAAGTTTTCCCTCAATAACGCGTTAGTAAAAGCGCATCAGATTAAATGCCTGCGGCATTGAATCTGGGGTGCGGGGAAAACAAGAGTTTCCCTTCTAGAGGTTAGATGTTAGAGGTAAGAGGTAAGAAATAAAAGGTGGTTTGGAAAAGAAAGTTATTTGGCTATCAGAGAAAGAAGCTAGAGGCTAGAAACTGTTTTGAGCGGCGAGCAACGTTAAAATCAAAAACACCGATCGAGCGGCGGCACGAAAGTTTTTTGAAAAGGGAGTCCAGAGGGGAAAAATTTTTTTCAAAAAATTTTTCCCCTCTGGTCGCGGCGAAGCCGCGAAACTTCGCCAAAAAAGCGCTAAAGGGTGCGGGGAAAACAAGAGTTTTCCCCGCATTGCCGTTTCAAAGCCGTGCTTTGAAACGGCAATCCTAAAACAAGTTTTGAGCGGGGAACAACATCTAAGGTGTATGTTCAGAAGAGCGGGAAAGAAAAACGTTTAAGACTATACACATCACCCATATTGACAATATGTTGAAAAAATGTTATACTGTAGTCAGCTTGAAATTCTGCAAAGGTGTTGACGGATATGCTTGACGATATAATAGAGTTTATTTTAGAGCTTTTCGGAGATGAAATTTTAGAGGGATTATTCGGGCTGTCGAATAACAGCCGAGTTCCAAAACCGTTGAGAATTATTCTCGGAATATTGAAATTGGCTCTCTGTGTTGCACTAATTGTTTTTGGGATAGTGAATATTCCCGATAACACTTTATTCGGCGTTATTCTGATTGTTTTAGGTGTTGTATTGTTTGTGGTTTTCTCGGTGTTTGGAAGAATGCGAAAATAATGAGAAACATTGATAGAGCAAAAGTTCGCTAATATTATTCATAGTTCATCATTCGCGGTAATTTTTTGACATTCAGATATCAACGTGAAAACTATGTTCCGAATTAAGCAGGGCTATGCTTTCGGCGTTTAACGGATTGTTCTTCAAATGTAAGAGCTTGAGTTCTGCAAGATTTTTAACAGGCGTTATGTCGTTTATCAGATTGTCCGATAAAAACAGGTATGAAAGCCTTTTGAGATTTTGGAGCGGAGAAATATCGCTTATCCGATTATTCTGTAAATACAGATGTAGCAGATAGTCCGGCCCTTTGAGCGCAGTCAGATCTTCAATGTTGTCATTCATTAAACTCAGGCAATAAAGATTTTCCAACTCAGAAAGCCGCGAAAGATCGCTGAAATTATTTCCCGACAACCCAAGGTCTTTGAGTTTTATAAGTTTGTAAAGCGGCGAAAAGTCGCTTATTTTATTGTTGTTCATTTGAAGATATTTGAGGTTTGAAAAATTTCTGAGAGAAGAAATATCAGCAATTCCCGCGTCGTTAATACCGAGAAACTCTAAGTCGGAAAGCCCCTCAATCGGCGATATACTGCCGATATTATTGCCCGACAATGTCAAAGCTGTCAGCTTTTTAAGTCCCGAAACAGGTGAAATGTCCGTTATATTATTGTCCTCCAAAGACAATTTTTCTAGTTCATTCATATCTGCCAGCGGAGAAATATCGCTTATCCGATTGTGACCAAGATTAAGGACCTTCAGATGTTTCATCTGCGAAAGCGCGCTTATGTCGGTAATGCAATTTACCCCGAGATATAATTCCTTAAGCTTAGTCAGATCTTTAAGAAAAGAAAGGTCGCTTATTGAAACACAAGGCTTTTCTTTAAAAGAACATTCCGGATATTCGGTTTTCCTCACATTGTCCAAAAGTCCCGGCTCGGACAGATCAAGAAGCGTCAGATTTACAAGCTTTCCGATTTTTTCTATATCTTCGTTTGTATAAGACATGTATTCAAGTTCTAATTTAGTAGTCGTTTCAATGTCATAGTCAACACCCAGAATATTAACAAAGCCCATTTGTTTATCCAAACCTCGCTATCGACGTATTCCCGCACGGCAGCGCAAGCCCCGTCTGAGTTACGGGAAGCCCTATCTCCTCGCTGCTTATCGTTATCTTAAAGCGCTTTCCAACCGTCATCTGCATAAGATAGTCCATGACCGACGGCGAAAGCCCCGTTGTGTAGCTGTTAAGAACAACGAAAAGAGGTTTATCGCTAAGCAGCTCCGTTATGTCGCTCATAAGCGTGTATATGCAGTCCTCAATTTTCCACATCTCGCCGTTTGTACCGCGCCCGTAGCTCGGCGGATCAAGGATTATTCCGTCATAGCGCGTGCCGCGGCGTATCTCGCGTTTTATAAATTTGTTTGCGTCGTCAACTATCCACCTTATCGGCTTTTCCGAAAGCCCCGAGAGTTTCGCGTTCGTCCTCGCCCAGTCAACCATTCCTTTTACCGCGTCGCAGTGGCAGACGCTCGCTCCCGCATTTGCACAGGCGAGCGTAGCCCCGCCCGTATAAGCGAAGAGATTTAGAACGTTTATCGGGCGGTTCGCTTTTCTTATAAGTTCGGCGCACAAGTCCCAGTTCACCGCCTGCTCGGGAAACAGCCCCGTGTGCTTAAAGCCCGTCGGCTTTACAAGAAAGCGCAGATCGCCGTAGTTTATCTGCCAGCTTTCGGGAAGCTTTCCGCGAAATTCCCATTGCCCGCCGCCGCTTTGCGAGCGTATGTAACGGGCGTTTGCGGTTTGCCATGCGGGGGCTTTCCTGCTGTCTTTCCAGATTATCTGCGGATCGGGACGTATAAGGACAACATTCCCCCAGCGCTCCAGCCTTTCGCCGTCGGAAGTGTCCAAGAGTTCATAATCTTTCCATTTATCCGAGATCCTCATAATTTTCTCCGTTCGTAATTTTTTAGTTTAATTATCAATTGCAGGCGAAAACAGCGTTTTCTAATCCTGATAGTTTTAAATGTAACTATACTCGCTTATTCATGTTTTTATTTTACCATTTTTTCTTTCTTTTGTCTACAACATTTCCTAAATATTTCTTTGCTTTTGGAAAATCTGTTGACTTTTACAACATAGTGTTGTATAATATTATCATGGGTTTATGTTTTTAAAACGAAAGGAGGCGTTAATATGAATGAAATTGAAAACGCCCAAAGAGAACTTTGCGAGTTTCTGATTTCTATGATGCCCGTTGAATGGAGCAAAATTTGCTTATATTCTGAATGTTCGACCGGTTATTGTAGTTATTGGTTGCTCTTATTGAGGAAAAAACAGGGGCGATTTGCACACAAGAATCATTTGGGAAAAGATATAATTCGTATCCGCAAATACAAGAGTTCGATTTGTATAAACGGATAAAAAAGCTCTATAACTCTTATTTAGAAAAGTTTGGTGAGAAAAATATCTGGCGCACTTACTTTTTAACAGACGGATATTTATGGCACCATGATGCTGAAACTGGTAAAATGCAACTCGTAGACGAAAATATTCACTCTCAAACGGGTCATACTGGTGGACGTACACTTTGGGGAGGTGGCTCTGATGCACGATAATTCAAAATGGCTTTATATAAGCCCATTATCCAGTGTGGATCTTATAGCTGAATACGAGGAAGTGATAGGTTACTCCTTTCCAAGTGAATTCAAGATTTGTGTAACTTACTATAATGGTGCCCATCCTAAAAATAAGGTTTTTCTTTCTTTTAGCGGTAAACGTAAGAGAAAGAGGATTTTTAACAATCTTTTTTCTTTCAACAAAAACGATCCAAGCACTATATGGAAATATAATGACTGGACGGGAAGAATGCGTGACTGGAACGAGAACGGTCAAATGGATGGCTATGTTGCATTCGCAAAAGATCCATATGGTAATTTAATATGTTTTGATAAAACAAATGATAAGATTGTATTTATAGATCATGAGACACTCTCAATAGAAGTCGTTGCAGATGATTTCACTGAGTTTGTAGACAGTTTAAAGAAAAATTAATCGAATGGGCAGTCACTGAAAATACATTTTCAGTGACTGCCATCATATTCCATTAATGTATGGAGGTACATATGAGTAACTATATCAAAATTGAAAACAAGAAGATCGTAAAACTTGCCCTTGAAAAAACAGCTGACTGCTTTTTAATAAGTTTGTTTCAAGTCCTTATAGTATCGCATACCATTTTTGAAACCGATACCCCTCGGAAACGTCAACGTTTCCGAGGGCTTTTTTTGTCGGCAGAGTTTGCGCTCTCTGACCTAAAACATGATCGCAGAATGCTTTTATTTTGTCTACAATTTTTTGATTAAATATACTTGACTTTGTGCTTTGGTTTGTAGTATAATATAAAATGTATTTTTATAGGCAATGAGAACTTTGTATACTATATGTATAAGAATTATTTAGGAATGTGATCTCTTTGGATATTATCAAGGTAGAAAATTTGTGCTATGATTACGTTACGCTCGATGAAAACGATAATGTGACCGAAAAGACCGAGGCTTTAAAAAACGTTAGCTTTACCGTGCCCGACGGTCAGTTTTTGGCAATTCTCGGACATAACGGCTGCGGGAAATCCACTCTCGCAAAGCATTTTAACGCCATTCTCACCGCTTCGAGCGGAAAGGTTTATGTTGACGGAATGGACGCTTCGGACGAAGAAAAGATATACGACATTCGCAAAACTGTCGGCATGGTATTTCAAAATCCCGATAATCAGCTTGTCGCGACAATCGTCGAAGAGGACGTAGCTTTTGCTCCCGAAAATCTCGGCATAGAGCCGACGGAGATAAGACGACGCGTGGACGAAGCATTAAAACAGGTCGATATGTACGAGTTCCGCGAGCATTCTCCCCACCAGCTTTCGGGCGGTCAGAAACAGCGCGTCGCTATCGCGGGAATAATCGCCATGCAGCCGCGCTGTATCGTTATGGACGAACCCACGGCAATGCTCGACCCCAAGGGCAGACGCGAGGTAATGAAAACCATAAAGCGCCTGAATAAAGAGCAGGGAATAACCGTTATACTCATAACCCACTATATGGACGAGGCGGCGCAGGCTGACAGAATAATTGTTATGGACAAAGGCTCGGTGATTATGGACGGCGAGCCGCATAAAATTTTTGCAAGGGGAAAAGAGCTTCGCGCTATTGGTCTTGACGTGCCGCAGGTAACGGAGCTCTGCGAAATGCTTAGAGAAAGCGGAGCGAATATTTCCGAGGAAATAATTTTTGAAGAAGAATGTGCGAAAGCCGTTTCAATGCTTCCATTGAAATCAAAGACGGCAAGCGTTGAGCCGAAAGCCGATATTTCTCGCGGCGAAAAAACAGAAGAAGCCGCGCGCCTTGAGCATATAACCTATAAATATTCCGTAGGAACGCCGTTTGAAAAAACAGCGGTAGATGATGTGACTTTGTCTATAATGCGCGGGGAATTTATCGGCATTATCGGTCATACGGGAAGCGGAAAATCCACGCTTATACAGCACTTAAACGGGCTTATAAAGCCGACAAGCGGAATTGTGCTGATTGACGGAAAAGACATTCGCGACAAGAAAGTAAATATACGCGACATAAGATTTAAGGTCGGAATTGTTTTCCAGTATTCCGAGCATCAGCTTTTTGAAGAGACCGTCGCAAAGGATATAGCCTACGGTCCTACGAATATGGGGCTTTCCGAAGAGGAAATTCAAGAGCGCGTAAAGTCCGCCGCGCAGAGTATGGGCATAACGCACCTTCTCGACAAATCGCCGTTCGACCTTTCGGGCGGACAACAGCGCCGCGCCGCGCTCGCGGGAGTGCTTGCAATGGATCCCGAAATTCTAATTCTCGACGAGCCTGCCGCAGGACTTGATCCAAAGGGCAGGGAAAAGATACTCGATCTCATTAAAGAATACAAGCGGGCTTCGGGAAAAACGGTGCTGCTTGTTTCACATTCAATGGAGGACATAGTAAAATACGCCGAAAAGGTGCTTGTTATGAACAAGGGAAAAGTTTTCTGCTTCGATTATACCGACAAGGTTTTTGAGAAAACGGACGAGCTTGCGAAAATAGGGCTCGACGTTCCGCAGATAACGAGATTTTCCCATAAGCTTAAAGCCTTGGGCGTTGATATAGGAAACGATATTTATACGGTTGAGAGGGCAAAAGAGCGGATAATTTCGCTTTTAGAAGTAAGAGGAAAGAAGTAAGAGGTTAGAAGTCATAGGTTAGAGTCAAACGAACCCCAAACAGAAAAATAACGTCTGAATTAAACTCTAGCTTCTAGCCTCTGATAATCTAGCCTCTAGAAGGGTAAAAGATGATAAAGGACATTACTGTCGGGCAGTATTTCCCGGGAAATTCGGTAATACACCGAATGGACAGCCGTGTAAAGCTCTTGCTGGATATTGTATATCTTGTTATGCTTTTCGTGTCGCAGAGCTTTACGGGGATATTCATAGGGCTGTTTTTTATGGCGCTGTGCTATATAATTTCGGGAATAAAGCTCATTATGATAATAAAGAGCGTAAAGCCTATTTTGCCGCTGATGATATTCACGGCGATATTGAATATGCTTTTTATAAAAGGAGAAACTCCGCTTTTTCAGTGGTGGATAATTTCAATATATCCCGAAGGACTTAGAATGTCGGCGTTTATGCTTTTGAGAATAATAGCGCTTATTGTCGGAATGTCATTGCTTACTTATACGACTTCTCCGATAATGCTCACGGACGCAATAGAAAGACTTCTGTCGCCGCTGAAGAAACTTCATTTTCCCGTCCACGAGCTTTCAATGATGATGACTATCGCGCTTAGATTTATCCCTACGCTTGTAGAAGAAACGGATAAGATAATGTCCGCGCAGAAGGCGAGAGGCGCGGAGCTTGATTCTGGAAATATCGCCCAGAAAGCCAAAGCTCTTATTCCCATTCTTATACCGCTTTTCGTCTCGGCGTTCAAGCGCGCAAACGAGCTGGCTACTGCCATGGAGTGCCGCTGTTACAGAGGGGGAGAGGGAAGAACGCGTATGCGCCAGCTGAAAATAGCGCCGAGGGATATTGTAGCGTCAATTATTATGGCGGCACTTCTCGCGGGAGTTATAACGCTTAATTTCTTCCCCGTTATACCGTAAAATGACCAAGAGATACTATTCGCTTTTTGATTATAACAATGACACTTTCGGCGGGAGAATATACAAGGCGACGCTCGACGCGGGGCTGTCCTGCCCGAACGAACCGAAGTGCATTTATTGCTCGCAGATACCGAAAAGCAAGCTCACAATAGAAGAACAGTTTAAAGCGGAAAAACAGCGTATTTCCTTGAAAGACCCTAACGCTAAAATTTGCGCTTATTTCGGTTTGCGCACAAATACATTCTGCGATTTGCAAAATCTTCGGAGCATGATAGAAACAGCCGAAACTCTCGGCGCATTTTCCGTTTCAATTGCAACTCGCGCCGACTGCATTGACGAGGAAAAGGCGGAGTTGCTTTCCCGCTGTAAACTTCCGCTCACGGTAGAACTCGGGCTTCAGACTGTCCACGACAGTACCGCAAGGTTTATTCAAAGAGGACATTTTTACGAGGATTTTCTGCGGGGATTTGTGTTGCTGAAACAGCGCAATATCCGCGTTTGCGTGCATATAATAAACGGACTTCCGAATGAAGACGAACATATGATGGTCGAAACCGCGAAAACTCTCGGAAAGCTCGGCATTGACGGGATAAAGATACACTCATGCCACGTTATGAAAAACACTAGGCTTGAAGAGATGTACAACAGCGGGGAATATGTGCCGATGAATTTTGAAGATTATGTAGACGTAGTCGTAAAACAGCTTGAGGTGTTGCCGAAAGAAACCGTCATCGAGCGGCTTACGGGCGACGGCGACAAAAGGCTTCTTGTCGCTCCCGACTGGAGCAGGGATAAGATTGCCGTTCTCGGCGCAATTGATAAGAAAATGGCTGAAAAAGATACCTATCAGGGAAAATATTTTGACTATACACCTACTATTTAAATAGGTAATTTGTTGAATATATTTGTGTATATTTTACATTGACAAAAATTGAGAAGTATGTTAAAATAATTTCACAAACCGTAGAAAAAGCATAATACGGCACAACAAGGCGTGAAAGCGTTTTGAGGAAAAGGAGACGAAGATCATGAGCGAATACACTAAAAAGAAAGAAACACTTTTAAAGCTATGCATTTCGGCTATGCTGGCGGCGCTGACATGCGTTGCGACAATGGTGATAAGCGTACCCTCGCCGCTTGGCGGATTTGTAAATATCGGAGATGGTTTTGTACTTCTGACGGCGTGGATACTTGGTCCCGTATACGGATTTGCCGCGGCGGGAATAGGCTCGGCGTTTGCAGATATGTTTTTGGGCTTTTCGCAGTATATTCCCGGAACGTTTTTAATAAAGGGTTTAATGGCAGTCGCGGCGGTTTTGATCTACCGCGCGTTTGTGAAAAAGAGCGATAAGCTTCATACCGTAGGATTTTTAACGAGCGGAATTGTCGCGGAAATAATAATGATCGGGGGATATTATCTTTATGCGGCGGTATTTCTCGGAAAGGGCTTTGTTGTTGCGATAGACAGCATTCCAAGTAATCTTGTTCAGGGTGTTTTCGGTTTAATACTAGGGCTTGTCGTAGGGGAAATTCTTCTGAGGTCAAAGGTCGTTCGTAAGTTTACGCCGTTTAATTTTTAAAAACTAGAAGTTAGAAGCAAGAGGCTAGAAGCTGTTTTGAGCGGCGAACAAACGTTTAATTTTCAAACCACAATGCGGGCGGCGCACAAAAGTTTTTTGAAAAGGGAGTCCAGAGGGAAAAAATTTTTTTCAAAAAATTTTTTCCCTTTGGTCGCGGCGAAGCCGCGAAACGGCGCTAGCTAAGCGCTAAAGGGTGCGGGGAAAACAAGAGTTTTCCCCGCATTTTCAAATTTAAAACGTAGTTTTAAATTTGAAAATCATCAAACAACATTTGTGCGGAATAGCTCTTTAAGAGAGAAAAACTTTTGAGCGGGAAAGCAAGAGCGTTAAGAATATTTAAAAGTGATAAATGAAAGTACTGCTTTTCGGCAATTACTGAATACTGTACACTGTCAACTGCCAACAGTGTGGGGAAAACAAGAGTTTCCCTTCTAGAAGTAAGAGATAAGAGGTAAGAGGTAAGAAGTCAAATGTAGTTTTGGAGATAAAGTTATTTGTTTTTCAAAGTAAGAGACTAGAGGCTAGAGTTTAAATCCCAGCCTCTTTTTTCTATTTATACCTTATATACAGCGTAATGAATTCAAAAGATGTTTTTAGCGGGGAAGTGCTTTAAGAACGAAAAAACTTTGAGCGTGAAAACAAATCCACTAAGTTAATTAAACCAAAAATGCGGAGAAGTAAAATTCTCCGCATTTGCATTATTTGTGATACTTCAAGTTCGCGTTTATGCTTACCGCCCTGTAGACCTGCTCAAAAATCATTACTCTCGCAAGCGTGTGCGGAAAGGTCATCGGCGACATCGACAGCCTCATGTCGCATTCGCGTTTGAAATTATCGTCGATCCCATACGAGCTTCCTATTATAAAGCTCATTTCGGAAATGTCCCTTATCTTTTCCGAAAGCTCCTCGCTCGACAATGTTTTTCCCTCAATGCACATCGCGATCTTAAAACCCTTCGCATAGGCTCTGAGCTTTTCGGCTTCTTTCGCGAGCGCTTGGTTTATCTGTGTCCTGTTCGGGTCTTGCGGCAAAAACGCGGGTTCGATTTCAATTACCTTCACCGTTGTAAACGCCGAAAGCCGCTTTTTGTATTCCTCGCAAGCCTCTCGGAAATAGCTTTCCTTTACCTTTCCGACGGCAATAAAATTTATGTTCATTATTTCTTTGACTTCGGTACTGTCGGTTTTCCTGCCTTTGATGATGAGACAGCTATCTTTCTTTTAGAACGGAAGTTTTTCTTTTTCCTGTTTCTGGCTATAATGTTTAGAACGATAACAAGTATCACTATCAGTACAATGCCCGCGCATACCGCTATGAATATCGGAGAAGATACTATTTCCTCTACCTTTCTTCGGTAGTATTCTCCCTGGTCTATTGCTACATATCTCGCAGTAACAAGCGGTATTTCAGCCACGACCTTGTTTCCCATGACCATCTGAAGGTTTGCGGCGAAAACACCCTGCTCGACAGGTGCGGTCATTTCGCCGACCTCGGGCTTTATCATCTGAACGATAGATTCTGCGCCTTCCATTTTCGGTAGGAGTGTGAAAAATTCGCCGTCAGTCACAAGCCCTACTTCGTCAGTTTCCGCGCCCATATCGACTTTTGCAGACATGATATATTCGTTCTTTCCGATAACTCTTGAATATTCAAATTCGGAATAAGCCCAGTCATAAAGAGCTTTGTGATCGACATAAGGATATTCTTGTTCGGGAACTTTTCCGTTCTCGTCATAATAGGGCGCGCCGAGAGTTACAAGAAGATAAGCATAGTCGCCCTTTGTGCAGGTCGTAACGAGCGTTCTTACTCCTCTTGAATCGACCTTTTCCCATTTAGTACCGTTAAATTCCTCATATTCGTATATGCTTCCCGTCTTTACGCCTTTAACTCCCTCATAGTAGTAAGGAGAGCTGGTCTTCATCATCTTGTTTGTGGGAGTAACGGTATAGCCCTTGGGGTTGGTCTTGTTTGCGGGCATATCATATGAAGTTGCCTCGCATATTTCTTTAAAGCCGGGATATGTGTCAAGCGCATAGCGCGTTATGAGATAAAGATCTCTTGCTGATGTATAGTTGTCCTTGTCATAAAGACCGTGGGCGTTTGTAAAATGAGTATTCGTACAGCCGAGCTTCTTTGCCGTTTCATTCATCATATCAACAAACGTAGGGATATCTCCCGCAACATTATAGGCGATTATGTTCGCCGCCTCACAGCCCGACGGAAGCATAAGCCCGTAAAGGCAATCCAGATATGTTAAGTTTTCCTGCTTTGTGTCAAAGCCCGCTGTAGAAGCTCCGCGGTAGTTTGGGTTATCTCCCCAGAATTCGTCAAAACAAGCATAGGGACACTCGACTATCTTTTTAAAATCCGTCACGTTCTCAAAGCATACCAGCGCCGTCATTATCTTTGTCAGAGAAGCGGGTATCATTCTTTCGTCGGGATTTTTCGAGCATACGACAATGTTCGTGTTTAAATTTACCATAAACACGCCTTCGCTGTAGAGCTTGTCTGTGTCGTAGAGATTATACTGCGGAAGGTCGCCGTTTATTTCGTCCGACACCGACGGTTGGGGAACAGGCTCGGGAGCAGGCTCGGCGTCCGCCGAAGACTGCGTTTCTGACTCGGCAAAAGCGCTCATAGGCACAAAAGTTGTGCCAAATAATGAAATTAACACAAAAAAAGTTAAAATAATTGTTAATTTTTTTGCTTTTAACATATAGACAAACCACCTTTTTTGGTATATTATATATATAAAGACTTTTTTTTAAAAAGCTGAAAACAAACACCTCACTTATATTATACAGAATAAAACGCCGCTTGTAAATAGTTTTCTCGAATTTGTAATAATTTTGTAATAATTTGAGAACTTTGGAGGTACAGATGATTTACATAACAGGAGATATCCACGGCGATTTTTCGCGTTTTAAAGACCCGAAGCTTAGAAAGCTTAGAGCAAACGACGCGCTGTTGATCTGCGGGGACTTCGGTTTTATCTGGAACGGCAGCAAAAAAGAAAACAAAATTCTGAAGAAAATAGGAAAGTTGAAGTATAATATTTTGTTTGTAGAGGGCTCTCACGAAAATTATGATCTTCTGGAGGAATATGAAACGAGCGAGTGGTGCGGAGGAAAAACGCGGCTTATCTGCGGAAATCTCCGACAACTTATGCGCGGTCAGGTCTATGAAATAGCGGGGAAGAAGGTCTTTGCTTTCGGCGGCGGACAGACCGACGATATTTCCGATGTCGAAGAGGGAGTAAACTGGTGGAGCAGAGAAATGCCCGAAGACAGCGAGTTTGAGGAGGGCATCGAAAATCTTGAAAAAGCCGACAATAAAGTCGATTTCGCGGTGACATACGAGCCGCCCTCGGAAATGCAGGATTTCCTTACGGGGAGCGGTGAGAAAAACCGCATAAATTCCTATCTCAGTGAGATAATGGGGAAGATAGACTTTAAATGCTGGTATTTTGGAAAACTTCATTTAAACAAGAAGGTGTCCTCGAAATATCACGCGGTCTATGACACTATTGTGCCCGCCGATCTCACAAAAATAAAAAATGTCCGAAAGGATAAAAATACACCAAATAAAAGTGAAAGAAAGGAAAAGGTATAATGGCAGAAATTACTTATGAAATTACAAAGGAGCTCGGAGTAATATCCGAAAACGCTAAGGGCTGGACAAGAGAACTTAATCTTGTCAGCTGGAACGGAAATCCCGCAAAGTTCGATATCCGCGACTGGAGCCCCGACCATAGCCGTATGAGCAAGGGAGTTTCTCTTACAGAGGACGAAATGAAAAAGCTTATAGAGCTTTTCAATGCCAGAAACGAAGAGGACAGCTTCGAATAAATCGAAGAAAAGCGTTATAATCCGTATAAGGCAGAGGCTTTATAAAAGTAAAATATCAGACTGTCGAGAAGTTCTATAAGGGCTATCGACAGTCTGTTATGTTATCAGACTGTAGATAAAGCCCCATCTACTTCGTCAGCGTACCAGCGTTTTGCGCGCAAGCGCATAATGCGGGCAGGCACAAAGCCTAGCCGCAGCCACGCTTCAGCGTTGTACGCGAAGCGTTCAATGCGGTATCCGGGACTTTCTTTACAGTCTGAAACAGGACTTTTTATACAGTCTGATGTTATTTATGTTATTTATGTGTTGAGGGAGAAAATGGCAAAAAGTTATGAAATAGATATGTGCAGCGGCTCGGTCTTAAAGAAAATGCTGATGTTTTCGCTGCCGCTGATGGCGTCGGGAGTATTGCAGCTTTTGTTCAATGCAGCCGACGTTATAGTTCTCGGAAGATTTGCGGGCGACAATTCTATGGGAGCGGTGGGCTCTACAAGCGCGCTTATAAACCTTCTGACAAACCTGTTCGTGGGACTTGCGGTAGGTGTAAACGTAATAGCCGCGCGCGCTCACGGAGCGAATTCAAAACGCGACATGGAAGAAGCGATACATACTTCCATGCTTCTTTCCGCAATTTGCGGAGCTGTACTTGCGGTGGTAGGATTTGTATTTGCGCCCCAGATACTTCATCTTATGAATGCGCCCGATTCTCAGCTCCCGCTTGCTTCTCAGTATCTGAGGATATATTTTCTCGGAACGCCCGCGCTTATGATATACAATTTCGGTTCGGCTATATTGAGAGCTGTCGGCGACACAAAACGCCCGCTTTATTTTCTGACTGCTGCGGGCGTGCTTAATGTTATACTAAACCTTATTTTTGTTATTTTATTTAAAATGGACGTTGCGGGCGTTGCATTGGCGACGGTCATTTCACAGTGTGGTTCGGCATTTCTCACGGTATTGTGCCTTATAAAAGAAAAAGGGGAGATACATCTCGAACTTAAAAATCTCCGCATAATAAAGCGCGTGCTGGTAGGTATAATAAAGGTCGGACTTCCCGCAGGGCTTCAGGGCTGCATTTTTTCGTTGTCAAATGTACTTATTCAGTCGTCCGTTAATATTTTCGGCGATATAGTTGTAGATGGAAACTCCGCCGCTCAGTCGATAGAGGGATTTATCTATATGGCAATGAACACCTTTTATCAGGCAGCTATCTCCTTTACGGGACAGCACGTCGGCGCAAAACGCTATGACCGTATTCCGCGAATTTTGTTCTGTGCATTGGGCTGCGTTATGGCAACAGGGCTTATTCTCGGCTGGTCGGCATACTTTTTCGGACCGCAGCTTTTGTCTATTTATTCGGGAAGTCCCGAAGTAATAGCAGCAGGAATGACCCGTATGCAGATAATCTGCACCACATATTTATTCTGCGGAATGATGGACGTTATGGTAGGAATGATGAGAGGGCTTGGTTATTCGACAGTGCCGATGATAGTATCGCTTATAGGGGCATGCGGACTTAGAATACTGTGGCTTGCGACAATTTTCCAAATCCCCGATTATCACAGCACACTTTCAATTTATATAAGCTATCCCGTTTCATGGGCAATAACGTTTTTGGTTCATCTAACCTGCTATTGCGTGATATGGGGAAAAGTAAAGCGGAAGCAGAAATTGTCGGAGGCAAAAGTTTAAGGCAAAATTTGCTTCGTGAAATCTACTTCCGTAAGCAAGGGTTTAGAAACTGTTTTGAGCGGCGGACAACGTTTAAAATCAAAATCACCTCTCAGGCGGCGGCATGGAAGTTTTTTGAAAAGGGAGTCCAGAGGGGAAAAATTTTTTTCAAAAAATTTTTCCCCTCTGGTCGCGGCGAAGCCGCGAAACTTCGCAAATTAAGCGCTAAAGGGTGTGGGGAAAACAAGAGTTTTCCCCACATTTCCGTTTTTAAAAACCGTGTTTTTAAAAACGGAAATCTTATAGAGTTGTTTTGAGCGAAAAACCACATCAGAAATGCATTTACTTTTGAGCGGGAAAGAAAACCGCTGTTTTAATTCATACGAGCGCACCCGCACAAATCTTTGCTTGCTCCTCACTGTGGATAAACTTAACGAACTTCTTTCACGCTCTATTGTAAATCCATTTTAAAAGTTGCTCACCGCTCAAATGTTGTTTCATGATTTTCAAATTTAAAACTAAGGTTTTAAATTTGAAAATGTGGGGAAAACTCTTGTTTTCCCCACACCCTTTAGCGCTTAGCTAGCGCAGTTTCGCGGCTTACGCCGCGACCAAAGGGGAAAAATTTTTTGAAAAAAATTTTTCCCCTCTGGACACCCTTTTCAAAAAACTTTCATGCCGCCGCCCGTTTGGTGGTTTGAACGGAAAAGCTCTTCGCCGCTTTGAACAGCTTCTAGCCTCTAGCTTCCAGCTTCCAGCCTCTAGAGTATAATGCAGATCAGCCCGCCGCAGCCGTCGTTTATTATTCTCCCTATGGTTTCTCTCAGCTTCATTCTTGCGTCGCGGGGCATACGATTAAGCTTGTTGTGCAATCCTTCGTTTACAAGGTCGTGCAGCGATTTCCCGAAAATGTTGCTTTCCCATATCTTCGTGGGGTTTTCCTCAAAGTCCGTGAGCAAATAGCTTATAAGCTCCTCTGACTGCTTTTCGCTCCCGACTATAGGGTTTATCTCCGTCGTTATGTCCGCGCTCATCATATGTATCGACGGCGCCGAGGCCTTCAGCCTTACCCCGTATTTTCCGCCCTGCTTGATTATTTCGGGTTCTTCGAGCCTCATTTCTTCCATTTGCGGCAGCACAATCCCGTATCCCGTCGCTTCGACCTCTTCAATTGCGTCCTTTACGCGCTCGTATTTTTTCTTTATCTCCGCAAGCATCAGCATACACGGCATAAGGTCGCTCTCGCTGTTTATCTCAAGCCCCGTTTCCTCGCCCAGTATCTGATAGAACAATTCGTCTTTGAGCGCAATATCAATTATCCCCGAACCTGTTCCGAGGTCTAGCTCGCAAGTTTCCGCGCGCTTTACATATTCACATTCGCCGATTTTTGCGCCCGCGTTCTTTATCATGCTTACATCGGCAACTTCCGAGCAGGCACCCTTTATCGCTTCTATAACGCCTTTTTTCAGCTTGTGATCTTTGTCTAGTGACATTATCCATTTCGGGAGCTTTATCTTTATTTCCTTTACGGGGAATTTCAGCAATACCTCTCCCAGTATCTCCGAAATTTTATCCTCGTCCATTTCCAGACAGTTAAGCACAATGACCCTCTCGCCGTATTTTTCGGACATTTCTTCGGCGAGCTTTTTTGTTTCGGGTTTGTCGGGCTCGCGGGAGTTTAGTATTATAACAAACGGCTTGTTTATTTCACAAAGCTCGTTTATTATCTTTTCTTCGGCTTCGGCGTATTCTTTTCTGGGAATATCCGCGATGGTGCCGTCTGTCGTTATGACAACGCCTATAGTCGAGTGGTCGTTTATTACCTTTCTCGTGCCTATTTCTGCTGCCATATTAAACGGTATCTCCTCGTCAAACCACGAGGTCATAACCATTCTCGGAGCGTTGTTTTCAATATATCCTACCGCCGAGGGCACGATATATCCCACGCAGTCTATAAGCCTTACATTCATTTTTACATCGCCAATCGAAACCGCCGCGGCTTCTTCGGGAACGAATTTCGGCTCGGTCGTCATAATTGTTTTTCCCGCGGAGCTTTGCGGAAGTTCGTCTGCGGCGCGGCTTCTGGCATATTCGTCCGCAATGTTCGGAATGACGAGCTTGTTCATAAATCTGCTTATAAAGGTAGATTTTCCCGAACGCACGGGTCCTACTACTCCGAGATAGATGTTTCCGCCTGTGCGGCGTGCAATATCGGCATAAATTGATGTGTTCATAGATCTTTCCTTTCTTTCTCAAACGGTCGGAACAACTATCATTCCTTCGAGCTTGTTTTCTTCGTTCGGAGTATTTTCGGAGAGCAGCGCCGAAACGGTCGTGTTGTATTCCTTTGCAATTTCCCAGCAGTCCTTCGGCTCGTCTGCATAGCAAATTTTCAGCGCAAATTCGCTGTCCTTCTGCTTCGGTTTATCTTCGAGTATCTTTACGGAGCTTAGTGTATCTACATACATTATCTCGCTAATATCTCCCGAAACATCGCACGTCGTCGTTATTTCAAGAGTGTTGTCGGGCATTATCGCAAAGTTTGTGTTTGAAACGTTTGCGCAGAAATAAACGGCGCTGTTGTCGGTCGTTCCCGAAAGCACAGACCTTTCAAACGGCTCTTGCTTTTCAATGCAGAAGACTGAGCCGCTGCTGCTTTTTCCATAAGCCTTACACCGCAGAAGCCCCGAAAGTATAAGCTCGCCGTTTACATTTCTTGCGGCGGCATTTTTAATTTCCGCCCGACAGTCCCACACGGCAGCTATTTCCTCGTCATGCTTTGCCGTAAGTTTAAGCTGAAAGCTCTGCGAAAGCGGCTTCGGGACAGTTCCGAGCTTTATCTTTGAGGTGGAAATTTCCGTTTCAAAATTAGTGGAATAAGCGTCGGACGCGGTCTTTATCTTGCTTTCACAGGCAGCTCTTATAGTACATTCGGCGTTTATCTCACACGACATAACTCCGCTGTCGGGGCGCGGTATAAGTTCACAGCCCAGAACGTTTATTGACGGGATAGCGGAGTATTCGTCGCTTATCCCCGAAACGTCAAGTATCGCAGACACGGGAATTTCTGCCGTCATTTTTTCCGCCGTCACTGAAGAACTGCTTTCGGGAACAGCGACCCCATACAGCGCGTCAACACAAATAGCGCCTTTAAGTACCGCCTTGTCGGCTACTATCCTCAGATCGCTCACTTTCGGCACAGCCGAGCTGTCTATTATAAAAGAAATTCCCGAAGCGCCCGTGTCTATCTCCTCGCGTATAACGAGCTTTTTAGACGAGAAAAGTGTTTTTCCCGCGCAGGATATTTCCTCGGTTTTAAGTTCAAGTTTATCAGACAGATCGGGCTGTTTTATCTCGGTGCAGTTAAATGCCTTTATTCCTATGGACACGGTTCCGCGAACATCAATTCTTCTTGGACTTACCGCCCTGCAAGAACAGTAATCCTCGCACACAAAAAAGCGGACGTCCTCGGTATAAGCCCCGAGCGATACCGTTTTTGAAAACGTTGTCCTTCCCAAAACGCAGCATATCTGCCCGCCTTCTTCATTTGCATAGACGGCTCTTGCGATTATTTCTCCGTCAACAGTGAGCTTTCCTTCGGACGATACAGCGTATGACAGTATCCTCGGTGAAAGCGAGCCCGAAAGCGTTCTGAAAACCTCGGGGCAATAATCGGGAACGATACAGTCAAGCTCCGCGCTTTGCTCTATTGCCGCGTCATAGAGCGTCTGTCCGCTGTAAATACCTTGCATTTCTTCTTTTTCCATAATATCCTCCTCGTATTAGTTTTGTACATCTTATGCTTGCAAGTCCGTGTTTATGACGAGTTTTCTTTTAAGGTTTGATCGACCTTGAAAAAATCATACTTTAAAAATAATGTGAATAAAAGACTTGTAATTTTTAAATAAATGTGTTACAATAGTACAAGTACAGGAAAATGATGTTCTGTGTCATATCGGGTCGAAAAGGAAGTGATCGCGGTGATAGAATTTTACAGGAGCATAGAGGGGAAAGTCTGCCGTATAGAAGAATACGAGCAAGGTTGCTGGGTGTCTGTCATAAGTCCTACCGAAACCGAAATATCGCGTATAGAAGAAGACCTGAAAATAGACCGCGATTATATCCGTGCAGCACTTGATGAAGAAGAACCCTCGCGTATCGAAAGCGACGACGGCGTTACGCTTATCGTTGTTGACTATCCTATTGCCGAGCAGGACAACGACCCCGACAAGACCCTTTTGTATTCAACTACGCCTATGTCCATAATAATAACCGACGCAAACGTCATTACCGTCACCGCGCGAGAGAACGCAGTCGTTGACGAAATTTCAAAAGGCGTTTTAAAAGGTATACGCACAAACTATAAAACAAACTTTGTCTTTACCATACTTCTGCGCATAGCTACGCGCTATCTCCAGTATCTTAAACAGATCGACAAGATATCGAATTATGTCGAAGGAAAAATGTATCTTGCGATGAAAAACAAGGGGCTTATACAGCTTCTCGGTCTTGAAAAATCGCTCGTCTATTTTTCTACTTCATTAAAATCAAACGAAGCTATCCTTGAAAAGCTTATGCGCGGACGTTACATAAAGCTCTACGAGGAGGATTCCGACCTGCTCGACGACGTATTGATCGAAGTAAAACAGGCTATCGAGATGACAAACATCTATTCAAACATTTTGAGCGGAACGATGGACACATTCGCGAGCATTATTTCAAACAACCTGAATATTGTCATGAAGCGAATGACAATTCTTACTATTATAATCGCCGTTCCCACTATCGTGTTCAGTTTTTACGGAATGAACCTTAACGATGCGGCAAACGGACTTCCGCTTGCAAATATCTGGTTCCCGCTGATTTTAAGTATCGGGCTTTCGGCAGTTGTCGGCATACTTGTAAATCTTATCCAAAAGTTCAAATAGCTCCTTTAGTGCTTTTAAAGCATGAGTTTAATATTTTACACAGCCTTTTTAATTTCATATTTATTGGCATTGGCGTTATACGGATTTTTCCGTATAACGCCGTTTTCTTTTCTAAAGCCTTTTTTTAACGGAAAATATATTCAAGATTAAAAATCAGTGATAGGGGAGAAGATATAAAAAGAGATAAGAATTTAACGAAAAAAACAGCAAGCGGCATATAATGCTGTGAACGCAAAGTTCTTTATATCTCAAAATAAAAGATCGGGTGATAATATGTCGGTAAATGTAGATAATGAAAATTTTGATAAAGAAGTTTTAAAAACAAACGGAATAGTTTTAGCGGATTTTTATTCGGAGACCTGCGGACCCTGCAAAAGGGTTTCGCCCGTGCTTGCCGAGCTTGAAGAAGACTATGGCGATAAAATAAAGCTCGCCAAGATAAACGTAAATCTTGACGCAAAACTTGCGAGGAAATACGTTGTCGGCGCTGTTCCTACTATAGTTTTTTTCAAAGACGGCGAGGAGTCGGGGAGAATTGTCGGTGCGGCAAATAAGTCCGAATATTCTTCGGCTATTGATAAAATGATGTGAGAAAAATGCGGGCGCGGTATCCTGCGCCCGTGCTTTATTTTTTATTCGGGGAGAGAAAACAATATGCAAAATAAGCTGTATGATACTGTAATAATCGGCAGCGGACCTGCGGGACTTTGTGCGGCGGTATACGCCAAGAGAGCCGAGCTTGATTTTATAGTTGTCGAAAGGGAATATCTCGGCACAGGGCAAATAGCCGAAAGCGAATGTGTGGACAACTATCTCGGACTTTACGCGGAAAACGGATTTGACCTCGGAGAAAAATTCAGAAGTCACGCAGTAGCGCTCGGAACAGAGTTCTATAACGGAGAGCTTACAGAGATAATTCCCGATAATGACATATATAAACTTATCGTTTCGGAAAATGAGCTTTTGTCAAAAACCATAATCTACGCTGCGGGAGCAAAACACCGCAGGCTAAATGTAAAAGGTGAGGACGAGTTTTCGGGAAAGGGAGTTTCATATTGTGCAATATGCGACGGTGCTTTTTATAAGGGAAAGACAGTCGTTGTAGTCGGCGGGGGAGATACCGCGCTCAGCGAGGCGGTCTATCTGTCAGAAACGGCACAAAAGGTATATCTTGTCCACAGAAGGGACAGCTTTCGGGCAAACAGGGCGCTTCAGTCGCGCCTAAGCTCAAAGGAAAATATATCGATAATGTTCAATTCGCAGATCGAAGAAATAATAGGAAAAGAAACGGTCGAACAGGTAAAAATAACCTGCAATGACAAGACCGAATTTTTGAAAACGGACGGCGTGTTCGTCGCTGTCGGCACAACGCCCGAAAGCGAGGTTTTAAAAGGCATAGCCCGACTTTCTCCCGGTGGATACGTTTTCGCAAAGGAAGATTGCGCAACTACCGCTAGGGGGATATTTGCCGCGGGCGATGTCCGTACAAAGCTTTTAAGACAGGTCATAACCGCCGCTGCTGACGGCGCGAGCGCAGTATATTCGGTCGAAAAATATCTCGGTATGCATTGAGAGTTTATTTTGATTGTATAAAAAGCTGTTTTTCGTATGCTTTATTTTTCTTACGATTTTATTACAAATTTTTGCATTGTCTTGACTAAATAAAAAAATTGAGTTATAATGAAATAAAAATGACTTGGGGAATTATTATGACAGATAAGAAAACAACTCCTCGGATACTTGTCGTTGACGATGAAAAGGAAATAGCGGATCTTTTAGAGCTTTATCTTAAAAACGAGGGCTGCGAGATATTGAAGTTCTATAACGGAAAAGACGCTCTCGAATGCGTCCAAAAAGAAAGAATAGATCTTGCGCTTCTTGACGTTATGCTGCCCGATACGGACGGCTTTACTCTCGTAAAGCGTATACGTGAAAAGTATTTTTTCCCTATCATTATGCTTACCGCAAAGGTCGAGGACAGCGACAAGATAATGGGTCTTACGATAGGAGCGGACGATTACATAACAAAACCCTTCAATCCGCTCGAAGTCACCGCGCGGGTCAGAACGCAGCTTCGCCGCTATATGCGGTATAATTCCGCCGAAGCCGAACAGCCCACAGATGAAATAGATATCCGAGGTCTTGTCATAAGTAAATCCTCCCACAAATGCACGCTTTTCGGAGAACCCGTTTCTCTTACGCCCTTAGAGTTTTCTTTGCTCCTGTACTTATGCCTTAACAGGGGTACGGTCGTATCGTCCGAGGAGCTTTTTGAAAACGTCTGGGGTGAAAAATTCATAAACGCAAACAACACCGTTATGGCTCACATCGCGCGCCTGAGAGAAAAGCTGAAGGAGTCTCCGCGAGAGCCTAAATTTATAAAAACTGTCTGGGGAGTTGGCTATACAATTGAATAAAAATAAAATAAAATACAGCGCCGTAACACGAAAGCTTATGACTACGAGCGCCCTGCTTATGCTGGGTTGGGTGGCGGCAGTGGCTGTTGTGCTGCAAGTGGGCATAGTTATATGTTCAAGTTTTACATGGTACGGAAACGAGTTTTTGTACCATCCGCTTAGACTAATAGAGAATAATATAGTCTGGATATTGCCCGTGACAGTCCTTGCGGGCTGTATCGTCATATTTTACATTGTCCTAAGAAAAGCGCTAAGATATCTTGACGAGATAACTTTTGAGGCTGAAAAGCTGGCAGATCCCGACGCAAAGCCCATACATCTCTCCGACGAGCTTAAAGGTATTCAAGACGAGCTTAATTCCGCGCGTGAGCAGTCGCTTAAAAACTCCTCTCTTGCAAAAGAAGCGGAGCAGAGAAAAAACGATCTGGTCGTATATCTTGCGCACGACTTAAAAACTCCGCTGACGAGCGTTATCGGCTATCTGTCGCTGCTTAAAGACGAAAAGGACATCTCCGAGGAAACGCGCGAAAAATACACGGACATTGCCCTTTCAAAAGCAAACCGCCTCGAGGAGCTTGTAAACGAGTTTTTTGAGATAACACGCTTTAATCTTTCAAAGCTCACTCTCGAATATTCCACGATAAATTTAACGCTTATGCTCGAACAGCTCATATATGAGTTCGGACCAGTATTTGACAGAAAACAACTTTCCGCAAAGCTGTATGCCGAAGAAAAGGTTATGCTCAGATGCGACCCCGACAAGCTTTCGAGAGTGTTTGACAACCTTCTTAGAAACGCCGTAAATTACAGCTATGAGGAAACTCAGATAGAGATACGCCTTATAACAGACGATAATTTTGCATACATATATTTCTCAAACTCGGGCGCTACTATCCCTTCGGATAAACTTGAAAGAATATTCGAACAGTTTTTCAGGCTGGACTCTTCCCGCGCCACAAACAGCGGCGGCGCGGGTCTCGGACTTGCAATTGCAAAGCAGATAACCGAGCTTCACGGAGGTAAAATATCCGCAACAAGCGAAAACGAAATAACGCGCTTTTGCGTCAAGCTCCCCAAAACGCAAAAGGGCTCTTGACAAAATAAATGGTGTATGATATAATAAAACTGTACTATTTAAAAGAGTACAGTTTTTTATTATTTGGGGTGATCTTATTGAAACTGTCGAGCTTTGCATATCTTGCAAAATACGGCGTTAAGACCGTTTTGGGAATGCAGAAAACGCCGATACTCGGAACAGTGATACTCACAGATAAATGCAATCTTCATTGTAAGCATTGTTCCGTAAACAATCTGACCGCCGTCGTCCACCCTTACAGGCAGATAATAAACGAGATGAAACAGCTCTACATAATGGGCGTCAGGATATTGTTCTTCTGCGGGGGAGAAACGTTTATGTGGCAAAGCGAGGGAAAGACGCTCCGCGACCTTGTAATTGAAGCGAAGCAGATGGGCTTTTTAATTGTAAACACCGTTACAAACGGAACGTTTCCCATTGACCTGCCCGAAGCTGATCTTATACTTCTCAGCCTCGACGGAGACAAACCCCGCCACAACGCCATAAGAGGCGACACCTATGATAAAATTATCCAAAACGTAAACAACGCGACCTACGACAATATCTGCTTTTATATGGCGATAAACAAGATAAATAAGTCTGCGGTAAAAAGCGTCTGCGCTCTCGCAAAGAAAATGAAGAATGTCCGCGCCGTGTCTTTTAATTTCCATACTCCCTATCCCGACACAAAAGAGCTTGCTCTTACGAAAATGGAAAAGGCGAAATGCTGCAAGGACATTCTGGAAATGATGAAAAAAGGCGCTCCCGTTTTCAACCTTAAAAGCGCTTTTCCTTATCTTATAAACAACAGCTTTCCTACGCCCTGCAAACAGTGCGTGGTAATGGAAAACGGAAAGCTGAGCGTTTGCGGAAGATGTATACACGAAAAAGGACTATGCGAAAAGTGCGGGTATTTTTTCGTTGCCGAGTATACGCTTTTGTTCGGCGGGAATATAAAAATGATCGCCGAAATGCTTATGACCTATCTTAAATATATCTGAGGTGAAACAATGAATGTCATATCGCTTGTAAGAAGCTGTCTGACCCGTTCTCTAAAACCGTTTGAATTTAAAAACGAATATGATGAAACTTTAAAATACGGCTCGTGCGAGAGCCTCGGACTTTACGTCCATATCCCGTTTTGCACGCAGATATGCTCGTTCTGCCCGTATTGCAAGGAATTATACGACAGGGAAAAGTCGGACCGATATATAGACGCGCTCATAAAGGAAATACGTCTTGTAGGGAAAAATGGCATGAAGAAAAAAGCTACGAGCCTTTATTTCGGAGGAGGAACGCCCGCCCTTACTGCAGACAGGATAGGGGAGATTATTTCCGTTATCCGCGAATATTTTGTCATAACCGACGGAATAGGCGCAGAGCTTCACCCCGAAAACGTTACTCCCGAAATTCTAAGAACGCTTAAAGCCGCAGGAGTTACAAAAATAAGCATAGGCATACAGTCGTTCGGGGATAAATTCCTGTCCGTTCTCGGAAGAAAGAGATTTGACCGCGAAAAAATGTCGGAAGTTCTGAAAAGTTTTGATTTTGAAACGGTGTCAATGGACTTCATCTTCGCACTTCCCAATCAGACATTCGAGGATCTGAAAAGCGATATCGAGCTTGCGTTTTCGAGCGGAGCAAACCACATAGCCATTTATCCGTTTATAGATTTTACATTTACGAAAAGCCCGATAAAAGCAATGGACAACAGAAGCAAGCGCGAGCTTTTGGACAGGATAACGCTTTATTGCAAAAAACAGGGATACCGCCGCGACAGTATCTGGACGTTTTCAAACTCAACCACGGCGAAATATTCTTCAATGACAAGAGAAACCTTTTTAGGTTTCGGCTGTTCGGCAGCAACGCTTTTGAAAAAGCAGTTCAAGATAAACACCTTTAATGTTGAGGAATACATAAAGCGAATTGAAAGCGGAAAACTGCCGACTTCTCTGACACTGCGCTTTACCTTGCGTCAGAGAATGGTTTATTGGCTGTTCTGGACGGCGTATTCAACAAAGGTAGACAGGCGCGATTTTGAAAAGTTTTTTGGAGTGCCTCTTGAAGAATATTACGGAGAAGAGATAGAGCTTGCAAAAAAGCTCGGACTTATAACCGAGGACAACGGCGTTTATGAAATGACATTAAAGGGCGCGTTTTATTATCATTATATTGAAAACTATTACACGCTCGCTTATATCGACAAGATGTGGGGGATAATGCGAAAAGAAGCCTTTCCCGAGGGAATGACGCTGAAATAAAAATATGGGGCTCTAGAAAAAGAGCCCCATTGTTATATTAAAATTCAATCGTCAGACAATTGTTCTGTTTTATTCTTTATCCCTTCAATGATCTTCATAAACAGCCCCTTAATGGTCTTGTTAAAGTCGGCGCTTATGCTTCCGAGCTTTTCCTCTGTAACATATCCGCCTGCCATTGTTTTGTGACCGCCGCCCGAGCCGATATCTGCGAGCGCCTCGGAAATTATCCTTCCTGCGTCAAATTCATCCAATTCCGAGCGCACGGAAAATTTGAAACCGTCATCTCTATGGTCATATACTACAGAAAAACTTACCTTGTCTATCTGTAACAGAAAATCCGAGATCATCGCAATAAAAGCGTCGGGGCAGGGGAAATCAAGATATGCAAACGCAACGCTGTCCACAAGCTCTACCTTTTTCAGACTGTCCGCAAGGGCATTAAGCTCCTTGTATAAAAGCTCGCCCGATTGAAAACGCCTTATAAGCTGATTGTTCGCATAGGGAAAGAGGTATGAGAATATTTCTACATCAAGATCTGTTACCCCGCGCGTAAAATTTCTCGTATCACATTTCAGACCGTATAACAGCGCCGTCGCGACAGGCTCCGTCATCTCCACATCGTTCTGCCTGAAATAGTCGGCTATAATTGTCGCACAGCTCCCGACCATACGAATATCCTTGAATTTATAGTCGTCGTTTTCACTGAAAATGGGGTGGTGATCTATGACCGCTACGACATTTCCGATTAGGTCGCGTATATTCGCGTTTCCTTTCTGGCTGTCAACATTTACTATGTAGTCGTTTTCGTTCATATAGTAAAGATCGTTGTCTGTCGTCATATTTATCTTAAATTCGGACACCATATCCATCGTAGCCGCACGCTCGACTACTCCGTGATGACAAATAATTGTGATCACCCCGAAATGTTCAAGCAGAACTTGCAGACCATAAGCGCTGGCAATAGCGTCAGGGTCGGGAAAGTTATGGGTCTGGATATATGTCCTGTGCCCCTTTAAAAGGGAAATAAGTTCGCTCAGTTCCTGCGTCATAAAAGCTCCTAAATAAAAACCATATGATTTGTATAAATCAAAGTGTCTGTAACATCGCAACGTTTTTCAGACAACACATATGCACACAAACCAACCTATACAATTCTGATTATAACACAATTTACAAAATAATTCAATAGGATAATTGCCATTTTTTATTATATCCGTGAAATTTTTTTGATACAATTTCCATAACTAAATTAAAAAAATCTATCCAAAATAATTTGGAAAGAGAGGTGTAAGCATGAAAAAAATAATAACAGCCGCGGCATTATCGGTTGTTCTGGCATTTACGGCATTTTCCGAGGGATCGTCCTCAAAGAAGATAGCCTACGGAATGGGCGTTGAAACGGACAGCGAAAATCGTCCGCTCGGCGCAATACAGGCTCAGGCGCAATACGGCGACCAAGGCGCGCTTTTTATAGGCGAGCCCGAAAACAAACGGCTTTGGCTCACTTTTGACGAAGGTTATGAAAACGGCTGTACAAGCAGGATACTCGACATTTTAAAAGCGAAAAACGTTAAAGCGGTTTTCTTTGTGACTTATGATTATGTGGAGAAAAATCCCGACCTTGTTAAAAGAATGATAGACGAGGGGCATACTGTCGGAAATCACACATACAGCCACCCGTCGCTCCCCGAATGTACTGACAGTGAAATATATGACGAGCTTTCAAAGCTCCATGATTATGTCAGCGACAATTTCGGCTATGAGATGTATGTAATGCGCCCGCCAAAGGGAGAGTTTTCCGAAAAGGTGCTTGCCGTTGCAAAGGATATGGGTTATACAACGGTTTTGTGGAGCTTCGCTTATCAAGACTGGCTAACCGACGACCAGCCCGATGAGAAGTTTGCTTTCGACAAGATAACCTCTAAAACCCATAACGGCGCGGTCTATCTTCTCCACGCAGTCTCCGAAACAAACGCAAAGATACTGCCCGACGTAATAGACTACTGGAAAAATAACGGTTATATAATAACGCCAATGTAATAAAAAAATCCGCTCTCAAAATAAGAGAGCGGATTCAGACTGTATATAAAGCCCCATCTACGTCGTCAGCGGCACTGCGGCAGGCACAAAGCCTAGCCGCAGCACCGCTTCCTAGTATCTGGGGCTTTCTCTACAGTCTGAAATCGGACTTTTTATACAAGCTGATCCGCTCTCAAAATAAGAGAGCGGATCGTTTTTGTGTTAAAGTAATTAAATTACTTAAGCTCAACGGTTGCGCCAACTTCTTCGAGCTTCTTCTTGAGCTCTTCAGCTTCAGCCTTTGCAATGCCTTCCTTGATAGCCTTAGGAGCAGCCTCAACAAGCTCTTTTGCTTCCTTAAGTCCGAGACCGCAGATATCCTTTACAGCCTTTATAACGGGCATCTTGGAGTCGCCGAAAGAAGTAAGAACAACGTCAAATTCGGTCTTCTCCTCAGCAGCGGGAGCAGCAGCTCCGCCTGCAGCAGGAGCAGCAGCAACAGCCGCAGCAGATACGCCGAATTCCTCTTCAAGCGCCTTTACGAGTTCGTTAAGTTCAAGAACAGAAAGCTCTTTTACTTCGTCAACAATCTTTGTGATTTTCTCAGAAGCCATTTTGATTTACCTCCATAATTATGTTTTATTTTCTTAAAGTTACTGCCGCAATTATGCGGTCTGTTCGCCTTGTTTCTTTTCGATCTCGCTGATTGCGATAGCAAGACGCTGCATAGGCGACTGCAGCATAAATACGAGCTGAGAAAGCAGAGTTTCCTTGGACGGGAGCTTTGCATAAGCTTCTACTTCTTCCTTGGAAATGACCTTGCCCTCGACAAATCCGAGCTTTATAGCAAACTGACCCTTAGAGTCCTCGACCTTTTTGTTGAGGATCTTCGGACCTACTATAATGTCCTCGGAGGAAAGCGCGATAGCCGTTGTACCTTCAAGAGCGGGATCAAGCCCCTCAAGTCCGACCATATCGCATGCGCGCTTTAACAGCGTGTTTTTGACTACGAAATAGTCCACGCCGTTTTCACGAAGCTCTTTTCTGAGCTTTGTGTCGTCCTCGACCGTAATGCCCTTATAATCGAACAGTACGCCGCAAACAGAGTTCTTGAGCTTTTCCGCAAGCTCGTTTACGAATTCCTGTTTCTTAGTGAGAACGGTTTGACTTGGCATTAAATTCACTCCTTCTGTAGAATTTTGCTGTCAGAAAATAAAAATCTCCCTGTTTTCGGACAGGAAGAGAGAACAATTCTATTAACCGCTAAAAAGCATTTAACATACATATTCCCATTCTTCGGCAGGCGCAAAAGCATTATAGACGAAACGTCAACCTGCTGTCTTCAGAACAGCAATGTTATTATATCACACCCAAAATAATTTGTCAATAGGTTTTTCAAAAATTATTGACATTTTTTGTACGTTTGTCAATGATATGTTACACTTTTCTCAAAAAAATATGATGTTAATAACTTTGAACGAAATCAGCCGC
>CANQFZ010000027.1 GCA_947600065.1 uncultured Clostridia bacterium | reverse complement strand
GTAGCTATTAACATTATAACTTATTTGAGGTCGTTTGTCTTCTCTTTTTGTAACATATCTATTGTATCATAACATTTCGGCATATTTTTTCAATAAGCATTAAAGGCGAAAAGATATCAGCTTGTATAAAAAGTCAAATTTCAGACTGTAGAGAAAGCCCCAGATGCTAGGAAACGCCACTGCAACTAGCCTTTGTGGCTGTTGCATGTGGCGTTGACAACGCAGATGGGGCTTTATCTACAATCTGAAGATATTTTAGCAGCGGAGCAATTCTAATCCTTTGACCAATGCGGAGCATTGAAGCAAAATAAGAGAGCCGCGTCATAAGACACGGCTCTTTTTCATTTTCGCACGATCACTTAAGTATGTGCCATTCTCCTATTAAGGGAAGCGGCTCTGCTTTATTGTTTACAACATTTATAAGCCCCATGATCCAGAAAACGAGCGCAGCAATGCTTCCGATTACGGGAATGAGACCAATGAGGTAAATTATAAGATTCTGATTGAGGTGGTGTTTTGCAAACGGGTCTTCCTTATCTCCCGCAAGCAAAGCTATAAGCCAACCGATCCAACCAATGTACGAAACAACCGCAGTAGTTTTTGCGTTCATATGTTATCCTCCTTAAAAATAAATCCAAACGGACAATTCCTACAATGCTATTATTTTATCTTAATTTAAAATAAAAGTCAAGAGCAAACGTCGTTTTTTCACATTAATTCTAAAACTTTTATAAATATTCAACAAATTCAGCGAAAATCGAGCAAGATTTTTTACAATTCATTTAAATATGGATTTGACATTTTTTCCGCTTTAAGGGTCGTGGTTTCTCCGTGTCCCGTAAAAACTCTGAAATCGCCGTCGAGCGCGGATATTTTTTCGAGACTTTCCCACATCTGCTTTTCGCTTCCCGAATAACCGTCCGTTCTGCCTACGCCGTTTTTAAACAGCACGTCTCCCGCGAAAAATCCGCCCAGACTGTCGCAGAACAAAAGGCAGCTCCCAACAGTATGCCCCGAAGCGCTCATAACACGAAATTCAATGTTGCACACGGAAAACTTATCGCCGTCCGAAAAAGTTTTGTCGGGGATAACGGGCTTAAACTCCACGCCCCGCATAAACCACGCCCAACACTTTTCCGCGCTTATGAGCATTTCAGCGTCAAGCTCGGGAGCGTAAACGGGAGCTCCCGTCTCGGCTTTTATGTCCGAAACTCCCGCAAAATGGTCATAATGCCCGTGGGTTATTATTATACCGCCGATCTTCAGTCCGTTCTTCTGTGCAAAGTCAAGGACTTCCGCCGAAGAAGCGGGGTCGACAACCACCGCCTCTTTGCTGTCGGTCGTTATTATATAACAGTTTGAAGCAAGCGCCCCCAGAGCCGTTTGCATTACATTAACCATCTATATCCCCTCTTATCTCAACTTCAACCTCTAACTCTTACCTCTTACTTCTTACCTCTAAATTCTTATCTCTAACTCTTACCTCTTACTTCTTATCTCTTACCTCTAACTCAGGCTTTACCCGTTCTGTCGGCGGAAATTACTCCGGGTATTTTCTGAAGACGCGAGATGACGTTTGCGAGCTGTTCAACTCCCGCAACTTCTATAGTGATGAGAAGATTTGTATTCCCGTTTTTAAGCCTGTGCATATTCATCTCGTGCATAGGTATGCGGTTTGCGGCAATTGCGGCGGTTATGTCCGCAATGACCGAGGATCTCTGTTCGGAAATTATGTCAATGGTCGCGCGGTAGGTAGAGTCGTCTACTCCCGCCCAAGAAGCCTTAAGCCACCTGTCGCGGTTCTCCTCGCTGTCCATATTATTTATAACGTTTACACAGTCCTGTTTGTGTATCGAAACGCCGAAGCCGCGCGTTACAAAGCCGATTATCGGGTCGCCCGGCAGGGGATTGCAGCACTGGGCAAATTTTATCTGACAGTTGTCTATTCCCTCGATTATTATGCCTTTTTTACGGCTGCGGCTGTTTGTCTGCTCCATGTTCTCCTCGGCAGTCATAGCCGCAGCGTTATGCTCTTTCTGCGCGCGTATAACGCTGTCTTTTATGCGCTGGATAACCTTCGACATTGAAACGCCGCCGTAGCCTATCGCGGCATAAAGGTCGTCAACGCTGTTTAAATGCGCTTTCATAGCCGCTTCTTCGAGGATATCGTTTTCAATGGGTATGCCGTTTCTCTTAAACTCGCGTTCAAGCTCCTCTTTTCCGCAGGCTATGTTTTCCTCGCGGCGCTCTTTCTTGAACCACGAGCGTATCTTGCTCTTGGCTTCGGTCGTCTGCGCGATATTGAGCCAGTTTCTGTTTGGTCCGTAACTCGGAGAACCGCTCGTAAATATCTCGACAATGTCCCCCGTTTTTACCTGATAGTCAAACGGCACCATTCTTCCGCCGACTTTCGCGCCCGTCATCTTATTGCCGACTTCGGTGTGAATAGTATACGCAAAATCAAGAACGTTTGCGCCGAGCGGGAGCGCGAAAACATCGCCCTTAGGGCTGAACACGAATACCTCGTCCTGTGTAAGATCGTTCTTTATCGCGTCTGCTATCTGCTCTACGTCGTCGGCTTCCTGCTGGCGTTCAAGTAGTTGTCTTATCCAGTCGAAGCGCTTTTCTCCATCGACAGCGCCTTTCAGCCCCGCCTTGTATTTCCAGTGCGCGGCGATACCGTATTGAGCGGTATTGTGCATTTCGACCGTTCTTATCTGCACTTCGAACGGTATGCCCTCTTTTCCTATGACTGTTGTGTGCAGCGACTGATAGCGGTTAGGCTTAGGGGTAGCGATATAGTCCTTGAAGCGATAGGGCATAGGACTGAACAGGTCGTGTATAACGCCTAAAACATTATAACATTCAACTACCGACTGAACAATTATTCTCACGGCATAGATGTCGTATATCTCGTCAAAGGGTTTGTTCTTGACGTACATTTTCTTATATATACTGAAAATAGACTTTACTCTGCCCTCTATAAGAGGCGGCGGGTCTATGTCGGAAATTCTCGAACGAATGCGCGTTATTATCTTGTCGATAAAGCTGTCGCGCTCGTCTTTGTGCAGGTCGAGCAGGCGCTCTATTTCCTTGCAGCCGTATGGGTCAAGATAATGGATAGCTATGCTCTCCATTTCCTCTTTTATATCGCTCATACCGAGGCGGTGGGCAATGGGGGCATAGAAGTTCATGGTTTCAAGCGAGGTCTTGAGCTGTTTTTCGGGCGGACGAGCATAAAGAGTGCGCATATTATGAAGTCTGTCCGCGAGCTTTATTATTATAACGCGGATATCCTTGCTCATGGCTATAAGTATTTTACGGATATTTTCCGCCTGCTGTTCTTCTTTGGTATTAAGCGGCACTTGTCCTATCTTTGTGACGCCGTCAACCATAAGCGCAACGTCCGAGCCGAATTTCTTCTTTATCTCTTCGAGCGCAACATCGGTGTCTTCGACAACGTCGTGCATAAGCGCGGCGCATATTGTATCGGTGTCCATGAGATAATCGAGCAATATCATTGCGACAGACAAAGGGTGGGTTATATATTTTTCGCCCGACGAGCGGAGCTGTCCGTCGTGAGCCTTGTCTGCAAGCTCAAAAGCGCGGCGTATCTTCTCCGTGTCGTACTCTCTGCCCGTGTCTGCGATTTTTTGCATAAGATCATCGATCGTCACACTTTTCTTTATATCCATACAAATCGCCTCTTAACCTAAACGGAAACTTTCCCGTTTTAATTGTTTATAAAAAGAACCTTTCCGTCCTTTACGGTTATTCTGCTCAATAGACCCTCTTTAAACATATCGCGCTTTCCTTCGAGCTTTACGGGCTTTAAATACTGCCCGCTTTGTTCAAACATTCCCGCTTCAAGAAAAGCGTCTGCGGCAATTTTAAGCATACAATAGTTTACGGAGCCGTCAAAGACAGCGAGCTGTTCGAGCGTCATTTTTTCGCCGTTTTTTCTCAGCAGGTCGTATATTTTTACAAGCTCCTCGCGCGACTGCGGCACAACTCTCGGAAAAAGCCTTCCGTCACAGCCCTCGTTTCTCTTTATCGTTTCATACGTTCTCTTTGCCGCGAAAAATCTGTCCTGTATAAAACCGCTCGGACGAATATCCACAAAACGCAGTTCTACATTTGTGTTACCGTTATACTCGTTTATCTCCGCATATGCCGCTATATCGACCTGTGAGCCGTTTTCGGCAAAAAAACTGTCGAATGAAAAATCAAACGAATATGCCCTCAAAGACGTTTTCCCCTGTCTCGCTAAAAACGAAACGTATTTTCCTCCAGACATGGGAGACTTTGAATTTACGGTACAATTTCTGAACAGGAAAAGCGGTTTTTTGTTTCCCTCGCCAAACGGAGCGAGCCTTTCCACAAGCCGTATTGTCTCGACCGTCAGTTCTTCGAGCTTTGTTTCCCTGCAAAGATAAAGCTCGGGGTCGGGCATTATGGGATAGTATTCCCTCGCAAACTTGTAAATTTCCTCGCGCAGTTCTTCTATCTTGTCGGCGGGCAGAGAAAATCCCCCCGCCATACTGTGTCCGCCGAAAGCCGTGAAAATATCGCCGCAGCTCATAAGCATCTTATGTATCGAAAAATTCCCTACGCTTCTGCAAGAGCCTCGTCCCATGCCGTTTTCGACCGAAATGACGACAGTCGGCTTTCCGTATTTTTCCGCTATAGCCGAGCATACAAGCCCTATCATACCTAAATGCCAGTTCTCCCCCGCAAGCACTATCACGCGCTCGTTTATTAGTTCGGGGCGCTCGGCTATCTGCTTTTCGGCGCTAGCATAGATCTCATCGCTAAGGCTCTTTCGCTTTGAATTAAGCTCGTTTAATTCTTCGGCTATATTCTCCGCGCTTTCGGGCGTATCCGAAAGCAAAAGCCTTGCGGCTTTGTCAGCCGAAGCTATTCTTCCCGCGCAGTTTATCCTCGGGCATATTTTAAAAGCAAGGTCTTCGGAGGTTATGCTCCGCGATTTAATTCCCGCTTTTTTTATAAGGGCATTTAGCCCCGTGTTCTGCTCGTTTTTTATGCTTTCAATTCCTCTGATAACAATAAGGCGGTTTTCTCCGCAAAGCGGCATTACGTCGCCGACAGTTCCCACCGCCGCAAGATCGGAGTAATTTTCGAGAATAAACTCCTCGTCGCCTTCCAGAGCGATAAGAAGCTTTAGCGCAACTCCCGCTCCGCACAGATCCTTAAACGGCGAAACATCGTCGAGCCTGTTCGGGTCTACGCACGCTTCACAAAGCGGTATTTCGCCGTTCTGACGGTGGTGGTCGGTTATGACAAGTTTTACTCCCTTTTCTTTGAGATACTCCGCTTCTTTGTTTGCGGTAACGCCGTTATCGACCGTAACAATAAGTTGTGCGCCGTTTGCAGTGAGCTTTTCGAGCACGGGTATGTTCATACCGAAGCCGTTTGCCCTTTCGGGAATATACAGCTCGACCTCCGCGCCTATCATTTCAAGATAGCTGTAGAGCATAGCCGCAGAAGTCACTCCGTCGCAGTCATAGTCGCCATAGACAACTATCTTCTCCCCGTTTTCAACGCTCTCGGTTATCACTTCTACAGCCTTGTGCATATCCGTCATAAGAAACGGGTCGGACAGTTTTCCACAGCCGAAAAACTCGTCTATCTCCTTGTTTGAAATAAACCCGTCCGCCAAAAGGATATCACCCAGAAAGTCGCCGTATTTTCCGCTTATCTCACCCCCGCGGGTGATTTCGGGAATTGTCCATTTCTTCAATGTCATATCCCCCCTATGAACAAATTATACCGAAAGCTCGGCTTTTTCTCCCAGAATATCCTTATTAGCAGAGAGTATAGGAGAAACGCAGTCCTTTAAAAACTGTTCGACCTGCTCGGGAGCGCGTCCGACATACATCTCGGGTTTCAGAAGCTCTTCTATTTCCGCCTTTGTTATGCCGAACATCGGGTCGTTTGCTATCTTATCCACAAGGTCATTTTTTCCGCCCTCGCGCACTGCTTCCGCCGTTTCCTGAGAATAGACCCTCAGACGCTCGTGAAGCTCCTGTCTGTTTCCGCCCTTTTCAACCGCTTTCATCATTATATTCTCGGTCGCCATATACGGAAGCTTTTCCATTAGCCTGCGTTTTACAACTTCGGGATAGACCTTTATCCCGTCCGTTACGTTCATCATTATATTGAGTATCGCGTCAACTCCGAGGAACGCTTCCGCAACAGCAACGCGCTTGTTTGCGCTGTCGTCGAGCGTTCTTTCAAACCACTGCGTTCCCGCTGTAAACGCGGGATTAAGCACGTCTATCATAACGTATCTAGAAAGCGAGGTTATTCTCTCGCTGCGCATGGGATTGCGCTTATACGGCATAGCCGAAGAACCGATCTGCGTTTTTTCAAACGGCTCGGACATTTCCTCAAAGCTCTGGAGTATCCTCATATCGTTTGAGAATTTCGAACAGGACTGGGCTATTCCCGAAAGAGCCGACAAAACCTGAAAATCAACTTTTCTCGAATAAGTCTGACCGCTTACGGGCACGCATTTTGAAAAGCCCATTTCGGTTGCTATCATTTTTTCAAGCTCGTTTATCTTTTCGGAATTACCGCCGAAAAGCTCGACAAAAGAAGCCTGCGTTCCCGTGGTTCCCTTTTGTCCGAGGAGAGCCAAGTTTTCTATCCTGTACTCTATCTCTTCCAGATCCATTAGAAGCTCGTTTATCCAAAGCGTCGCGCGCTTTCCGACAGTTGTCGGCTGGGCGGGCTGGAGATGAGTATAAGCGAGGCACGGAAGATTTTTGTATTTATCCGCAAATCCCGCGAGATTTGCCATAACGTTTATAAGTTTTTTTCGCACAAGCTTCAGAGCGTCGCGCATTATGATTACATCGGCATTGTCGCCGACATAACAAGAAGTAGCGCCGAGGTGGATAATTCCCGCCGCTTTCGGACACTGCTTTCCGTAAGCGTAGACATGAGCCATAACGTCATGGCGCACCTGTTTTTCACGCGCTTCGGCAACATCATAGTTTATATTCTCGGTATTTGCCTCGAGCTCGTCTACCATTTCCTGCGTTATGTTCGGAAGTCCGAGCTTCATCTCGGCTCTCGCGAGAGCCGTCCAGAGCTTTCTCCATGTGGAGAATTTCTTGTCCGCAGAAAAGATATACTGCATTTCCTTGCTCGCATAGCGAGTGCAAAATGGGCTTTCGTATGAATTACGGTCTGACATAATATGCACCTCTTAAAAAATAAATTCAAGTTCTTTTTCTATTGTAGCACAATCGACAATTTTATACAAGTAGCATTTTTGCGTTTGTACAAAATCTAAAAAACTTTCAACGATAAAGCATTGTAATTGTTTAATATTACAATATATGCTTGTCCTCACTAATTATGTTTTTTTATTGCACAAAAACGAACAAGTTGTTCTAATCGGAAATTGCCTTTCATAAAATATGGACAAAACGTACAAGTTAATGAAAGGAATGACGGTGATCATGTTTAAGGAAAAAATGAGCGGGATAAAGAAAAAGATAACGGCAAAGTCAATGAAGCTTACTTTGTCCATAATCGGCTGTTTTGTGCTGTTGGCTGTATGCGCGAGGATAACCGAAAGAGCGCTTCCTACTTCGGCAGATACTGCCGAAAAGCCCGTTATAGTAATAGACGCGGGCCATGGCGGACTTGATTCGGGAGCTGTCGGCATAACGGGCGTTCTGGAAAAGGACGTAAACCTGTCGATAGTTCTGGCGCTAAGGGATATGTTCGAGATGTCGGGATTTAAGGTCGTCCTCACGAGAAGCGAGGATATCTCGATATACTCTCCCGGAGTTGAGGGCATACGAAACCAGAAGCTTTCGGACATGGACAACAGGCTGAAAATAATACAAAGCTATCCCGACAGCATTTTTCTGTGTGTTCATCAGAACAATTTTACGGACCCGAAATATTTCGGCGGGCAGATGTTCTACAACAACAACCACCCCGACAACCGCACTCTTGCCACTATAATGCAAAGGCGGTTTGCCGAGCTTCGCCCGGGAAATGACCGAGAAATAAAGCTTTCGGGAGACGAGCTGTTTTTGCTTAAATCAAATCCCAATCCCTCGCTTATGATAGAATGCGGATTTTTGTCCAATCCCGAAGAAGAACAACTTCTTTCTACATGGGAGTTTCAGCAGAAAGTCGCGTTTACTATCTACAGCGGCGTGCTTGAATTTATTGACGCGACAACTGAAAGTGAGCCCGAATTTACAGAATAAAACCGATATAAGTTTTATTGCGTTTTAAGATTATCAAAAAGCTCCTCTACGCCTGCTTTAAGCCCCTTGTTTTCGGGAGCGGACATAAACGGGTCGTCGGCAATTATTTTCTGTGCGAGCGTGTCTATCTCCGAAAGCATATCAGCGTCGTCCGCGAGATCCGCTATCTTCATCGGCGGCAAGCCGTGCTGTTCACGCCCGAAAAAGTTTCCGGGTCCGCGAAGTTTCAGATCCGTGTCAGCTATCTTATAGCCGTCCGTCGTATCGACCATTGCTTTGAGGCGCTCTCTTGTATAGTCGCTCTTGTTGTCCGTCATCAGTATGCAAAAGCTTTGTTCCGCGCCGCGTCCTACTCTTCCCCTAAGCTGATGGAGCTGTGAAAGCCCGAACTGTTCGGCGTTTTCTATAAGCATGACCACGGCATTCGGAACGTCTATCCCGACTTCTATTACGGTCGTAGATATGAGCAGTTTGAGCTTATTGTCGCGAAAATCGCTCATAACTGCGTCTTTATCCGCCTGTTTCATTTTTCCGTAAAGCAGTCCTGTGGGAATGCCCGCAAATTCACCGCTCGTTAGGGTATTATAATAATCTATGGCGCTTTGCTTTTCGGGGGGAGTGTTTTCTCCGCTCTCGACGAGCGGGCAGACTATAAAAGCCTGTCTTCCTGCGGCGATATGCTTTTTTATAAACGCATATATTCTCGGGCGGAACGACGTATCTACCGCATAGGTCTTTATCGGTATCCTGCCTTTGGGCATTTCGTTTATAACGGACACGTCCATATCCCCGTAAATAATGAGCGCGAGCGTGCGGGGTATGGGAGTTGCGCTCATTGCCATAATATGGGGGTTTGCGCCTTTTTCGGCAAGCACCGACCGCTGTTCAACGCCAAATCTGTGCTGTTCGTCTACTATCGCAAGCCCTAAATTTTTCATTCCGACCGATTTCTGTATAAGCGCGTGAGTTCCGATAAGCACTTCTATTTCTCCGCTTTCGGCTTTTTTGCGCACTTGCTTTTTTTCTGCGGCGGAAAGCGACCCGCTCAAAAGCCCAACGCTTACGCCAAGCGGCGAAAGAAAGCCCATAAAGGTGTCATAATGCTGTCCGGCTAAAACTTCCGTCGGCGCCATGACGAGCGTCTGAAACCCGTTTACGCAGGCAAAATATGCCGCGGCGGCGGCTACCATTGTTTTGCCCGAGCCGACGTCGCCTTGTATAAGCCTGTTCATCGGGTAAAGCCGCTTCATGTCGCTTATACAGCTGTTTACGGCATTCATCTGCGCGTTTGTCGGGACAAACGGGAGCGACTCGAAAAACTCGCTCATGTCTACGTCCGTCATGACCGCGCCCGAAAGTGTCCTTCCGCGATTTTTTATCTGCGACAGTCCGAGCTTAAGCATAAGCAGTTCTTCAAACACCAGCCTTCTGCGAGCCTGTCTGTATTCTTCGGCATTTTTCGGAAAATGTATTTTCTGAATAGCGTCGTTTATTTCTAAAAGCTCAAACTTTTCGCGTATCTTTTCGGGGAGGGATTCTTCAAACCTTACAACAGTAAGCGCGGTTTTCATATTCGCGCTTATCATTTTGTTTGAAAGTCCTGCTGTCAGCGGATATTTCGGCAGAAGTCCCTGCTTTTCGGGCAGAACGAACTGCGGCGAGCTTATCTGAGGGTCGAGGATAGTACCCGTTATTTTGCCGTAAAAAATGTACTCCTTGTTAAGCTGGAGAGTATCGAATGTGAACTTTGAATTAAAAAAGTTCGCCGTTATTTCCGCTTCGCCGTCTGTCAAAAATGCCTTATAAACAGCCACTCTGGCATACCTCGAAAACGGCTCGGATTTTTTAAAGACAGTTGCGCGAAAGGCATATGTTTCGCCTATGCATAGATCTTTTATCGGCGTAAGCTCGGTAAAGTCGATATAGTCGCGCGGATAGAACTTTGCCAGCTCTTCTGCGGTATTTATCCCGAGCTTTTGATAAAGCTCGGCTTTTTTCGGACCTACGCCCTTTAAAAACGTTAATTCCATGGATATCCCCTCAATAGTAATAAAATCGGGATCTGTCTAATCCCGATCTTATTCGGCTATGCCTATTCTACCGATATTATGTAGTAATAGACAGGCTGTCCGCCGTTTACAAGCACAATATCTATATCCTGGCTTATTCTCTGTCTCAAAGCTTCGAAAGCTTCCTGCGCGTCCTCGTCGCTAACGTCCGAGCCGTACATAACGGTGACATAACTCGAAGACGGAGAGATAAGGCGCTTTACGAGTTTTGTGAGAGCCTTTGAAAGGTTTCTTTCGGTAAAGACTATCTTTCCGTTATCCATTGCCAAAAGCTCGCCCTCTTTTATCTTGTGCCCGTCAAACTCGCTGTCGCGCACCGCAAAGGTTATCTGTCCGCTCGAAACGCGGTCAAACGCTTCTGTCATTGCCGCGCGGTTCTGCTCAAAGCTCCCGCCCGCGTCGTAATTCATCATCGCGGTTATGCCCTGAGGGATAGTTCTTGTCTGTAAAACGCAGACGTTTCTGTCAGAAAGCTCTGCCGCCTGCTCCGCCGCCATAATTATGTTCTTGTTGTTCGGCAGGACAAAAACGTTTTTCGCGGGAGTTTGTCCTATTGCTTCGAGGATATCTTCGGTAGATGGGTTCATGGTCTGTCCTCCGCAGACGACATTGTCCGCGCCGAGATCCTTAAACAACGCCTCAATGCCCGCGCCCGCCGCAATAGCTACAAATCCCGTTTCATTTACAGGCTCAACGGGGGGCTTGCGTTTTTTCTGCTGTGCCTTGTCTGCCTTTACTACAAGCTCTTTCTGCTCGCGGATATTCTCTATCTTTATCTTTGTAAGCTCTCCGTATTTAATGCCTTCTTCTATGGCTTTTCCCGGGTGGTCGGTGTCGACGTTTACTTTTATGATATTGTCGGCGTCAGCTACCATAACGTTTTCTCCGAGCGTTTCAAGCACGGCTAAAAGCGCATCGCTCGTTTTTTGACTGTTGCTTTTTACAACGACAAATTCGGCGTTATACGCGAAATGGGGCTTCTGCTCTGCCGCCGCCACCGCCGCAGGCGCAGAGGGCTTTATCTCGTCATCATTCGGAACAATGCCTTTTCCGCTTATAACGGAATACATTCCCTCGAGGATAACGATATATCCCATTCCTCCCGCGTCTACAACTCCCGCTTTTTTAAGCGTCGGGAGAAGATCGGGAGTTTTTTCGAGCGACTTTTTGGCTTCTTCGATATAAATGAGGATAAAATCCTCAATTGACGCCGAAGTCTTGTCTTTTGTATTTTCATACGCTTCGCGGGCTACGGTAAGAATAGTTCCCTCCGTGGGCTTCATAACCGATTTATATGCCGCGTCAACGCCTATCTTGAATGCCTGCGAAAGGTCTTCGGAAGTTGCGCTGTCCTTTCCCGCAAGCCCTTTTGAAAGTCCTCTGAACAAAAGCGAGAGTATAACTCCCGAATTTCCCCTTGCGCCGCGCAGCATAGCCGAAGCCGCCTTTTTCGCGACATCTCCCGCGCTCGCTCCGCTAGGAACGTTTGAAAGCTCGAGCGCGGCATTTTTTATTGTCATCGACATATTTGTTCCCGTGTCCCCGTCGGGAACAGGGAAAACGTTTAGTTCATCTACCTCGCGGCGGTGATTGTAAATATTGTTCGCTCCCGAAATGATCGCGTCGCGAAGTGTCTGTCCGTTTACAGTCATATCTGTTTAATTTCCTCTCGTTACTTATCTCTTGATCACTTATTGGTTATACTCTTATGCTGTCAACATAAACGTTGACTTTTTCAACGGAAATTCCCGTGCTTTGCTCGACATTATATCCGACCTTGTGGATTATTGCTTTTGCGACGGCGTTCATATTTACACCGTACATAAGCGAAATGTGAAGGTCAATGATTAGCTTGTCTTTTACGAACTTTACGTTCACTCCGCGCGCGTATGCCTTTCTCTTTCCCGGCAGCGCCGCAGAGATCGTTTCACGGAAGCCCTCGACGTTCATAGCTATAACGCCAAAACAGTTTGTGACTGTCTTTCCGATAAGCTCGGTGAAATATTGCGGGGAAATGGCTATTTTCCCGACATGATTTTGTAAAACGATCATATTTAAAACTCCTTTCAAGGATAATTTTCGACTACATATGAAAGCATTTCCGAAAAAGCTTGTTTTGCTTTTTCGGCATTTTCGCGGCTTTTAAATACTCCGAAGACCGCCGCGCCGCTTCCCGTGAGCAATGCATTTTCCGCGCCGTTTTCGAGCAGCTTTTGTTTTATGGCGGGTATCTCCCCGCTTTGATATAATTCCTCAAATACATTGTACATATATTTCGGAAACTCGCGCAAAAACTTTTCAAGCGCGTTTTCAGGCTCTATCGGAGCTTCGTCGTATTTTGCATAAGCGGCTTTGGTATCGCAGGAAATATCGGGCATAACTATGAGATAATACCTTTTCGGAAGACTTATACATTCTCCCATTATCTCACCCGTGCCGCGGCAGATTCTCGTTTCTCCCGCTATGCAGAACGGAACGTCGGCTCCCGTTTTTTCTCCGAGCTTTAAAAGGGTATCCTCCGAAAGCGGACAGCCGTACAGCTCATTAAGTCCTTTAAAAACTGCCGCGGCGTCTGCGCTTCCGCCGCCCATGCCCGCGCCGTGGGGTATGTTTTTTTCTATAAAGATCTTTGCGCCGTCTTTTATGCCTGCCGCTTCAAAAAACAGCTTCGCGGCTTTATGGCAGATGTTCCCCTCGTTTACGGGGATACCGCTGTCTGTACAGCCGACCGTTATTTCTCCGCTCAAAGGCTCTTTCTTTATCGTCACGATATCGCACAGACTAACGCTCGTCATAACCGTTTCGAGCAGATGATAACCGTCCGCGCGCTTTCCCGTAATGTCGAGATAGAGATTGAGCTTTGCGGGAGCGTATAGCTTTATTTCATTATTCATATTATAACTCGGTTTTAAAGCAGTATCAGTTCTCTTTCAAAAAATCTCTTATCCGTGAAAACGCGGTTTCAAGGTGCTGTACGGAATATGCATATGAAACTCTGACAAATCCCTCTCCGCTTTCTCCGAAAGCATTTCCCGGAACAACGGCCACCTTTTTGTCATAAACAAGTTTTTCGCAGAACTCCTCGCTCGACATTCCCGTTGATTTTATACAAGGGAACACATAAAACGCTCCCTCGGGTTCAAAACAATCGAGCCCCATGTCGTTGAACGCTTTTACGCAAAGTCTTCTGCGCATATCGTATTCTTCTACCATGTGAGCAACGTCGGGCTTGCAGTCCTCTATCGCTTTTATCGCGGCATATTGGCTTACGGTAGGGCTTGACATTATGCAATACTGGTGCAATTTCAGCATCTGCTTGATAATAGGCTGCGGTCCTGCTATATAACCCAGTCTCCAGCCCGTCATGGCGTATGCCTTGGAAAATCCGCTTATAACGAGAGTGCGCTCTTTCATACCGTCGATTTCGGCGATAGAAACGTGCTTTATGCCGTTATAGGTCATCTCCGCATATATCTCGTCCGAAGCCACTATAATGTTCGTACCTCTTAAAACTTCAGCTATGCTTTCGAGGTCATTTTTTCTCATAACAGCGCCCGTGGGATTGTTCGGATAAGGCAAAACGAGCATTCGCGTTCTGTCGGTTATCTTTTCTTTCAGCGCCTGCGCAGTCAGCCTGAACTTGTCCTCGGCTTTTGTCACTATCGGCACGGGAGTTCCGCCCATCATTCTCACAATCGGCGAATAGCACACAAAGCTCGGCTCGGGCACAAGCACCTCACACTCGGGCTCTATAAGCGCCCTCACCGCAAGGTCGATAGCCTCGGAGCCTCCGACGGTTATTATTACCTCGCTTTCGGGGTCATAATCCGTGTTTATAAAATCATGGAGATATCCGCAGACCGATTTTCTAAGCTGCATAAGTCCGCTGTTTGCGGTATAAGCGGTCTTTCCCCGCTCGAGTATGTTTATGGCTTCTTTTCTCACCGTCCAAGGAGTTTTGAAATCGGGTTCGCCTATGGAAAGCGAGATTACATCGGGAACGTGCTGGGCAATGTCGAAAAATTTACGTATACCCGACGGCTGTATATCCCTTATTTTCTTTGGGATAATTTCATCATAATTCATTTTCTTCTGACCTCTTTACTAAGCATTTACGGAGACACCATACTTCTGTCGTCGTATTTTTCCTCGTTGAAGATATGGTGTTTTTCTTTATAGCGGCGAAGAATAAAGTGCGTAGCCGTTGAAAGCACGCCGTCCAATACCGCGAGCCTTTCCGAAACGAAAAGCGCTACATTTCTGAGAGATGTTCCCGAAATAGTAACCATAAGGTCGTATGCCCCCGACATAAGATAGACGCTGTCTACCTCGTCAAACTCCATTATTGTATGCGCGAGGTCGTCGAAGCCCCTGTCCTTTATCGGCGTTATTTTAAGCTCAATGACCGCGGTAACTCCGCTGTCGTCCGCCTTTTCCTCGTCGATAATAGCGGAGTATCCGATTATATAACCCTCGTCTTCAAGCGCCTTTATGCCGTTCGCGACATTTTCTTCCGTTTCGCCCGTCATTGCCGCAATCTCGGCGTTTGAAAGCCTTGCGTTCTGTCTTAAAAGGTCAAGCAGTTTGTTTTTATCCATAATTATCTCCTTTTATAAAATACGGATTTATCAGTTTTTCAGGCTCTGCAGCGGCGCGGGTATTCTTCCGCCGCGAGAGATGAATTTAGACGAACTAAACGGGCTTACTTTCATTACGGGTCCCGAGCCGAACAGTCCGCCGAATTCCAGCGTTTCTCCCTCTTTCATTCCTATCGCGGGAATAACTCTGACTGCCGTTGTCTTTGAGTTTACCATGCCTATTGCCGCCTCATCGGCGATTATTGCAGAAATAGTGTCTGCGGGCGTATCGCCGGGAATGACTATCATATCAAGTCCTACCGAGCAGACCGCCGTCATTGCTTCGAGCTTTTCAACAGAAAGCGAACCTCTGTTTACAGCGTCTATCATTCCCGCGTCCTCGGAAACGGGAATAAACGCTCCCGAAAGTCCTCCGACATGCGAAGAAGCCATAACGCCGCCTTTTTTAACTGCGTCATTCAGCATCGCAAGACACGCGGTAGTGCCGTGTGCGCCGCAGCTTTCAAGCCCGATTTCTTCGAGTATATGCGCGACGCTGTCGCCCACGGCAGGCGTCGGTGCAAGCGAAAGGTCTACTATCCCGAACGGAACTCCGAGCCGCTTTGAGGCTTCGGTGCCTACAAGCTGTCCCATTCTTGTTATCTTAAACGCCGTCTTTTTTATAACGTCCGCGATCTCCGAAATGTTTGCGTCGGGATATTTCCGAAGAGCCGCTCTGACAACTCCCGGTCCCGAAACGCCTACGTTTATTTCCGTGTCGTATTCGCCTACGCCGTGGAACGCTCCCGCCATAAAGGGGTTATCCTCGGGGGCGTTGCAGAAAACGACGATCTTTGCCGCGCCGAAGCAATGGTCTGCGGCGGTCTTTTCAGAAGCCTCGCGGATCATTTTTCCCATGAGAGCTACAGCGTCCATGTTTATTCCCGCTTTTGTAGAGCCGATATTTACCGAAGAACAAACGTTTTTCGTCTCGGCTAATGCCTCGGGAATACTGTCTATAAGCTCTTTGTCGCCCGCCGAAAAGCCCTTATGCACAAGCGCCGAATAGCCGCCTATATAGTTTACTCCCGTGCCCTCGGCAACTTTCTGAAGGGTCTTTGCATATATAACGGGGCTTTGCCCGTTTGCGGAAGAAGCCGCCGAAACGATAGAGATAGGCGTTACGGAAATGCGCTTGTTTATTATCGGGATACCGTATTGTTTTTCTATATCCTCTCCCGTTTTAACAAGCTTTTCGGCTTTTCTCATCATCTTTTCATAGATCTTTTCACAGGCTGTATTCGCGTTTCCGTCTATACAATCGAGAAGCGAAATACCCATAGTTATGGTGCGGATATCAAGATTTTCCTCCTGTATCATCTTTATGGTCTCAAGAATATCGCCCGTATTTAACATTGTACTCTCCTAGCCTCCTATCCTCCCGAATGTATGTGCATTAAATTTTGTGCATGGAGTTGAAAATGTCCTCATGCATAACGTGTACCTGCAAATTCATCTCTGTGCCTGTCGCTTTGAGCTTATCGGCAAAATCGGCATAGTCTGTCGACAGCCTGCTTATGTCAATAAGCATTGTCATCGCAAACAGATCCTGCATAATGGTCTGCGTAACGTCCATAACGTTCGCGCTGTACTGTGCGCATATACCGCTTATCTTTGCAAGGATACCGACAGTGTCCTTTCCTATTACAGCCACAACCGCTCTCATACTTTTTCCTCCTGAAAAAACAGTCAAATTGTCCAAAAAAAACCTGCATATCTGTGGTTTTTTTATGGGTTCTACTCTTATTATACTAAAAATTTATAAAAAAGTAAATATATTCTGGACAAATTTAATTTTTTGTGATAAAATAATAAATATAAGGAAAATTTAATGTGATTTATGTACACTTTTTTCTAATGTGAATAATTTTTGAGGGGTCAGACCTTGAACGAACATCTTCCCGCTCTGCGCGAAAAATCAAACAGACTTCCGCTTTTGCCCGGAGTTTACCTCATGAAAGACAAAAACGGGAAAATAATCTACGTCGGAAAAGCAAAAGCGCTTAAAAACCGCGTTACGACATATTTCCACCATAACTCTCAGCATACCGCAAAAACACTGAAGCTTGTGGATAATATTGCTGATTTCGATTTTATTGTGACGCAGACGGAGCTTGACGCGCTGGTGCTTGAATGTAGCCTTATAAAGCTCCACCAGCCCAAATACAATATCCTTTTGAAAGATGTAAAGGGCTATAATTATATAAAAATCTCAAAAGAAGAATTTCCGAGGATAACCTATTCGTTTAATACCGACGATAAGAACGCCGAATATATCGGACCGTTTACGAGCGGATATACGATAAAAAACGCCGTTGAGGAAACAAACACGGTCTTTATGCTCCCGACCTGCCGCAGAAAATTTCCGAGAGATTTCGGAAAAGAGCGCCCCTGCCTTAATCATCATATAAAAAAATGCATGGGCGTATGCGAGGGGAAAATTTCCTCGGAAGAATACAGAAAGATAGTCGACGAAGCGATAAAGTATCTGAAAAGCGGAAACAAGGCGAGCGTTGCGGAGCTTACAGAAGAAATGGAAAAGGCGGCGGAAAACCTTGAGTTTGAAAAAGCCGCGCGTCTTCGCGACAGGATAGCCGCTATTTCGAGGCTGTCCGCAAGGCAGAAGATACTAGGCGAGAAGACCGACACGGATATTGTCGCGCTTTCGCAGAATATAGGTCAGGCGTCCGTTGCGGTGATAAAATACCGCGGCGGCAGGCTCGTGGATAAAGAAAACTTTTTTATCGGCGAGGAATACGAGGGCGCTGAAATGCGCAGGGATTTCCTATTGAACTATTATTCGGGGAACGACGATGTTCCCAAAGAAATAGTCGTAGACGAAGAACCGAACGACAGCGAGCTTCTGGCTGAACTACTAAAAGAACAGAACAAGCGCAATGTTAAAATAACCGTTCCGCAAAGGGGCGAGGGCGCGGCTCAGATAGCTCTCGCAAAAAAGAACGCGGGCGAATATCTGGCGCTCAGAACGGGAAGAACGGCTAAAGAAATTTCCGCGCTCGAAGATTTAAAGACACTGCTCGGTCTTGAAAAGATACCCGATATTATCGAGAGCTATGATATTTCAAACTTCGGGGAAACGGGCGTTGTCGGAGGAATGATTGTTTACAGAAACGGCAGACCGTTCAAGGCGGGATACCGTAAGTTTGCGATAAAAACCGTAAACGGGCAGAACGACTACGCCTGTATGCAGGAAGTATTAAGGCGCAGAATGACGCGGTATATAGAGGGCGACGAGGATTTTTCGCCATTGCCCGATCTTATTCTTCTTGACGGAGGAAAAGGGCATATCGCCGCGGTTTCGGAAGTGCTTGACGAGTTGAAGATAAATGTTCCGCTGTTCGGTCTTGTAAAGGACAGCAAGCACCGCACCCGCGCCATAGCCAAAGAGGGCGGGGAGATCGAGATTAAATCGAACCGCGCGTTGTTTGCGCTGCTTACGAATATACAAGACGAAGTGCACCGCTTTTCGATAACGTTCCAGCGCGTTCGTCACAAGCAGAAAACGTATGAAATGGAGCTTACCGAAATAAAAGGCATAGGCGAAGCAAAAGCGCGAGCGCTTTTGAAAGAGTTCAAGACAAAAGCCGCCATGAAAGAAGCGAGCGCCGAGGAGCTTAGAAAAGCCGCAAAGATAAGCGAGGAAAAAGCAAAGGAGCTTTACGACTTTATTCAGGAAAGATTTTGACTTTTACTACACAAAAAGGTGAGATATGAGAGTTATTACGGGAAAAGCAAAGGGGCTGAAACTTAATACCGTAGAGGGTACGGATACCGTCAGACCTACTCTTGACAGCGTTAAAGAAGCGATGTTCAGCGCTATTCAGTTTGAAATTGAGGGAGCAAACGTTCTCGACCTGTTCGCGGGGAGCGGACAGCTCGGAATCGAAGCGATAAGCAGAGGCGCGAAAAAAGCTGTCTTTGTGGACAGCTCGGCGGTGTCGGTAAAAGTTTTAAGGCAGAATGTCGAATGGGTGAAGTTTGGGGAATATTCGACGATAGTTCAAAAGCCATTTGCGGCTTTTCTTAAAAGTACATCGGAGGTTTTCGACATTGCGTTTCTTGACCCGCCGTACCGATGCGGGCTTATAGGAAAGGCTCTGCCGCTGCTTGAACCGAAAATGTCGGAACGCGGGATTATCATCTGCGAACACGAAGCCGAATGTAATCTGCCGAAAAAGCTCGGACGGTTTGAAATCGTGAGAGTTTTAAGGCATGTAGGGCTTAGCGTTTCGATCTACCGTATACCGAAAAATGAGGAGGACGAAATATGAAAACAGCTATTTATCCGGGAAGTTTCGATCCCTGCACAAACGGGCATCTCGACATAATAAAACGAGCCTCGACAATGTTCGACAAGCTCATTGTCGTTGTACTTATAAACCCGCTCAAAAGCTACAGTTTTTCAATTTCCGAGCGCAGGGCGCTTCTTGAAAAGGCTACAACGGGAATAAAAAACATCGAAATAGACAGCTATGACGGACTGTTGGCGGATTATTTCACACAGCGCTCGGACATTGACGTTATAGTAAAGGGACTGAGAGCTACCTCGGACTTTGAGTATGAATTTCAGATGGCTCATACAAACAAGGATCTCAATCCCCGCGCGGAAACGGTGTTTATCCCCGCAAGCGCGAATACAACGTTCATTTCGTCAAGTATGGTAAAACAGGTAGCAATGTTCGGCGGAGATCTTTCAAAATACGTTCCGTCGGTCATACATAAGGAAATAAGCACGCGGCTCAAAGCCGAATTCGAGGATAAAAAACGTCTTGCGAAATTAAATCAGCAGGACTTGTAAATATTTAAGGGGGAATAGTTATGCAAAACTCATATTCAATTCAGGAACTTATCGACGCACTCGACGATGTTGTAAACTCAGCAACGCCCGTTCCGTTCGGAAAGAAAAGTATGGTCGACGTCGGAAAAATAAGCGAGATCATAAGCGATATGCGAATGGCTCTGCCTATGGAGATACGCCAGGCGCAAAAGGTCGTTGAGGACAAAAACAGCATTGTCGGCGACGCCGAGCGCGAGGCTGAAAGCATAATCAGAAAGGCAGAAGAACGCCGAAATCAGCTTATCGACGAATCGGATATACTTAAAGAAGCCCGTCGCCGCGCGACAGAAGTTATAGGCAGCGCCGAGGCGCAATGCTCTGATCTTCGCGCGTCTACCGACGCTTTTGCCGATAAAATGCTTATGCGCATAGAAGAGCTTCTCCAGAAAGATCTCAACGATATACGCATTTTGCGCCAGAATATTGTTGCTCCCGTATCGCAGCAGCCATCGGTACAGCCGCCCGAAAAGCCCGGAGTATGATCTTTACACGCAAAAGAGGATTTCCGAATGTTTGCGGAAATCCTCTTTTTTTACTATAAGTATTATCTGTGGTGACCGCCGCTGTGGTGACCGCCACCGCCGCCGCTGTGACCGCCGCCTCCGCTTCTGCCGCCCGAAGAAGACGAGGTATCTATTCGATGGCTGGTGGTGTATTCGCGTATGAACCTGTCTTCGCTTCCGACGATATTTTTTCTGTTTTTGTCAATATACTGTGCCGCGCTTATGGGCGCTTTCTTTGAATAGGATCTCTTTGTGTTTGTAAAAATAACGACTGCTACTATTACGCCTATGATAAGCCCGATGAATAACATTCCAATATGTTCCAGAATAAACTCCAATACTCCTATCCAGAACGCGCTGCCGGGATCTCCGTATTTTCCGAGAGTATCACAGAAGTTCATACAAGCCATATAGTAGTTTGCAGAGCTGTAATACTTATAAACATTCGGCTCGCTCGGAAGATCCGACTTAATGTTCTGTTTTTCAAGGGCATCGTATATCCTGTCCCAGATTTTTTGAGACTTTTCATAATAAAGTTCGTCGGCTTTGCCGTACATGTACATATCGTCCTCGGCGTATGTATATTCGGGCTTGTCGTGGGAATTGAACAAAAGCAGGACGATAGAATCGCTGTACTCTCCGAAGTTTTCATTGCAGAAATTTTCCGAATACACCTCGTGACTTATATGATGTCCGTTTGAATTTAAAAGCTCGGCGGTTATGACAATGCCGATATTTATACCGACCTTTTGCGAAACCTCGTCGAGCTTTGCCGAGATCGCGTCTTCTTCCGCTTCCGTTAGGCAATTGTCCAGATCGGAAAGCACCGTTTTGTACGTCTCGGCTCCCGCCTTAAAACCAAACAGTGGAAACAGCAAAATGACTATAGCCAGAAATCCGCACAAGACCGCATGGGGCTTTCTTTTAGCCAAATAACATACCCCCTATAAAAAAGACAACTATCGCCACGGCAAGGCATATCGCCGCAGAAACAAGACCGAGCTTCAAGCCGCTGACGGGGAGCTGTCCGAAGGTAAGTCCCGTCTGTCCGTTTATAACAAACGAATAGTCCTTTCCCTTATACTGATAATTCAAAAACCACACGGGAAGCAGTGCGTAGACATACTGCGCGTTGCGGTAGCTTGTGTTTATCTGAAGGGATTCGAGACTCGTATATCCCATGGCGGTTTTTTTAAGCTCCGCTTCGGAGGCTTCTCTTATGCGCTGGTCTATTCTCTGAGCCGCTTCTTCTTTCTTTACGTCGTATTTTTCTGCGGGACAGCCCGACAGATAGGACATTGAAAACGGCTTTATGCCCGTATAATTAAACGGCTCTATGCTTTCCATAAGCCCGTCGTCTATTCTTTTAGATCCGTCGCACGGAACTCTTATAAACGCAAGCTCCATTTCTCTTTGGACATCATATTCTTTCGTGTTCGTATAGTGGTAATTGCCGCTGGTCCAGGATCTGACCTTTTTTCCGACAGCTTTGAGCCTTGCGTCTACAAGCCCGCTCTTGAGCCAATAAGGAACATAAAGCCGGGAAATGTTGTTTATCTGCGCCTCGGAAGTGAAATCCTTCGGCAGGAAAAACTTTCCCTTTGTAAATTCTCCGAATTTTGCCCGCGCCTGTTCTTGCGTAACTGCAAAAGGAATGAGCACATCGGGCTTAAATTCTCCCGAAAGTCTTCCCGAAAGCACTACGGGCGTATGGCAGAAATGACACCTCGTAGAAGATGTGAGCGAATCGCATATAACTCCTGCGCCGCAGTTAGGACAACTGTAAAGCGCGCTCTGTCCCGAAAATTCCTCCTGCAAGGCCTGGTCTTCGGTAAGTTCGGGTTCTGCTCCCTCAAGGTCAACTTTTTCGTCGCGTTTCCCGAAAATATCTTTGATCTCGCTGTCGGTAAAGGTGCTGTCGCAGTAAAAGCACTTGAACTTTCCCGAATGTGCGTCAAATTCAAGCGGGGCGTTACAGTTGGGACATTGATACGTAACGGTCTGAACGCTGTCCATGGTTCATCTTCCTTTCGTATTATTTCAGTTCTCCGAGTACTTTTCCGATACTGTCGTTTATGACAAGCTCCGCGCCGCTGACGGATATTTCGCTTTTGTTTATGACCACAAGGTGCTTTCCTCTGAAATATCTCACAAATCCCGCCGCGGGATATACTACGAGAGAAGTTCCGCCGATAATGAGCGTGTCGGCGTTTTCTATTTCGGTTATTGCCTTTTCAATGTCAGCGCTGTTGAGGCTCTCCTCGTACAACACTACGTCTGGTTTTATCATTCCCCCGCAGTCGCAGTGCGGAACGCCTGTACATTCCGTGACCGCCGAAAGAGGATAAAATTTTCTGCACCTTGTGCAATAGTTTCTGTGTATGCTTCCGTGAAGCTCTATAACATTTTTGCTCCCCGCCATCTGGTGAAGCCCGTCGATGTTCTGCGTAACGACCGCGGACAAGATCCCCTTTTGCTCCCACTCGGCAAGCTTTAAATGCGCGGCGTTCGGCTTTGCATTTTGGAATATCATTCTGTCGCGGTAAAACCTGTAAAACTCCTCGGGATTTTCCACAAAAAAGCTGTGGGAAATTATCTGTTCGGGCGGGAATTTATACTTCTGATTATACAAGCCGTCTACGCTTCTGAAATCGGGTATGCCGCTTTCTGTCGAAACGCCCGCACCGCCGAAAAACACTATTCTCCTGCTGTCGTCGATAATCTGATGTAATGTCATAAATCCAACCCCTTTTCATAAAATGTTCAATTTATTAACGAACTGTTTTTTCTATATTGTCTATAAGATATGAATATTCGGGGAAATCGCTTAATATCCTGCGCTTACAGCGTTCTGTAAATTCCTTTCTGAGTTCACCGTCGTCGCGCATAGCCTGCTTTGCTCCCCAAAGATGTGTATAGCCGTCCTGCGGGAAGAATAAGCTGTCCTTGTCCAAAAGCGTTTTAACGGGCGTTTTCGTATAGTCCGCGCACATTGCAAGAAGCCTCTGCTCCGCAAACACCATATATTTCAGATAGTCGTCACACTGCTTCGCGTTTTTCATAAACGCTATAGCCTGGGAGGTGTAAAACTCCTTGAAATCATTGTCGGGAATATACAAGAACGCGGTGTTGAGCGGAAGGACGCTCTCGCTGAAAAAAGGAATGATATGGTTTTCCGCGCCGAAAAACGAAAGGTCGGGATAGATGTCTTCCGACAATTCCTCGCGGTGTGCGGCGATAATTTCATCTTTAAATTCGGGAAGTTTCCAAACGATAAAATCCGTGTCTATCATGACTATAGGCGCGTCAACTTTTTTGAGCGCAAGCAGCTTCGCTCCCGCCCAGAACATTTTCGGGTCTATGCCGTCTATATCGTCGGGAATGTTGCAGCTTATAATATCCCAGACATTTGAAAACCCTATTCTTTCATAATACTCGGCATAAAAACTGTCGCAGCACATAGTTATGCTCCCGCCGAGTTTTCGCCACTGCAGCGCCGAAATCGCCGTGCAATACAGGTCGAAATCCTCGACATAAAGCTCTTTTATTCCCTTTGCTCTCGACGGAGCAAACGAGGAAATATGAATTGCGTTCATTTATCCGTTGTCCTCGCCGATGTCCTTCAATATCATCACAAGCACTCCGCCAAATCCTATGACCGTAAGCACTATCCCTGCGATAAGCACAAACATAAACGGGCTGTACTTGTCGCTTTCAATTACATAAGGCACGATATATTCTTCCGCTTCCTCCTGCGTAACGCCCACAAGAGTGGCTACTGAGACCTTCAGGAAAGTAAGCTCTCCTTCGTCAAGCTTTCTCAGCTTGCCTCTGAAATTCATGGTCGTATGATTTTCATCGGAAGAAGAGTCGGTTATTATTTTCTCTGTCTCGCTTCTCATTTGTTCAAGTAAAGAAAGCTCATTGCTGTCGCCCGAAGAAACGCCTATAAACACGGGGGCTTCCTCGTCATAAGAATACGGCATAACCATGGTATAAGATTCGGAAATGACCTTTTTTTCTCCGTTTGTTTCTTTTTCATGTATGGCATACTTATCCCATATACCGTATACAAGCCCTTTAACCGTCATGCCCTCTTCGGCGTTTTCCCTCGTAAGCTCGGAAATATCCGTAAACCCTCCGAAAACTCCGTTTTCTCCGCATGCTCCTACGACTATCGCCGCTATTCCCAACAGCAGCGCCGCCGCAAAAGCAATAAAAACCGCAATGGTCTTTTTCATTTTAAACTCCTGTTAAACCCTTTCTGATGATAGATAATGCCGTGCCGACAATTCCTATAAAAGCAAGTATCGCGCCTATTACTATTCCTGTAACAGCGCTGTTCGGATCTGTATAGCTCTTGAGGACATACGGCGCACAATATTCGTCTATCCCGCTTCCCGAAACATCAAACATTTCCCCTATGTACTCTCTGAAAAAGCCGAGATACTCTTTGTCGAGCTTTTGTACTCTGCCGACAAAATGCGTCGTGGTGTAATCATCGAGCAACACGTCTTCAAAATAATAATCAAGCGTTTCGTTTTCAATTTTTTCCAGCGTCCTCAGCTCGCTCGAATTTCTCGAAGATAAAGCGATAAAGAACCATCTTCCCTCATCTGCGGCATACGTAAGCGGAAGCGCAAAATATCTGTCGGTCGTGCGCTCCTTGCTCGTCTGCACGCCGAGCGTTGTATCATATTCCGCGGTATAAGCAAATTCGTCGAACAGGTCGTATATCTCGCCCTCGACTATCCTTCCGCTATAAAGCTCTGTTTCCTTTATTGTGTCAAGATCGGCGTGGGGCTTATCCCATTCGACCTTTTCGCGAATACTTGTAAACAAAAATATTCCGCCCGCAATAAGCATTGCGAGAAACACCAATGTCCTGCTGATAAATTTTGCCATAATAATACCCTTTCAAAATTACCAAAATATCAACCGCACCATAACTACAGACTGTATAAAATGTCCTGCTTCAGACTGTAGAGAAAGTCCCGGATACCGCATTGAACGCTTCGCGTACAATGCTGAAGCGTGGCTGCGGCTAGGCTTTGTGCCTGCCCGCATTATGCGCTTGCGCGCAAAACGCCGGTACGCTGACGAAGTAGATGGGGCTTTATCTACAGTCTGACCATAACCATTATATCTCAAATGTTATGTATGCCGTAGCCGTAGCCGTTTAATCTACAGCCGAACACACATTCCATAAGGATCCTGTCATACTCGTCGCTGTCGGGCATTGCCATTCGCGACGAAAGCATTGAACGAAATGAACCCATTCCGCTGCCGAATTTAAAATAAACTCCGCTCCCGAAATAACGCGCCCTCAAGCTGCCAAAGCGATAAGAGCCGAAATTCCTGCCGAGCATTTTCAAAAATGAACGGGCACTTCCGTATGAAAAGCTTGTGGAATAAAACGAGCCGAACCTTTCGAAAAATTGCTCCCATTCCCACTCCCACTCATAGCCGAAACTGCCGTAACGACCGAAGCTACCGAAAGCGCCAAAGCTCCCCGAGCGCCGGCCTATCCTCAAAAGCCCCGACGAAAACGTATAGCGCGAAAAGCTCCCTATTCCACGAGAACCGCGCGTCATAAAGCGATTGCCTGCTTTTGCCGAGCCGAAAGGCGCAGAGCCTAAAGCGGGAACGCGCGCCGAGCCGAACGCCGAGCTTTGTATAATTTGTGCGCTACCTACCGGCAAAGGCGCCTTGACCTCCGAGCCGCTTCCAAATGTTTTGTATGGGACAGGCTGTCCTTTAAAAACCCTTTCAAGCTTTTCCCTAAGCTTCGGGTCTTTGGGCGATATTTTTTCAAGTTCTGCGGCATATTCCTCGCCGTTATGTTCTCTCAGCCACTCGACAAGGCTCCCTGCGGCAAAATAGCCGCAAAGCGACGCAATATCGAGATTATCGCGAATTTCCTCGGCAGAATAAACCTTTTGCCTGTTAAGCCACAAAGCGCATTTCATGCCGCAACACCTCCGCCCTGTTATTTCACATAATGTTGTCAATAAATTAAATACATATAACCAATATAATTATATCACAAACCGAATTAGTTTTCAACATATTTTTTATAATTATTCTTACAAATTAAAAAAATCTCCTGCCGACTTTGTAAACTGTAAAGTAAAAAGTTAAGGTACCCGCAAATCGGATACCTTAACTCGGGCTGTATAAAAAGTCCCGCTTCAGACTGTAGAGAAAGCCCCGAATACCGCATTGAACGCTTCGTGTACAACGCCGAAGCGGTGCTGCGGCTGGGCTTTGTGCCTGCCGCAGTATGCCGCCGCGTTATCCGCCTTCTGCGGATAACGCTGCACAGCAGATGGAGCTTTATATACAGTCTGAATTTTATTCGGAAACAACGCTTGTCTTTGTAAAGTTCTTGCCGTTGGTGCTGACATAGAGCGTACCGTCATTCTCAACATAGAATATCGAATAGTTGTTGAGTCCTAATGAAGTGACGTCGTTCATCTTATCAACCTTTGAGCCTTTGGAACCGCCGCTTGTTGTATAAAGCGTGTCATTCTTTACATAGCAGCAAACGCCGTCTGCACTTACGACTAAATTTTCAACATCGGAGTCGATCTTTGAGGTCTTGTTTGATTTTCCGTCGGAGAATATAAGATCTCTGTCATCATTAAACGCATAGATCTTTGTAAGATCCGCGTTTGCATAATAATAACCCGATGCATACAGATCCTCTACTACTTCCGTCGGCTCGGCATTTTCGCTTCTCGTGTCTATTACATAAAGGCTGCCGCCCTTTGAATACAAGAGCTTGTTTGCGTCTGAGGAAAGCCTGTATGACGAAATGTTGCTTGCAACAGTATAGCTTTCAAACTCATCGCCCTTGAAAGTATATTTCTTTACGGAATAACCTTCATAACCCAAAAAGCTGTTGAAATCATCAAGTCTTCCGTCTGTTCCGGCAGGTGATATCAGAGCAACGCTGTTTCTGCTAATTCTTACAGGCTCATCATCTTTAAGACCGGGAGCATAATAGTATGTTCCGTTGTAGTTCATATAAATAAGCTTTTTGTTATCCTTTGACATAGCGACGATCTCTCCAAAGTTGCTATCAATTTTTTCAGAATCGTCCGCCTTTTCATTCTTTATAACGCGAAGCGCGTCATCATAGCTATATGCAATGGAAGCATCATCACTTATAACTCTTATAACAGTGTCATCGGAAAATTTCTTTGCCTTTGAGCCCTTTGATAAATACGAAATATAATCTCCGTCCTCGCGCTCATTTATGACTACCGAATTTCCGTTCGGAGAGATCGCAAGTCTGACAAGAGTTCCCTCAACAGAATGGATATTTGTTTCTTTGCCGTCCTTATAAATGAATATTTCATCATCGCAGGAATAGGCTAAAGCGTTCTTGTTTGCGGAAATAACGGTGCCTTTAACATCTTCTTTTACAAGAGAGAACTTGTCGCCGTCGATCTTGTAAAGGTCGCCGCCATAAACGAACGCATTGCCGTTATATGCGAAAGACGCAGAGCTAGACGAATAAGAAACGCCATCCGAATTTTTCAATTCTTTTCCGTCAAGGAAAATCACAAGCTCGCCGTCATCATTTTCAGCAGTATAAAGAGCATGAGGCACTCTGTCAAATGAAAACGAAGGCTTATTTCCGGCAATATTTGCAATGATAATAATAAGTACTACTATTACTACTACCAGAGCTGCGCACGCGATAAGCAGGATCTTTTTATTTACTCCCGGAATGACCTTCTTTACGGCAGCCGTAGCAGAATCTGCGACAGCGTTTGCCTTGTTGAGGGCTTCTTCTCCAACAGCCTTTGCTTTGTTTGCTATATCGGCAGCGGTAATGCCGTTTTCAACTTCATTCTGAGTTCCTTCCTGATTTACGGCAACGTTTTCGGCATTTTCGGAATTCTCAGCGTTCTCGCCAATCTTTGCTCCGCAAGCGCCACAGAACTGAGCGTCATCGCTCAACTGTTCTCCACAGTTTGGACAAAACATAATTTACCTCCATTTATCCAGTTTTTTACTAACCAATGCGGATAACTAATTAAAATCCGCAATCAAATTGATTATACCATAATAAGTTAATTTTGTCAATAGTTTTTATTCGTCATTTTAATTAAGGCTTGTACGTTTGTCAATGATATGTTACACTTTTCTCAAAAAAATATGATGTTAATAACTTTGAACGACATCAGCCGCTAGGGAGGAGCCGTAGGCGACGAGCTAGCGGCTGAT
>CANQFZ010000026.1 GCA_947600065.1 uncultured Clostridia bacterium | reverse complement strand
ATTGAGGGAAAACTTTTTTGAAAAAAAGTTTTCCCTCAAACTCCCTTTCAAAAAACTTTCGTGCGCCCGCCCGTTTGGTGGTTTGAAAATAAAACGTTGTTCGCCGCTCAAAACAGTTTCTAGCCCCTAACTTCTAACCTCTAGCCTCTAGATGGGGTCCAAGGGGGAAAACCTTTTTCAAAAGGTTTTCCCCCTTGCGTTCTTTTATCTCTTGATGTCGTAGTTCATATTCATCAGATTGCGAATGCTCTGAACGTCGTCGGTGATATTTCCGTCGCCGTGGATCGTATGCTTGATAGCGCTTGACGCAACAGCAAAGTTTATCATATCTATCGGCTTGAAATTATTCATCATAGCATAGATAAGTCCGCTCGCGAATGCGTCGCCGCCGCCGACGCGGTCAAGTATATTGAACGTAAACAGGCGGCTCTCAAATGTATGCCCGTCATACCACATAAACGCTTTAAGGCTGTTCTCGCTGCCGCTGTGAGCATAGCGGACATGGCGCGCAATGCACTTTAAGTTCGGATATCTGTCAACAAAGTGGCAGAACACATCTTCCTGTTCCTCATAAGAGGGCTGAAGCGGAACTCCGTCTTTCCAATCGCCCTTTGAATGGTCGTCCTCGTCCTTCCAGAGATGATAAGGCTCAATTCCAAGCAGAACATCAACATAAGGCAAGCACTCCGTGCAATAGTCGCGCGCTTCTTCCCAGCTCCAGAGCTGACTGCGGAAGTTTCCGTCAAAGCTTACGATAAGCCCCTTTTCCTTCGCCTTTTTGATACAGTTCATGATAAGCTTTCGGCAGTTTTCACCGAGCGCGGGAGTAATGCCGCTCAAATGCAGCCAGTCAAATCCCTCAAGAAGCGAATCAATGTCATAGTTGTCAAAGTTATACTCGGTTATAGCGCTGTGCATACGGTCGTATGTAACCTTGCTCGGGCGTATTCCATAGCCTGTTTCGAGGTAATAAGTTCCGAGCCTGTGGGTAGGTGTCTCCTCGGCTGTGGACAAAATAACGGGCGTGCAATGTACGTCGTTTGAACGCAGCATACGCACTGCGCTCTTTCCGAGGCTGTTGTTGGGAACAACGCTGAAAAACGTGCTGTCAATGCCGAGGTTCGCCAGTGCAAGCGCGATATTTGCCTCGCTGCCGCCGTAGCTGGCTTCAAACGTAGAAGCCATACGGATCTTCTCATAGTTCGGGGGAGTAAGGCGAAGCATGATCTCGCCGATGGTTATAAATTTCTTTTGGTTTCCGTCTTTAGGGAGCAGAGGGTTATAATGTTCCATAGTTTTTCTCCTTATAATAAAAAATGATATAAGAGAAAAATATTCTCTATCAATTATTATACACCATACGCAGGAAAATTTCAAGTGGGGAATTTGAAAAGTTTACAGTAGACAGGGTACAGTATGCAGTAGTAGGTATCCGCCTTACGGCGGATAAGATTTAGATTGTTTTTAGTTTACAGGCACACTAGCATACCTTTTTCGGTAAATTCCAAAACGTTTCAGTCCGATAACAATCCAAAATTATCCGCGAAGCGTTTTCCGCCGAAGGCGGATAATGCGTGGATACCATAACTGCATACTGTACCCTGTATACTTGCACATAACAAATCGCTCCCGCCTGTTACAGCGGGAGCCTCAATTATTCAATTTTAAATTCATTCTGCTTGTAAGCTGAAGTATTACATCGGACCGTACCTCTCAATAAAATTCGTACTTCACACAAATTTTACCGCCCATGGGACTCAATCCTTTCGATCAAATTTTCCTTCCCTTAACTTCAAAGCGCACATCGTAATCACCTAATTCTTTTTGGGGGTTATATGTAAACGCCTCTGAGCGACTTCGTCGCTGCAAGCGGTAGAAAAATGTCTGCGGACTGCCTACTCGCCAAGGTTTTTATCAACAGGGTAATGACCCTCACATCAGCGTATCGACGCACTCGCTTGTGCGGATAAACGCCCTCAAATTCGACCCGAGCGGTCGGCGGAACACGAATCCGCAGACTGTTCAAAAAATCCTTCACTCATTTCCATTGGACTCGCTTCCTTTCTGCTTCAAGCTGAATTTTTTCGGCTTTCATTGCCGTCGGATATTTCTTCATCTCTCTCCGAATACTGAGCTATATACCTATAGACCTTTCTTCGGGTTTAAATCAGATACCCATCGGACTGAACCGCCTTTCTTGGTTTTTACTTTAAGGAAGATCCGCCGTCGCGGTCTGTCTTTCCTTGTGATTATATAATAACATATTTTTTGTTAAAAGTCAATAGAAGTTTTTAATTTTTTTGTTGTGAATTTGTATATATTTTTAAAAATCAATTTGGGCAAACTAATGATAATTTCGTGTAATCCACGTCAAAACGGTATTTTTCATAAATTTCCTATTGACACAAAACAAAAAATAGTGTAAAATAATAAAGTCGGCGTTATTCATATCTGAAAATACTGCGCCGAAAAAGGCGGCGGTAAAATGGTTGAAAATAACGATGCATTTCTTGACGAAGAAGAGGGAATAATTGAACTTGAGGACGAAGAAGGAAATGTCACAAGGTTTGAGTTTGTGGATCGTGCCGAGTATAACGGAACGGTTTATTATGCGCTTATTCCCGAGGACGCCGAAGACGAGGGCGCGGCTGAGTTTGTCGTATTGAAAGAACAGGAAATTGACGGCGACATAATGCTGGCGACTGTCGATGACGACGACGAATACAACGAGGTCGGAGAGATGTTTCTGAAAAGGTTTTCGGAGTTGCCCGATCTTGAAGAGCCCGAGGACGACGGACTTTAATTTTGTTTACATACTGCCTTGCAGCGCGAATGTGTGCTGTTATAATCCCAACACATTGTAAAAGGGATCTCGACTCCGTCAGCGGATTGCAGACCTCCTGTTCCGAAAGGACAGTTGGCGGGAGCGTGAAACTGTCGGGCGACTTTACCCACCCTGCTATTTGCGGGTTTTATATTGCATCTTACGGCAAGGCGGTACTTTTAAAAACACGCAGAGGGGCACATTGCTCCACTTTGTCGGACAATATTGTATAACACTGCTTGGCGCTTGTTATACAACGCTGTCTGTAAAGTCACATCTGCTAAGACGGCGGCAATGCAACGAAAGCAAAGTTGCATTGCCGCTTTGGCGTTATGCGCATTGTGTACAATAAGCAGTCCGAAAGGAGGGCGGCTATGGCGGAATTTTACGAGGTATTGGTAAAAGAACTTGAAAAGGCTCTTGTAAAGGAACTTTGGGAGATAAGGCGCGCCGCGGGAGATGAAAAGATTTATGCCGCCGCGCTTTTAACTGACAGCGGCTGTACGTCTGTTTCACTTTATGTAAACACTTTAGAACATCTTTCCCGAACGCTCGGCGGGAATAATTCCGATGAAGCTAAATGGAAAATAGAAAGCTGGGGCTATTCGGACAGAATGAACGGCAGGAAAAGCCTGCTCGCAAGATCCTGTCAAATGCTTTTAAACCATGACAAAAAAGATCACAACGAGCATCTGAGAATGCGCGATGTGTTTATTGAAACGGCGGCTTCGGCATTCAGGCGGGCAATACTTAAACACCCGCTGACGGCAGACCCCGACGACGTTACTTATTTCATTTCAATTTCGGACAGTGACGGGGCAAAAAGGCTCGAAAACTTCTCCTCAAAAATGCTTAATTCAAAAGCAGTGTACAAGGAATTTTTCAAGAGGGCATAAAATAAACTCCCAAATGGTGAACAAATGAAAGCAAGATATTATGTAAAGCGTATACTTATTTTGGCGATATGGCTTCTGCTAATGGCGTGGCTGATATACGGACTGATAAAAGATGAAACCGATCTTAAAGGTGTACTTGCAGACGACGGTTATCCGAGATACATTGAAAGCGCGCCGGACGTCGTAACTTTTCCCATAAACATAAACACCGCGACGCTTCGCGAGCTTAAAGCTCTGGAGGACATCGGCACGGCAAAAGCCGAAGCCATAATCGCCTATCGTGAGGAAAACGGCGGTTTTTCATCTGTCGACGAACTTGTAAACGTAACGGGCATAGGAAATGCAACGCTTGAAAACATAAGGAGATATATTACTGTTGGGTGAAACCGAATGACGGGGAGACTTTATGGACAGTCTGAAAAAATTTATTGACAAATAACAGATTATGAGTTATAATTTATATTAGGGTACTGTAAGTACAAATTTAAATCGTTTTTGAAAGGCGGGAATTTTATGGAACTGGACAAAATAAAAGCACTCAGAAAAAATCTTATTTTCCTTGCAATGATAGAGCTTATCGGCGGATTGTTTATGATAATCTACCACACCGATACGCTCGACCTTATCGCCATAACCCTGGGCGTTGTGGCGGCGGCTTATGGTATTGTGTCGTTCTTTGTGTGGCTGGTAAAGAAGGAAAAGACAAACACGGTTTCTGTTTTTGTTACGCTTGTTTTAGGCATTGTGGTCGCGGCGTTCCTAATTTTCTTCAGAGATGAAGAGCATATCAAAAATATACTTACGCTTATTTTAGGCATTGTCGCGGCGATTTTAGGTATTATGAAACTTCCGAACGTCTTTGCACTTAAAAAAGCGGGATATAAAAAGTGGGCGCTTGTGCTTATTCCCATTGCAATTACCGTAGCACTCGGAATTATTATAGGTCTTAAACCGTATGGCGATAATCCTGTAGTTACTTCCGTGCTTCTCGGTGTTTCGCTTATAGGCGACTGTGCAACGGACATCTTCCTTTTCGCGGGCGCTTCGGAAACAGAAAAGGCATTTAAAAACTCTACGGAGATAGTCGAAACAAATAAGGAACAATAATCATACCGTAAATAATCCGCAAGGTTTGAAACGCTTCGCCTGCGGCATTATTTCAATAATAATGGGAGCTAAAATCATTGACTGAAAATTCGGTAAACGAAAAAAGAACTTGGGAGAAAATACGCGGCTTTTTTAAGAAAAACTATGCGTATTTTCTCGTGTTCTTTTTGCCACAGCTCGTTCTCTTTATGGCATATATGCTGTTTGATGTCTATCCATTCGGAGAACGTTCGGTATTAGCGCTTGATTTAAATGCACAGTATGTGACGTATTTCGACTACTTGCATGACGTTTTTTCGGGCAGGGAAAGCCTGTTCTATAACTGGTCGGGTTCTCTGTCGGAGGGCTTTTTGGGGCTTTTTGCCTATTATCTCGCGAGCCCTTTTAACCTCATAATCGTAATGTTCCCGCGGGATATGATAACCGAGGGGATAATGGCTATGCTTCTCGTAAAGTCGGGAGCGGTCGGACTTTCGTCGTGCTTCTTCCTTAAAAAACACCGCGGTTATTCAAATTTTACGGCGGTGTTGTTTTCGTGTATGTTCGCGCTCTGCGGATATTTTACGGCGCATACCATAAACCCGATGTGGCTCGACGGACTGATTGCGCTTCCGCTTGTGCTGGCGGGGATAGAGAGGATAGTAAAAGAACGCAGGTTTTTGCTATATTCGCTCTCGCTGTTGTATATTTTCATTGCGAATTATTATATCGGCTATATGGTCGGAATTTTTTCCGCGCTCTATTTTGTTTATTATCTACTCACCTGCGGCGCTCTCAAAAAATTCAAGGAATATCTTTACGGGGCAATAACTTTCGCGCTTGCGTCAGTTAGCTCTATCCTTATGTCGGGAGTAATTATTCTCCCCGCGTACAAGGCTTTGCAGAACGGCAAAATGGACTATAACGCGACAGCGGATTTTTCCTTTGCCGAAAACTTTAATATAGGCGATATTTATATAAAACTTTTCCCCGCGACTTATGACACCGAGCGCCCCGACGGACTTCCGATGCTGTATTGCGGAACGCTTGCGCTTATATTTGCGGTCATTTATTTCATGATGAAAAAGATCCCGCTTATAAAACGCATAGGCGGCGGGGCATTGCTCGGCGTTATGACGCTGTCGATGTATATAAAGCCCGTGGATATGCTGTGGCACGGCGGACAAGTTCCCGTGTGGATGCCTTACAGATATTCGTTTACGATTATTTTCCTGCTGATAACCTTTGGCGCGGAGGCTTTTGAGAACATTTCGGACGTGCGCAGAAAGCAGATAGGAAAAGCGTTCGGGCTGCTTATGATGGGGTTAGTGCTGGCGGACTATTATGCGGGCGGAGAACATTTTGACACGTCGCTCATTATCGTTATCCCGCTTATCTCTCTTTGCGCAATGACCTGCGTTGTCCTTGCATACAGAATGAGCAGGAACAACATGATACTGAAAATACTCGCGGGAGCGGCGGTCTGCCTCGAACTGTTTGTAAGCTGCAGAAGTTATATGAGCTCTATTCACAGCGACGTTTATTATTCGCCGAGAGAGGATTATTTCGGCGAGATACTGCCGACAAGAGACGCCGTTGAGAAACTCAAAGACTACGACAGCGGTTTTTACCGCATGGAAAAGACCTACCACCGCACCGTAAACGACAATATGGCGCTCGGAATTTACGGCGTTTCACATTCTACGAGCACATTCAATTCCCGCTCTCTTAAACTGCTCAGAGACTTGGGTTTCGGCTCGCGCGACCATTATTCGAGATATGACGGCGCGACAATGCTTACGGACGATATCCTCGGCATAAAATACGTTTTGTCAAAGCGCGAGATACTGACGCCTTATGACAGTGCTGTTCCGATTGACGCTCAGAACGGCATAAAGGTTTATGAAAATTCCGACGCTTTAGAAGTTGCGTTTTTAGCCGACAAGGGCATAATAAACTCATATATCGCCGACAGCTCGCCTTTCGGTTTTCAGCAGACTTTAGCTTCATTGCTTTCGGGCGAGGAGCAGGAGATCTTTGTTCCCATAACCGATACGATCTTCGACAGCAAGAATGTCAATATAGGCTCTACTACCGACTATCACGCTTCATATAAGAAAAGAAGCGACGACGCGGAAATAACCTATACCGTCTACCCCCGGCAGGGCGGAGCGGTCTACGCTTATTTCCCGAGCTATTACGAGCGCGAATGTAACCTTTATATAAACGGCGAATATATCAAAAACTATTATGAAAACGAAAACTACAGCATAGTCTATCTCGGCACTTACGGAGTAGGCGAGGATTTTGACGTTACCTTGAGACTTTGCAGAGATGACCTTTATATAAAAGACCCCGAGTTTTATGTTCTTGACAGCGAGGCTCTCGAAAGGTTTACGGCGGGTATACGCAATAGAAATTCGGAAGTAACGGAAAACAGCAATACTTCCTTTACCATAAAAGTAAACGCAGCCGAGGACAGCGCGCTGTTTACGTCCATTCCTTTTGAAGAGGGCTGGACCGCGACGATAGACGGCGTTCCCGCGGAAATTTGCTCGGGAGTGAATGAAACGCTTTTGTGCCTGAATGTTCCGAAGGGCGAACACACCATAGAGCTTAATTATTTCCCCGCGGGGCTTAAAACGGGCGTTATGCTCACCGTGGCGGGAGTTATAATGCTTACGGTCATGGTGGTTGTAAAAAGCAAACTGAAGAACAGAAAAGTCAACAAGTGATTATTATCAGACTGTAGATAAAGCCCCATCTACTTCGTCAGCGTACCTGCGGCAGGCACAAAGCCTAGCCGCAGCCACGCTTCCTAGTATCTGGGACTTTCTCTACAGTCTGCATTATAATTGTCAAATCAAATTACGGGCTGTTGTGTAGATGAAGTTTTTATCAGCAGCCTGTTTGCTTTAAGTAAAGATGAAAGGAGTTGAGGTTATATGATAATACCAAATCCTGTTTCGGAAATAATCGCGCTTCTTGAACAGGAAGGTTTTGAAGCGTATGTTGTAGGCGGCTGCGTCCGCGACAGCATTATGGGGCTTGCCGCTCATGATTATGACATAGCGACCTCTGCGCTCCCATCGGACACAAAACGCATTTTCGGTTTTTGCAGGGTAGTGGAAACGGGCATAAAGCACGGAACAGTCACCGTTTTATATAAGGGCAGTTGTGTTGAGATAACGACTTTTCGCATAGACGGAGATTATCTTGACGGCAGACACCCGCAGAACGTTGAGTTTTCGAGCAATTTGTACGACGACCTTTCGCGCCGCGATTTCACGATAAACGGCATTGCATACAGCCATACGCGCGGATTTTCCGACCCGTTCGGCGGAACAAGAGATATACTTTCAAAAACGATACGCTGTATAGGCGACCCCGAAAAGCGCTTTTCGGAGGACGCTCTGCGCATATTGCGCGCGCTGAGATTTTCGGCGGTGCTGGGGTTTGAGATAGAGGAGCGGACAAAAGCCGCGCTTATCGCTCATAAAAGCGACATAAGGCGCGTTTCAAGGGAGCGTGTTTTTTCGGAGCTTAAAAGGCTTCTCTGCGGGAAATATGCAGAGGGAGTAATAACGGAGTTTGGCGAAGTCCTGTCGGAGATAATTCCCGAGCTTAAAGAAGAGATAGGCTACGACCAAGGCTCAAAGTATCATAACAGAACGCTTTTAGAGCATACCGCCGCGGCTGTCGGCGCAGCTAACGAAGAAACAAGGCTTCGGCTCGCTATGCTGTATCACGACATAGGAAAGCCCCTTTGCAGGACGACCGACGAAAACGGAGAGTGCCACTATTATGACCATGCGGCAATAAGCGCCAAGACAGCCGATGAGTCGCTGCGCGCCCTAAAATGCGACAACGAGCTTCGCGAAAGCGTATGCGAGATAATAAAATATCACGATATGCCGATAGAGCCTACGGAAAAATTTGTCCGCAGACAGCTTTCGAGGCGCGGCTTCGGCTTGTTCTGCGACATTATCAAAGCCGAGATAGCGGACAATTCCGCGAAAATACCGAAAGCCGCCGAGCGCATACCTATGCTTAGAGAAACGCTTTCTCTCGCGGAAAAAATAAACTCCGAACAGCCGAACCTTTCGCTCCATAAGCTCGCGATAAACGGAAACGACCTAAAAAGTTTCATTCCCCCGTCGCCCGTTATGGGAGAGATACTCTCGGAGTTGCTCGAAGAAGTGGCGGACGAGACCGTTGAAAATGAAAAAACGGCGCTTATTGCCCGCGCCCGTGAAATTTATGACAATAAAAAGTAAATGAAAATTTAACTGAGTACTCATGGTCTTCCTTTGGTGAATAACCACACAACGCTGATTAGGCTTTATATAAAGGCTGAACCGCCACAAGGCGGGTACCTTTTACTGAATACTGTACACTGTACCCTGTCAACTGCCGACAGGGTGCGGGGCGCGCCAGCGCCCCGCCATTTCCCCCTTCCCCTTCGGGGAAGGGGGTTAGGGGGTTGGGGTGAGTGAGCGTTATTGAGAGAAATAGCGTTTGAAAAGAATCACAAATGGGACTTTATACACAGCTTGATTATTTTCTAACATTTCATACAACTTTTATTTACATTTATCGGTCGTTTTGTAGATTTTAACTATTTTTTACTTGACAAACAGATATAATTGTGATAGAATGGTTTTAGTAAGATCCGAAAAAATAAATTCTTTGGAGGTAATTATCATGCAGCTCGGAAATGTTGTAGTCGGTCAGTCCGGCGGACCTACTTCTGTTATCAACTCAAGCCTTGTCGGAGTTTTCAAAACCGCAAAGGACGCGGGTTGTCCCCATGTTTACGGTATGAGAAACGGTATTGAGGGATTGTTAAAGGAAAACTTTATCGAGATGTCGGATTATGTAAAGAACGATCTCGATATCGAGCTTTTAAAGCGCACGCCTTCGTCTTTCCTCGGAACGTGCCGTTATAAGCTCCCCGATTTTACAAAGGATGAGGAGACCTATAAAAAGATCTTTTCGATTCTAAACAAAATGGACATAAAGCATTTCTTCTACATCGGCGGAAATGACTCAATGGATACTATCGACAAGCTGTCGAAATATTCGGAGATAATAAAGAGCGATATCACATTTATCGGTATCCCCAAGACCATAGACAACGACCTTGCTTGTACCGACCATACTCCCGGCTACGGAAGCGCGGCAAAGTACATAGCTGCGGCAATGAAGGAAATTATCCGCGACGCTACGACCTACAGCACCGACAGCATAAACGTCGTTGAAATAATGGGACGCGACGCGGGCTGGCTTACTTGCGCGGCTACGCTTTCACGCTCGGAGGACTGCGCGGGACCCGACATAATCTGCCTTCCCGAAAAGGTCTTTGATTATGATAAGTTCATGAACAAGATAGCCGATATCCGCAAGGAGAAGAAAGTTATCACCATTGCGGTCTCCGAAGGTATAAAGACGGCTGACGGAAAGTATGTCTGCGAGGCGAACAGACGCTCGATGACAGAGGACGCTTTCGGTCATAAGACCCTCGGAGGTACGGCGCTTTATCTTGCCGACTTTATCGGCGGGGAAACGGGCGTTAAGTCGAGAGGTATCGTATTCTCGACGCTTCAGAGATGCGCTTCTCACCTTGTTTCGCGCCGCGATATAACCGAGGCGTTTACGGCGGGAGCAGACGGCGTTCAGCTTGCTTTAAACGGCGAAACGGGAAAGATGATAACCTTTGAGAGAATTTCAAACAATCCCTATCAGTTAAAGACCTCGTCTTGTCCTGCGTCGGCAGTCGCAAACGTTGCGAAAATGGTTCCCGACGAGTGGATAATAAACGACGGCGCTTATGTTTCAAAGGAATTTGCCGAGTATGCGCGCCCGCTTATAATCGGAGAGCTTTCTCCGTTTATGGTTGACGGCCTGCCGAGACATTTGTTCCTTGATTAAGAGAACCCTTCAGCTTTTATACGTTCATAAAGTAGGGGCTGTTGATAAAGCCGCAGGTATTGCATTATGCACAAAGTTCGGCTTTATCAACAGCCTTTTTGATACGTGGAGGAACGAATGTATTGTTCATTTTGCGGTAAAGAATTATCTGACGGTTCAAGGTTTTGCAGCAGCTGCGGTCACGCCGTCGCCAATACGCCTGAAAGCGAGCGCACTGTTGTTATAAACCAAACAACAGCAACCGACCCCGAACATTCTCGTCAGATGGCTGAGGTTATTTTAAGCTACGTTTTCGGAGCATTATTCATTGTCGGCGGCATTTTGCCATACTTCATAAAAGATGTAAATCATCCGCCAACTTTTGATGATGTTGTTTCAATGATTATATCAATTGAAAGTATCATTACTTCTTTTTCTTATGCTTTTTCGATAATCTGCGGAATGTTGTTTCTGAAAAGAGCAAAAAATATGTATAGCGGTTTGAAGGTCTGTATGGTTGTCCAAATAATTACTTTAATAATAGAAATTGTTTTGTGGGCAATTGATGTTCAATATTCTCCGTACTATGAGGATAGCGGAAGCTCCATCTCTCCAAGAGCCGTTATTTCTTTCATACTTGTTGCTCTGGCAATTACTGCTATTTGTCTGAAAAAATATGTCTTTAAAAATAACAATAATTATAACAAAAAAATAGAAGCATTGGGAATTTATATGATGCTGTCGATGTTTGGCTTGTTTAGTCTATTTTCATCAAACCTCGTTTATAACTATTTAATTTATAATTATGGGAATGAAGTTGAATTAGCAGCATTTTATGCAGATGCTTACGGATTTGGCGAATTTCTTTCAATAGTGTGGCTATTTGTTAGATTTATATATTTATGCCTCGTATTATTGCTTAATAAAAAAGCAAAAAAGTTTGTGCCGCTGTCGGCGGCGGGAGCTGTTGTAATTATCTTTGGCTTAGTCGCTATACTTGTCCGTCCTACATTTATACAGCATAATTTCCCCGAATTTTTGATTGAGGTTTCTACAAGATACTTTTGGTTTTCATTGATTGGTTATGCTGTTATGTGGATCGCTGTTTTTGCGTGGGATTATGCAGTCGTAAAAGGAAAGCTCCCAAAGTGGGTTCAAATTGTAGTTCCGATATTGCTGCCGTTTATTTGCGTTTTGGAAGCGTTAGCAATGTGGAATTTGGATATCCGTTATCTGTTCAATATGATATTACATCTTACTGCCGCGATAATAATTATCTTAGTTTCTGTTTTTGTAAAGAAAAAAAGCAAAGCTCGCAAAGCGAGCGGTCAGTGACGATGAAAAAGGGGAAAACCGAACAGTTTTCCCCTTTTTATTGCTCACGACAATTGCCCTTGACTTTCGTCACTGTTATTTATCATACTGTTACTATGGTAATTCATTTTCGCTGACAGATGTTGCTTCAAGCTCTGTATTCAGATTATTCCAATACGAACCAATGTCTGCACTTGTGAAATACTGAAAATCTCCTGTTTTAGATTTCAAATTGCCGTTTTTAATTCCATTGCAGGAATATATCAGTTCGTAGTTCGTTCCGTTTGAAAGATTGAATCTAAAACCGGTCACAGCCGCTCCTGCACCGTCGTCAGCTTTTTTATCCTCCAACGATAAGCTCTCAAACATATCGTACAGAGTTTTTATATCGCTTTCAGCAGTAACGACTTTTTTCTCTGCTGATGAGGGTACTCCTTCATAATAATACATTTCAATATTCTCAACTTCATCTGTTTCAAATGGGAAGTCAATATTGTACGTTTTTACATTGCAGCCGGCCAAACTTGGCAGTAAAACCAACAAAGATATCAAAGCGATTATTTTTTTCATATTATCACTCCTTTTCGATTGCTGATTTGTTTATCGACACAGTCTTTAAATAAACTGCCATTACTCACGATAATTGCGCTTGGCTTTCATCGCTGTTGTCACCAATATTGTCACTGTCAATTTCACTTTCAATCTCAGCGCTGCTGTCAGCCTCGCTGTCACTGTTAATGTCAATATCGCTGCTGCCGCTGTTATTTATCATAAGGTAAATTTCTTCGGCATTTGCGGCGGTATAGGTCATGCCCTTGTATGTAACGTAAACGCACGCACATTCTTCAAAAACGCTTTCTCCCATATCCGTGACGCCGCTCGGAACATTTGCATTTCTAAGCGCCGTACAGCCGTAAAATGCGCTGTCGCCTATAGAAGTAACGCCGTTCGGGATATAGACCGACGTAAGCCCCTCGCACTTTGAAAACGCCCATTCGCCTATTTTTTCAAGGTTATTCGGAAGCTCCGCCGCCGAAAGCATTGTACAGTCGCTGAAAGCGCCGCTCCCTATCTCCTTTACGCCGTCGGGAATAACTATAGAGCTAAGCTCACTGCACCCGCTGAAAGCATAGTCGCCTATGGAAGTAACATTTTCGGGTATCTCAACGTAATTCAGCTTTGTTGAATAGAAAACGCCGCTGTTTATTTTCGTAAGTTTCTTCGGGATATTTATCGAAGTTATCTGCGTCGAAGAAAACGCCCAGTCGCCTATATTTTCCACGCTCTCGGGAATTGTTATCTCCGTTATGCCCGTACAGCCGAAAAACGCCGCAGAGCCTATTTCCGTTACGCCGCTGTTTATTGAAAACTTTCCCTTTCTCCCTGCGGGACATTGAACGAGCTTTGTCATATCCTTGCTGTACAAAACGCCGTTCTGCGCGGCAAAATAGGGATTGTTCTCGTCAACGTCAATTGCCGTGAGGTTTGTACAAAAGCTGAAAGGAGAACCGTCTATTGTCGAAAGACTTTCGGGAAGTTTTATGGAAGTAATGCCCGTGCAATAGCTGAAGGCGTTGTTTCCTATCTGTCTTAAGCCTTCGGACATTCTGATGTTCTTTAGGCTCGTACAATGAGCGAAAGCTTCTTCATTTATTTTGGAAACGCCCGAGGAAATAAAAATGCTTTCAAGCTTTTCACAATAACCGAACGAGAATGTTTCCGCCGCCGCAGGAACATTCGCAAATTTCAGAGCGCCGCTTATCGCTCCCGAAAGCTTAAACGAACGAACGCTGTTCGGGAAAATAACTTCCGTCAGCTCTTTCTGAGTTTCGCTTAGATCTACCACGACCACGGGCTTGTCCTCGATTTCATCGGGAATTCTAACCACCGCCGCATCTCCGCTGTAGTCCGAAACAACTATCCCGCGCTCGTCTGCGCTGTATGTATAAACAAGTTCTTCTTCCGAGGTATATTCCGCTTCGGGGATATACTCCCACATCTCGCTGTATTCTTCGGGATATACCGTTTCATAGCGGTTTCCGCTGCCGAAAATGCCCGTGTTGTGAGAGCCCGAGCTGTTATCGTTTGAATTATCCGTGCCCGAGTTATTGTCGCACCCAGCCGAAAGGAGCAAAACCGCTGTTATTGTAACAAATAACTTTAAATATTTCATTTTGCTCTCCTTTCTTTGACATTATGAAAACGCTTTATTCAAGAAGTGCCACAGCATATGCCCCTATACCTTTTCCCGCAAGCCCGAGACCTTCCTCTGTTGTGGCTTTTACGGATATTTTGGATATGTCACAGCCGAAAACGCCCGCCAGATTTTTTCTCATCTGCATTATATAAGGCGCAAGTTTCGGCTTTTCCGCGACTATAGTTATATCAAGATTTCCGAGCGCAAAGCCGTTTTCTTTCATCAGTTCAATTACACGCATAAGCAGCTTCATGCTGTCCGCGTCCTTATACTGCGGGTAGCTGTCGGGGAAAAGCTTTCCTATATCGCCCAGCGCAAGCGCGCCGAGTATTGCGTCCATAAGCGCATGAACGGCAACATCGGCGTCCGAGTGTCCGAGAAGACCTACTTCACAGGGAATATTAGTTCCGCATAATACGAGCCTTCTGCCTTCTATCAGCCTGTGAACGTCATATCCGAAGCCTATTTTCATCTTATCACTTCCGTTTTGCGTTTTGTGCGGAAAAAATTGCCTCTGCCATAATGAGATCTTCCTGCCGCGTTATTTTCATATTACAGCAGGAGATCTCGGTTATCCTAACGTTTTCCCCGCAAAGCTCAAGTATCTGACTGTCGTCGGTTATGCTTTCGCCGCGCTCTCCTATTTTTTCGAGACAGGACAAAAACAGCTCTTTTCCGAATACCTGCGGAGTTTGAGCATAATAAAGCGAGCTTCTCGGGGGAGTAGCTTTTATAAAGCCCTCGGACACGACCTTTACCGTATCGACCGCTTTTACAGCCGCGATAGCCGCGCCGTATTTCTTTGCGTCGGCTATGACCTTTTCTATTTCTTCGGGGGTTATGAGCGGGCGCGCTCCGTCATGAAAAGCGACAAGCTCCGCGCGGGGGTCTACCTTTGACAGCGCGTTCTTCATCGACATAAAACGCGAGCTTCCTCCGTAGACAATGCCCGAAAGTTTTTTTATATCATAAGTTTTTGCAAGCTCTTCAAATTGTTTGCAATTTTCCTTCGGCGCGGCAATTATTATCTCCCCGACGCTTTCGCACTTTTCAAACGCCCTTGCCGCCGCGATAAACACGGGCATACCGCCTATTTCCGACAGCTGTTTGTTTATGCCGTTCATTCTGGAGGAGCTTCCTGCCGCAAGAATAATAACCGAGACCATTTTACTCCTTTCGGCTTATATTTCCGAAGTTTCCGTGGAATTTAAAATAGTTCTGCTCCTGCTCGAAATTTTTAAGCAGCTTTCGTATAACGGGGTCGTCTATGCTTCCCTCAAATTCAATGTAGAACATACAGTCCTCAAAGCGCGGGGTCTTAAACTGAGTAGGAAGCGGCTTTGACTGTATCTTTGACATGGAAATGCCGTTTACCGCAAATTTAGTAAGAAGCCTGTAAAGCGCTCCCGAAATATTCGGGATAGAAAGCGAAACGGAAACCGTGTCCGCGCCCTCGTAGACTTCGGGCTGTTTCGCTATGCAGATAAAGCGCGTGCGGTTGTTGGGGTCGGAGGCTATGTCCGCATGAACTATATCCAGCCCGTGTAAATTCGCACATTCCGCCGAGCAGATACACCCGAGGTTATCGCTCGGATTTTCGGACACCATTTTCGCCGCGGCGGCGTTGTTGTGATAGGGGATAACGGTAACGCCGTCTCTTGCGCCGAGATACTCCGAACACTGGCGTATAGCCTGTTCGTGACCGAAAATTATCTTAACGTCATTCTCACCTACGCCTTTTTTAGCCGCAAGAACGTGCGCGCATTCAACGTCCACCGTCCTTGTTATAAAGACCTTGTGCTGTTCGAGAAGATCCATATTCGCCGCAACTTCGCCCGCCGTTGAGTTTTCAATGGGTATAACGCCATAGTCCGACGCGCCTTCTTCAACTGCCGCGAAAACTTCGCCGAATGACGCATAAAACTGGGGCGTGCCTTTTGTAAACAGCTTTTTATATGCGGCATGTCCGTATGCGCCCTCTATACCTTGGACTGCGACGACGGGGTCACATTTAATTTCTCTTTTGCAGTTGAGCGGTTCGTCGGGCGTTATTTCGTTTATTTGCGAGCATTTGGAAATGTCAATGATATTGTAGAACAAAAACGCCGCGCTCTTTTTCAGACCATCGGGAGTTTTCCCGCAGATATCGTTTATGATAGCCTTTTCGCGGTCGCCCTGATAAACGACCATATTGTTTTCCGCCTTGTATCTTGCGACGTCGGTTGCAAGCTTCATGCGCTCTACAAACAGCTCGAGTATCTTGTCGTCTATATTGTCTATCTTTACGCGAATATCTTTTAAATCCATTCTGTTAAACCTCCGTGATGTCAGAGTTTTCCTCATAGTTTTCGGCAATATAGACGATAACGGTTTCGGCTTTTTCTGTTTCAACAACGACAGTATCGCCTATTTCCTTGCTGCATCTCAGAACTGTGCCCGCAGGAGCTGCGTTGCTTTGTTCTGTTATAACGTCGTATTTTATATTCAGCTTTTCGAGCTCAGCGACATATTCCGCTTCTGTCTTTCCCGTATAGTCGGGCAGAGGAACGCTGCTCGGACCCTTGCTTACTTTGATTTTTATCTGAGTTCCCGCTGCGACAGCCTTTCCCGCTTCGACAGACTGGTCGAACATAACTCCCGCCATAAATTCGTCGGAATAAACATAAGTCGGGATAAATACGAACGTCCCCTGATACTTAGCCGCCGTAAGCTCATATATTGCCTCTGTAAAATCGGGAACGACAATATCCGCCAACGGTTCTGATGAGCTGTCAGGTTCGCTGCTGTCCGCAGGCTCGCTTTCCGCGCTGTCCGTGCTGTCGGAAGTATCCGAGCTTTCAGCAGGCGCAGAACTCTGAACATAATAAGAACTCTGAGAAGAGGACTGTATCGGCTGAGAGGGCGCGCATACTCCCGAAAGAGTGAGCGCAAACGCCAGCGCGAACAAGATAAGTCCCGCTCCGACAAGTATAAGCGCAACGAGCGTTTTCACGCGCTCTTTCTGCTTCTTTTCGAGCATCTTTTCTTCTTTTTTGCTCAAAGAAGAACCCGGACCCTCTACCGCGTATTTTGGCGGAGAAAACAGCTTGTCGACAAATTCGGTTATGGTGCTTATGCGCTTTTCGGGCGACAGCCGCATACCGCTCATAATAACCTTTGAAACGTGCTGGGGGATATTTCGGTTTATCATCATCGGCTCGAGCAGACTTCCGGGAGTTCTCGCTATCGCTTCTGCAGGAGCAGTTCCCGTGAGGGTTTTATACAAGACCGCCGAAATTCCGTATACGTCCGTCCAAGTTCCGTTTACTTCGTTTGAATATTGCTCGGGCGCGGCATATCCGCTGAATATCTCGCAGGCGATCTCGGTGTTTGTTGTTCTGCCCGCGGAAATGCAAAAGCCCGAGAGCTTCAGCTCCATTTTATCGGTGACAAAAATTGTCTGCGGGGATATGCCTCTGTGGATTATTCCCGCCGCGTGTATAAGAGAAAGCGTTGTGAAAATGGGAGGGAAAAGCTCTTTTACCTGTTCCCACGAAAGATTTCCGCCCGAATTTACAAGATAAGTTTTAAGCGTTATGCCGTTTATAAATTCGGACACAGCATAGCAAGTTCCGTTTTCATAGAAAACATCGAGTACCGCCTGTATATGCGCCATTCCGCGCAGCTTTATGAGAGAACGATAGAGATCGGCAAATTCCGACATATACGTTTTATAAAGCGCGCTGTCTGCGTTGTTTACAGTAATTTCTTCTTCGCCTTTTTTGCGCGAACAGAGCGTATCGGGCATAAATTCTTTTATAGTGACCTTTGTTTCCGTCGCGGTATCATAGCCGATATATACGGCGCCCTCGCCGTTATATGACATGAGTTTTCCTACTATATAGCGCTCGTTTAAAAATGTTCGGGGCAGAAGATAAGTCGGTATGCACAGATCGCCGTCGCTGTATCCGCAGAACTTGCAGGGACCCTCATAGTCCTTTTCGTTCATACATCCCATACAAAGATTGGTTTCTTTCCGCAAATCATTCACCGTCCTAAAAGACTTAACTCCAAAATAATTTCATAGCTTATCACTATATTACTATACTCTAATTTTTTGTAAAAGTCAACAATTATGACAACATTGTAATTATTTTTTTAAAATCATACCCACTGTGAGAATTTTGCGTTTGTGAGTTTGATTAAACATTTATTTTTAAAGAAAACTTTTTTGTGCAAAATCACAAATTATTTTTCCCGAAATTGTAATTCAAGAACCTTTAATAGGTCCGATTTTGTAACATTATCTTCATTTTTGTAAAATTTTAAACAAAATATGCACAATTTATCATTGGATAATTTGTGCAGGCTGCTGATTTTTTTATTAAAGCACTTGCTGAACCATCTTTGTTTAAGTTATCTCTTGAAAAATTATGAAATATATGTTATAATTTATTTCAAGGCAGTATTTCGTCTGTCAGTATTGAAAGGAGCGATTTAGCAATGAGTTTTTTAGATGATGTTGTAAACACGGGCAAAAATGTGGTTTCTACCGCAGGCACAAAGGGTAAAGACGCAGTAAACTTTTCAAAATTCAAACTCAGAGTTTCCCAGCTTCGCAGCGATATCAAGGTTAAGTTTGCGAAACTCGGAGAGATTGCCTACGGAGCTGCAAAGTCGGGCGAGAAGAATGACGAAGAGTTCAACAAGTTAGTAGCTGAGATCGACGCGGCTTATGCTGAGATCACCGATATCCAGAAGCAGGTCGACGAGCTGAGAAATGTTGTAGCTTGCCCGAGCTGCGGAGCAAAGACCTCTAAAGAGAATTCCTATTGCCCGAAGTGCGGCACAAAGCTTCCCGAAAAGGAAAAGCCCGCAGAAGAGGAAAAGCCCGAGGAATAATTCTTTTTTCGGATAACAGCACAACCAAAAAGAGCGCTTTTGCGCTCTTTTTTTGTTTATGGTACAGCAGAAGGGGAAAGGTTGTCCTTTCATTCATCACTTTTGAAAAGCCTTAACGAACTTCTTTCCCGCTCAAATGTAAATGCAATTCCGAGGTGGTTTCACGCTCAAAACATCTTTGTAGGATTGCCGTTTTAAAAACACGGTTTTTAAAACGGCAATGTGGGGAAAACTCTTGTTTTCCCCACACCCTTTAGCGCTTGCTGACGCGGCGGTGGCTTCGCCCCCGCACCCCCACCAAAGGGGAAAAATTTTTTGAAAAAAATTTTTCCCCTTTGGAAACCCTTTTCAAAAAACTTTCGTGCGCCGCCCGCTAAGCGGTTTGAAAATAAAACGTTGTTTGCCGCTCGGAACAGTTTCTAGCCTCTAGTCTCTAATTTCTAGCCTCTAGAAGGGTTTTTCCCCTTGCGTTTTAGTACCTTATCGGCTCTTCCTGCGACCAAGTTCCGTTTTGTACTCTCTTTGCAGCCTCTGAGTCCATTTCGCTCCAGCGCGCCAAGATCTGCGCCGCAATTTCATCGCAAGCGCCCGTGCAATAATCGGGAAGATTTTCTCTTCTATAATATCCTACGTTCGTCGATTCGCAGTCCTCGCTCGCCAGTAATCCCGTTTTCGTGCAATATTTGCGCTCTATGGTATCGGAATCGGGCTTGAACTTGTTCGCCGTCTTTGTGTCCTCAACACCTACCATAACGTCATGCCATATCTGAGAGCAATATCTGTGGTGGTCGGCGCTCGTTATCTTCCGTCCGTCGTCGTATCCCAGCCAGGTTGCCGTAACGTGTTCGGGCGTCAGTCCCATAAACACAAGGTTTTTCTCGTCGTTTGAAGTACCCGTTTTACCTACAACTTCTACCTTTCCGAAGTTCGTATAACGGCCCGAACCCGTCGGGTCGAGAATTACCGTTCTCATCATTCGGTTAGTTATCCACGCCGTGTCGCGGTCTATTGCCTGAATGCCGTAGAAATCCTGCGAAAGAACGACATTTCCTTTTGAGTCTATAACTCTGCTGTACAGCTTAGGCTCGTAGTATATTCCGCCGTTTCCGAAAATCTGATACGCTGCCGCAAGCTCCATAAGCGTAACGCCGCTCGTCATTGCGCCAAACGACATAGGCGACAAAGCTATATCGCTCTGAACCAGTGTAGAAATTCCGAGGTTCTGCGTCAGCTGATTGAAGCAAACCTGCGGAGTGAGCATCTGCGTAACTCTGACGGCTACGGTGTTTCTTGAAAGCTGGACAGCCTGCCATGCGGGCATAAGCGCGCCGTTGTTTCCTGCGTTTCTATAGTTGCTGGGCCAGTAGTATATTTTTTTCGGATCTTCTTCCGAGGGTGTCGGTATCTTTTTATCGGGGATCATTGTCGAATACGTTATGAGATTTTGCTGTATCGCCGTAGAATAAACCGAAATGGGCTTTATCGTCGAACCGGGAGCGCGCTCTGCCATTGTCGCGCGGTTGAAACAGCCGTTTCCGGGCTTATCGCCAAGTCCTCCGACAAGCGCGAGGACTGTTCCCGTATAGTCCATTATAACGCACGCCGACTGTATCAGCGTTTCCTTTTTTGCGTTGGGATCATATTTTGTAACGGCTATATGCGGATCGTTGTATTTTTCTTCAAGATAGTCCTGAAGCTCCATATCCATATTGATATACATCTTATAGCCGCCGCCGTATATCTCGTTCTTGGCGGCAGTGGTCGTTATTCCCTTTAACTCGGCATAGTCCTTGATTATCTGGTTAATTGCCGCATCAACATACCAGTTCTGCGTTACTTCATATTCGTTCCACCTATAAGCCTCATAGCCCTCGGTTTCCTCTTCTTCGGGTTCTTCGCCTTCTTCGGGCGTTGTTTCAAGCGAACGAGGGTCAATATACCCGAACGCGTCGCCGTATACAACTTTCGCAAACTTTACCTGCTCAACCATTGAATCTTCATATTCTTTAAGCGAAATATACCCCTGCTCATAGAGGTTGTAGAGCGCGGTTTTCTGGCGCTCCTTGCATTTTTCAAGGTCGTAATAAGGCGAACGTTTTACGGGGTTTTTGATAATTCCCGCAAGAATAGCCGCCTCTGCCGCGTCGACATCTTTTATGTCTTTTCCGAAGTAATACTGAGCCGCCGCGCCGACGCCGCTTATGTTGTTGCTGTAGGGCACGCGGTTGAGATAGCTTTCGATAATGTCTATCTTCGTATACTTTTCTTCAAGAGACAATGCTCTGAATATCTCGCGGAGCTTGCGCTCCCATGTCGGCTCGTCATCATCGGTTATGTTCTTTATGAGCTGCTGTGTGATAGTAGAGCCGCCCTGACCTTCTCCCGAAAGACCGAAAACATCCGCCGCGAGCGCGTAAATGGTTCTGCTCCAGTCTACGCCCTCATGCTCCCAGAAGCGCTTGTCCTCTGTCGCAACTATAGCGTTTACTACGATAGGGGGGATATCCTCATAGTCCACCCAGATACGGTTTTCTCCCGCGATAAGTCTCCGAACCTCTTGTTCCTGACCGTCCTTGTCATAGGCATATATAAAGCTCACGAAATCCATTTGCGCTTCTTTAAGATCGGCGTTGAAATCGGTCTTTGTAAAGCTGAGTATATACACCGTAATGACGGTTACGACTATACACACCGCCACCACAAGTATAAGCAGCATGGAAGAAATTGTCGTTCCCAAAACGATAAGAGAGTTTCCTATGACTTTCTTTGCTGTTTTAGCGGAACTTTTATTTTTTGATTTGTTCATTTTTTTACCTCTTGTCTGTGCCTTTGTTAAAATGTAAATAAAAGCGTTTCAATAGTTGCACTTGAATAATAATGATAACTCAAAACCGATATCTGTTTTTACACGGTTTGTGATAATCATTATTCTTCATCATATAGTATAACACAATTGTCTTAGAATGTGAATACTTTTTTTAATGATTTTTTTGTGAAAATCAAAAATTGCCGAAAATTTGCAAACTCACTTGAAATTCACATAATAATGTGTTAAAATTAACTAAGAGAGGTGCTGCTATGAAAAAGATTTTAGCTGTGATCAAAAAAATTTGGTTTCTGATACCGCTTTTGATAGCGGTGCTTATGTTCTTTTTGCTTCCGCTTATGCCCGAAGTGACGGAATATGTTTTCTCGCGCGGATTGTTCAAGGTAGTGACGGTGCCCGTCGGGTTTATAACGAGCATTTTTCCGTTTTCATTCACCGAGCTTCTGGTAATATTAGCGCTTCCTCTTGTAGTGCTTATCATTGTTCTGCTCGTAAGGAAAGTGAAAAGCTTTGAAGACAAGGGCGAAAAGAAAAAGGTGCTTATAAAAGCGGGCAGAAGGCTTTGCGGATTTCTGTCGTTTGCGTGCCTTATGTATATGATATGCCACGGCGCGAATTATTACAGACTTCCGCTTGAAAAGACAATGGAGCTTGATACCTCTCCAAAAGACGCAGAGTTTTTGCTCGAAGTGTGTAAAAACCTTATAGCAGGAGCAAAATCTGCCTCCGAAACTCTCGGACAAAACGAAGACGGCTCGACCGTCCTTCCCGAAAGCTATGCAAACGAGCTTAAACGCGCGGGAAACGGCTATGAAAAACTTATAGAGGACTATCCGTTTTTGTGGACATCTGTCAGCAAACAGAAGATAGTGCTTTTGTCCGAGCCTTGGTCTTATACTCATATAACGGGAATGTACTTTCCGTTTTTCGCAGAGTGCAACATAAACACCGCCCAGCCCGCCTATCTTATCCCCTCTACGGCGGCTCACGAAAGCGCGCACTCCCGCGGCATTGCTTTTGAAAACGAATGTAACTTTCTTTCGTTTTTATCCTGTATAAACAGCGACTATCCCGAATACAGATACTCGGGATATATGCTGGCTTATACATATTGTTCAAACGCGCTTTTCGCCTATGACCCCGAAATGTGCAGAGAAGCGGATTCGCTTCTTGACGGCAGAATGATAGCCGACCTCAACGCCAACAACAAGTATATCTACGACCATTCTTCCCACGGTACGGGGACGGTAGTCGATCAAGTGATAGAAACGGTAAATGAAGTTTCGGAAAGCGCTAACGACACATTTATAAAAGTCCAGGGCGTAGAGGACGGAGTGTTGAGCTATGACAGAGTGACACAGCTGATACTTGCATATTATGCAAAATGATCGGCGCAGAAGAATTAAGGCTTACAGACTGTAAACAAAACCTTTATCTTTAAAACAGCTTACGATTTCTTAGATCTTACCTCTTACCTCTAATCTCTTACCTCTAAAATGGCGGGTCGCAGGGCGCGCAGCGCCCCGCATTCTCCCCCTTCCCTATCTAGAGGTTAGAAGTTAGAGGTAAGATGTTAGAGTTATAGTGGAGAGGTTGTTCGATTTTCGTAAATATTCTAGTCTCTAGTTTCTTACTCTAAAAATCAAAAACTTTATCTCCCAAACAACCTTTAATTTCTTACCTCTTACATCTAACATCTAACCTCTAAAAGGGCAGGGGGATGGGGCGAATAAACGTTATTAAGAAAAATAACGTTTGAAAATGATTACAAATGGAACTTCGTATACGGTCTGTCAGGGCTTGTTCGCTTGAAATAAAAAATAATGAAAAACCCTATTTTCTTTTCAAGCGTTATATGCTATAATGTGTTTATAGGTAGTAAGAAAAAATTGTATATAAGGCTTATATAATGAACGGAGTTTTTATATGACATCACGAAAATGTAAGGTACTGGCTTTAATAGCCGCGGCGGCGGTGTTGTGTTCGGGCTGTGAGAGAAGTATGGGAAGGTTTGATTTTTCGGACTATTCTTCATATGAAGGTTCGGATAATTCCCATAATTCGGACAGTTCAAGCAGTTCGGACAATTTGGGTAATTCTGATAATTCGGGCAATAACGATAGTTCTTCGGATAATGTCTGGGACATTGAACCGAGTGACCCCGAAAATTCTTCATCAAGCGGCACGGGGAACAACTCGTCATCTTCGGGCAATACAAGCAGCTCGGGAAATTCAAGCAGTAATACCCCGAGCGGCGGTAGTTCGAGCAGTAAAACCCCGAGCGGAAGTTCAAGCAGCTCAAGACCGTCAAGTTCTTCGAGCAGCTCGAAGCCTACGGGCGGCGGGCTTTCTCCGAGCGGCACGGGTACAACGGGCACCGCTTCTACGGGCAAATTCAACTACGGAGAAGCGCTCCAGAAGTCCATACTGTTCTATGAGCTTCAAAGAAGCGGAGATATCGACGAAAAGACGATAAGGACAAACTGGCGCGGCGACAGCGGAATGAACGACGGCGCAGACGTCGGTCTTGACCTTACGGGCGGACTTTATGACGCGGGAGATAACGTAAAGTTCAATCTTCCTATGGCATACACCGCGACCGTGCTTTCCTGGAGCGTATACGAGGACAAGGACGCTTATCAAAAGAGCGGACAGCTCAGCTATGCTCTCGCAAATATAAAGTGGATATGCGATTATCTTATAAAATGCCACCCCGAGGCGAACGTTTATTATTATCAAGTCGGAAACGGAAGCGCAGACCACGCATGGTGGGGTCCTGCGGAAGTAATGCAGATGCAAAGACCCGCATATAAGGTAGATAAAAACAACCCCGGCTCTACTGTCGCGGGAGAAGCGGCAGCGGCTCTTGCGGCGTGCGCGGCAGTCTATAAGAGCGTAGACAAGTCGTATTCGGACAAATGCCTTAAACACGCGAAAGAGCTTTACAATTTCGCCGAGCAAACTCACAGCGACGCGGGATATACCGCCGCAAACGGCTTTTACAACAGCTGGAGCGGCTATCAGGACGAACTTGCGTGGGCGGCTACCTGGATTTACATAGCTACAGGCGACAGCTCGTGGCTCTCAAAAGCAAAGACAAATGAAAGCAAACTAAACGGCGACCCTCAATGGACGCTCTGCTGGGACGATAAGTTTATAGGCGTAGAATGTCTGCTAGCAAATCTCACGGGCGAGAGCAAGTATAAGACAAAGCTCGAACAGAGCCTTGACTGGTGGTGCAACGGCGCAAAGGGCTTTACTCCAAAGGGGCTTGCGTGGCTCGATACGTGGGGAAGTCTCAGATATGCGACGACAGCGGCTTTTGTTGCGGCGAGCTATGCGGAGGGCGGAAAGTGTCCGTCAAATAAAGTGCAGAAATATATGAACTTCTGCGAAAGTCAGATAAATTACGCGCTCGGCTCTACGGGCAGGAGCTTTGTCGTAGGCTTTGGCGTAAACCCGCCCGAACACCCCCACCACAGAACGGCTCAAGCCTCGTGGGCTGATAATATGAACGAGCCGAATTATCATCGCCACACGCTTTACGGCGCGCTGGTAGGAGGACCGAGCCAGTCCGACGGATATAACGATTCTGTAGGCGATTACACCGCAAACGAGGTTGCCTGCGACTATAACGCGGGATTTACGGGCGCTCTTGCGAAAATGTACAATAAATACGGCGGTAAGACTATAGCAAACTTCGGAGCGGTCGAACCTGTCGGCGAGGAAATGTATGTTGAATATCGTACAAATGCAACGGGAAACGACTTTACCGAGATAAAGGCTATGATTTACAATAAGTCCGCATGGCCCGCAAGAGTTGCAAATAATTTAGAGCTTCGCTATTTTGTAGACCTTTCGGAGCTGTCCGACCCGTCGAGCGTTAAAGTTAATTTCAATTACAACGACGGCGCGAAATACGGCGGACTTTACAAGTGGGACGAAAAGAACGACATCTACTATGTGAGCATTGATTTTTCGGGAGCAAAGATATATCCCGGCGGTCAGAGCGCTTATAAAAAAGAAGTTCAGTTCAGAATGAGCGCAGCGGGCTGGAATCCGAACAACGATCCCTCGTATAAAGAGCTTGTCGGAACGAACGGTTCGGAGCTTGTAAAGGCAGTTTCATGCGCGCTTTATGAGGGAGGAAAGCTTGTTTTCGGAAAAGAGCCGAACGGAAGATCTTCTGGCGTTGTAACACCGAGTTCGTCAAGCTCTTCAAGCTCTTCAAGCAAACCGTCTTCGTCAAGCTCTTCTTCAAAGCCGAACACGCCGAGCTCATCGAGCAGCTCTTCGAGCTCGTCAACACCCTCGACGCCTTCCGTAAACAAGGGCGTATCGGTTGAGCTTTCGCAAAGCCAGACGAGCGGTTCTTCAAGTTCAATTTCGTTTACTGTAAGAATGACAAACAACACAGGTTCTAATATCGACTTGTCAAAGCTTGAAATTGATTATTTCTTTACAAAGGACAATGCAAAAGAGCTTAAGTTTGAATGTTATCATGCGGCGACGCAAGGCAGTCAGTATGTAGCGGTTACAAGTATGGTGAGCGGCACATTCTCGAGCGTTTCGGGAACGAACGCCGATACGAAGTGCGCGATAAAGGTCGGCAGCGGAACGCTGAAGAACGGCGACGCGCTTGAGATAAACGTAAGCATACATTCTTCGGACTGGTCAATGCTTGACCTTTCAAACGACTTTAGTTCGGGCAAAGCCGATAATCTCTGTATAACAAACAACGGAACGGTTATCTTCGGAAGAAAGCCGTAAGAAATAAGGGTTTGTTTTCGGCATTGAACAAATATTCGTATATAAATGGATAGAGGTAAGAATTTTGAATTCTTACCTCTCAGTCTGTATAGAAAGTATCTTTTCAGAATTTTAGGAGCTGCACCATTTTAGAGATAAGAGGTAAGCGAATAATATGCTTATTTCTAATCTCTAGAAGGGCGGGTCGCAGGGCGCGCCTAGCGCCCCGAGCTGCCCCCTTTCCCTTCGGGAAAGGGGGCAAGGGGGATTGGGCGAGATAACGTTATTTAGAATAATTGCGTTTGAAAAGAACCACAAATAGGTTTTTATACAAGCTAAGAGGTAAGAATTTTGAATTCTTACCTCTTATTTTTTTCTATAAATTTAAATTTCAGCGAACACCATAAATGCTCTCGGAATTGTCGCAAAGGTAAATCATTGACGAAAAAACCTTGGTACAAAATGGTATAATCGAAGTGAAGCGGAAAGTGAAGTATGCCAAATACCTGAACAACTGTACACGCAGTTTGATCGCAGATTATTAAAACTATAAACAATTGAATTATATCACAAATTATAAAGGTTGTCAATAGGTTATTGCAAACAGCACATAAATTTCCGTAAAAATTTGTGAATTATCTACAAGGAGGGCATTATGGTGGGATTTAATATTTATCATCGCAAGGACGATCGCTGGGAGGGGCGTATTAAAAAGGACGGAGAGAGCGGCACAAAACGCTCTTTCATTTATTTTTTTGCCAAAACCAAGGAAGCCGTTCAGTCAAAAATGATAAGCTTCAAGCTTAATAACAATAACAATTCAAAATGCAATACGCCGCTGAAATGTATTTACAACGAATGGCTTCAAAGCATTCAGCTCAGAACAAAAGAATCCACTCGTGCTAATTATCAATTAAAATGGAACAATCATATTTCTCCCATTTTCGGCGAACTTGCTGTTTCGGCAATAACGACAAATAACATTTACGATTTTATTCATACAAAGCAGAAAAGTGGACTTTCCGACAGATATATTTCGGATATTATCGTGCTTATGAAAAGCATTTTTAAATTTGCCGTGAAGCACTATCACATAGAAGATCCGCTTGACGGGATTATTATGCCGAAAAAGAAGCCTGCCGATATTGCAATTTTAGATGACAATAAAGATGATTTAAAGCATTATTTGATTGAACATCTGAATACTAAAAATCTCGGCATAATGATTGCAATGACAACGGGCATAAGAATAGGCGAGCTATGCGCGTTGCAATGGAAAGACATTGACTTTGAAAAACGTACATTGACCGTCAGGAAAACAATACAAAGGATACAGACACACGACGAAATGCGCAGGACAAAACTTATTATGACCGAGCCTAAAAGCGAAACCTCGAAGCGTTGTATTCCCTTGCCCGAAAGCGTTTTAAGTTTGCTTTACAAGTTCAAAGAACACGATGAAATTTACATATGTTCTGGTAAGGAAAAACCTATTGAACCGAGAACAATGCAATACCGCTTTGCGAGGATTTTGAAAAACGTAAATTTGCCGTCAGTGCATTTCCATGCGCTTCGGCATATGTTTGCTTCGGAATGCGTGAAACTGGGCTTTGACATAAAGGCGCTCAGCGAGCTGCTCGGACATTCAAGCGTCCGCATAACGCTCGAACGTTACGTTCATTCAGATTTTGCTATTAAGCAAGAATATATGAAACGAATTACTTTCGCTTGAGGTTTGTCACGCTCGTTTTCCCTTTAATTCAGCTCTTTGAAAATTTAATATTTTACCCCTGTTTCGTCAATGATTTACTTTTGTGAAATATTTTGTATAAATTTTCTTGTGTTTAGAGGTGCCCATGAAATACAAAGAAAAATACGCCGCCTGGCTGGAAGATGAAAAGATAGACGAAGAGACAAAGAAAGAGCTCAGAGAGCTTGATGA
>CANQFZ010000025.1 GCA_947600065.1 uncultured Clostridia bacterium | reverse complement strand
TCAACCACTTTTTCTATACCTTTTGTCTCACATCTATTGTAACATAACATTTGTCTCACATCTATTGTAACATAACATTCTTGTTGAAAAAATATGCCGAAATATATTGACTTTTTGGTAAAATGAGTTATAATAAATATGTATGTTTTTATTTTAAAATTCTGTAAAAGTGAGGAATAAAAAATGAAGTGGATGGGACTAAATGAACTGCGCGAGAGCTATCTCTCGTTTTTTGAGAGCAAGGGACATCTGCGTATGCAGAGCTTTCCGCTCGTGCCGCCCGCAGACGATAACTCTATACTGCTTATAAACGCGGGCATGACGCCGCTTAAAAAATACTTTCAGGGCATAGAAGAACCCCCGCGCCACCGCGTCACTACCTGCCAGAAGTGCATAAGAACGCCCGATATTGAAAACGTCGGAAAGACCGCGCGCCACGGAACTTATTTCGAAATGCTCGGAAACTTTTCGTTCGGTGATTATTTTAAGCACGAGGCTACCGCTTGGGCATGGGAATTTCTGACGAAGAAACTTGAGATCCCCGCAGACAGACTGTACATCACCATTTACGAGCAGGACGACGAAGCGGGCGACATTTGGGCGAACGAGGTAGGTATCCCGCGCGACCGCATTATAAAGCTCGGAAAAGCCGACAATTTCTGGGAGCACGGAAGCGGTCCCTGCGGTCCCTGCTCGGAGATCCACTTTGACAGAGGGGAAAAGTACGGAAAGTTCGACCATATCGGTCAGGACAATTTTGAAGAAGTCGGCGACTGCGACAGAGTTATAGAGATCTGGAACCTTGTCTTCACGCAGTTTGACAATGACGGAAAGGGAAATTATACCCAGCTCGCAACAAAGAATATAGACACGGGAATGGGCTTGGAGCGCCTCGCATGCGTAATGCAGGACGTGGACAACCTGTTTGAAGTAGATACCGTAAAGAACATAATGGGAAAGATATGCTCCATTGTCGGCGTAAACTATCACGACGACGAGCAGAAGGACATCTCTATCCGCGTCATTACCGACCATATCCGCTCCACAACGTTTATGGTTGGCGACGGCATACTTCCTTCAAACGAGGGCAGAGGCTATGTTCTCCGCAGACTTTTGAGGAGAGCGGCGCGTCACGGCAGATTGCTTGGTTATCACAAGCCGTTTTTGTATGAAGTATGCGACACGGTCATTGACGAAAACCTTTTGGCTTATCCCGAGCTTGCAGAAAAGCGCTCTTATATAAAGAAAGTCATTCAGACCGAAGAAGAGAGCTTTGCGAAAACAATAGACAACGGCTCGGCGATACTTGATGAGATGATAGCCGAGCTTCAGAAAAGCGGAAACAAGACGCTTTCGGGAGAAAACGTGTTCAAGCTCCACGACACCTACGGCTTCCCGCTCGACCTGACTAAAGAGATACTCGCGGAAAAAGGTCTCTCTGCGGACGAAGATGGCTTTAAGGAGTGCATGAAAGTACAGAAAGAAACTGCCCGCAAGAATAAAAAGCTCGGCGGCGGCTGGGACAATGCCAAGAACTCGGATCTTGACGCGCTTAAAACAGAGTTTTTGGGATATGACACGCTCGTTTGCGACGCGAAGATACTCGCTCTTACAAAGGACGGCGAAAGCGTTGAGTTCTGCGGAGAGGGCGACGAAGTGGGCGTTGTTATCGACAAGACCCCGTTCTATGCGGAAATGGGCGGACAGGTCGGCGACAAGGGAATTATTTCACACAACAACGACGAGCTTGAAGTTCTCGACACGAAAAAGCTCGGCGGAGGTCAGTTTATCTGCAAGTGCAAGGTCACAAAGGGTGGCTTTGAGGTAGGAGAAACCGTAACCGCAAAGGTAGACGAACAGCTCAGAATGGCTACTCAGCGCAACCACACCTGCTGTCATATCTTGCAGGCGGCATTGAGAAACGTTCTCGGCGACCATGTCCACCAGTGCGGCTCGTATGTAGACCCGTATCAGTGCCGTTTCGACTTTTCTCATTTCAGCGCAATGACAGCCGACGAAATCCAAAAGGTCGAAAACTATGTTAACTCCGTCATAATGGCGGCTGTTCCCGTCATAACAGAAGTACTTCCTATAGAAGAAGCGCGCAAAAAGGGAGCAATGGCATTGTTCGGCGAAAAGTACGGAAGCGTAGTAAGAGTAGTTTCGGTAGGCGATTATTCAACGGAATTTTGCGGCGGTACACACCTCAAAAACTCGGCTCAGGCAGGCTTGTTTAAAATTTGCTTTGAAACTTCGGTAGCAAGCGGCGTAAGACGTATCCAGGCAATCACGGGCATGGGCGTTATGTCGATGCTGTATGATTATAAGAACACGCTCGAAAAGACCTGCGCGGTTCTTAAAGCTCAGAACGAGGACGACCTTGTCCGCAGAGCGGAGAGCATAATGACCGAAATGCGCGAAAAGGACAAGAAGATAGAGAGCATGGAGCAGGCTGCGGCAAACGCAAAGCTCGGCGACATCTTCCAAAACGTTCCCGAAATAAACGGCGTAAAGATAGTCTGTGCAAGGCTCGACGGAATGGGCGCAGACGGCTTACGTAAGGTCGGCGATACCGTAGCGGACAAATACGACTGCTTTGCGGCAGTGCTTGCGGGAACGACCGACGGCAAGAGCAATATCCTCTGCAAATGCTCAAAGAGCGCGATCGAAAAGGGTCTTAATGCGGGAACGCTCGTGCGCGAAATAGCTGCAGTCGCAGGAGGAAAAGGCGGCGGAAAGCCCGACCAGGCTATGGCGGGAGTTCCCGACGCTTCAAAGATAGGCGACGCTTTAAAAGCGGCTGAGGAAATAGTCGCAAAGTATCTAAAGTAAATTCAGACTGTAGATAAAGCCCCATCTGCGTTGTATGGTTATCCGCCAAAGCGGATAACACGGTCACATGCAACAGCCACAAAGGCTAGTTGCAGTAACGCTTCAGCGTTGTACGCGAAGCGTTCAATGCGTGCATACTGGGACTTTCTCTACAGTCTGAATCAGGACTTTTTATACAGTCTGGTAAATTATAGTTGACAGGAGAGTATTATGGAAAACTGTTTGTTCTGTAAAATAATCGCGGGAGAAATTCCTTCGACAAAGGTCTATGAGGACGATAAAATACTTGCGTTCCGCGACATCAACCCCCAGGCTCCTACGCATATTCTTGTTATCCCCAAGGAGCATATCGCGGGGGCGGACGAGCTGAATGAAAACAACTCGGCTGTTGTTGCGCACATTTTTGCAAAGATAGCTGAAATAGCAAAACAAGAGGGGCTTTCAAACGGCTATCGCGTGGTTTCAAATGTGGGAGAGGACGGCGGTCAGACCGTTCGCCACCTGCATTTCCATATCCTCGGCGGCAAAAAGCTGAATACGGAAATGGCTTAAAATATGGGCAGACTGACCGAAGCACAGCTTAAAACCGAGCTTAAGTCGGGCGCTCTTTCGCGGGTATATTTTCTGTACGGCGAAGAGGATTTTCTTGTAAAGACATATGCCGACAGGATAATAGACGCCGCCGTACCCGAAGAAGTCCGCGATATGAATTTTATAAAATTCACGGACGCGCCGCGCTCTGCGGAGATAGCGGATTATCTTGACGGAATGCCCGTATTTGCGGAATATAAGTGCGCGCTGATAAAGGACCTTGACCTTGAACAGCTTGAATTGAACGAGCAGAAGAATTATCTCGCGCTGTTTAAAAATATCCCCGATTCTTCCGTGCTTATAATCGAACAGCTCCATATCCCGCCCGAGACTTATAACGGCAAAAAGATAAAAGAAAAGCCCAAAAAGCTTTTAGAGGCGGCGGACAAAAACGGCGCGGTCTGCGAGTTTAAGTTTTTGTCAATGGAGAGGGTCTGCACTCAGATAAGAAGAAAAGTCGAGCGCGCGGGCTGTACCATTTCGGGTGAAAACGCGGCTTTTCTTGCGGAAGAATGCGGAATGAGCCTGACTGTCCTCGGAAACGAGATAGAAAAGCTCTGCGCCTACAGGCAAAGCGGCGAGATAACAAAGGACGACCTGAACGCGCTTGTCCCAAAGCGTGCGGACGCGGGGATCTATACCCTTTCGGACGCGCTGTTTGAGGGAAAAACGCAAAAAGCTTTTGAGATACTCGACGAGCTTTTTATACAAAGATTTGACGAGCACAGGATATTTTTTGCGCTTTCGGGATATTTTGTCGACCTATACCGCGCAAAGGTCGGAAAATTAGCGGGAAAGAGCTATCAGGACACGGCTCAGGCTTTCGGATATTACGGCGGCAGGAGCTTTGCGGTAAAGAATGCATATCAGAAGTCGGCAAAGCTGCCTCTGAGATACCTCGGCGACTGTATAACTGTTTTATACAGGACAAACAAGCTCTTGAATTCTTCTAAGATGAACAGGAGAACCCTTGTAGAAAGCGCAATTGCAGAGATATCCATGCTCAAGAAAACAAACGACTAGATGATAAAAATAAACAAAGCTGTAATAGTTGAGGGCAAGTATGACAAAATAACGCTCTCAAATTATGTCGACGCGGTGATAATTCCGACAAACGGTTTTTCGATATACAAGGACGAGGAGACCTCCGCGCTCATAAAAATGTTTGCGGAGAAAACGGGCGTTATAGTGCTCACCGACAGCGACAGCGCGGGTTTTCAGATACGCGCGAGGCTGAAAAACATTATCGGCGGCGGAAAGATAACAAATGTCTATATCCCCGAAATAAGCGGAAAGGAAAAGCGCAAACGCGCTCCGTCAAAGCAGGGGCTTCTCGGAGTAGAGGGAATGACGGAAGGGATATTGCTCGAAGCGTTTGAAAGAGCGGGAGTTTTTGCAGAGGAATGTGCGGAAAATAAAGACCCCGTTACAAAAGCCGACCTGTTTGACCTCGGACTTTGCGGGGGAGAAAACTCCTCAATAAAGAGAAAGCTGCTCCAGCAAAAGCTCGGTTTTCCGACAAGGCTTTCGGCAAATATGCTTTTAGAGGCGGTAAACGCACTGTATTCGCGTGAGGAATTTTTAAACGTTTCACAAACGATTTTGGGAGAGTTAAAGTAATGGTATTTTCAAGCCTTACGTTTTTGTTTTTCGGATTTCTGCCATTGACGCTGATAATCTATTATCTTGTTCCGAAAAGGTTTAAGAATATTGTCATTCTTATAAGCGGACTTATATTCTATGCATGGGGAGAACCTATCTACGTTCTCGCTATGATAGCGTCTACTTTTATAGATTATACGGCAGGAAGGATCATAGCAAAATATGACGACAGACCGAAAATAAGGCTCGCTTGTCTTATAGTGTCAATTGTGATGAACTTAGGGCTTTTGGGCACTTTTAAATACCTCGGCTTTATTATAAATTCCGCAAACAGCTGGTTCGGACTTGAAATACCAAACCCGAATTTGCCGCTCCCTATAGGAATAAGTTTTTTCACTTTCCAGTCAATGAGCTATACCATCGACCTTTACCGCAGGAACATAAAGGTGCAGAAAAACGCCGTAAGTTTTATGGCGTTCGTAACGCTTTTCCCGCAGATAGTCGCGGGACCTATCGTAAGATATGAGGATATCCAGAACGAGATAGACGAGCGCACAATAGACGAAAAAATGGTAGGAAGCGGCATTTCGCGCTTTATCACGGGTCTTGGAAAAAAAGTTCTTATCGCCAACAACATTGGCGCGCTCTGGACAGAAATAAAAGCCCTTGATTATTCAACTCTTTCGGCAGGAACAGCGTGGCTGGGAATATTGGCGTTTACGTTTCAGATATACTTTGATTTTTCGGGATATTCGGATATGGCGATAGGGCTCGGAAAAATGATGGGCTTTAATTTCCCCGAAAACTTTAATTATCCTTATATGTCAAAGAGCATAACCGAGTTTTGGCGGCGCTGGCATATAACGCTCGGCGCATGGTTCAGAAGCTATGTATATATCCCCCTCGGCGGTAACCGCAAAGGAAAGGCGCGAACGATAATAAATCTTCTCATAACATGGCTGGTAACGGGAATATGGCACGGCGCTTCGTGGAACTTTATGCTCTGGGGACTGTATTTCGGGATACTTATCGTTCTTGAAAGGCTGTTTCTCGGAAAATGGCTGGAAAAGCTGCCGCCGTTTTTAAGCTGGCTTTATACGTTCATTCTGGTGGTATTCGGCTGGATAATGTTCGACGGAGTAACTCAGGGCACGACCGATTTCGGCGATATGTTCAGACAGGTATTCGGATATATAGGAGCAATGTTCGGAGCAAACGGAACTTTCATTGATGATAGGGCGGTAAATGCCTTTGTAAACTACGGCATAATGTTTGCACTGTGCATAGTAGGCTCTACGGATATCCTGAAAAATATCGTGACAAAGATAAAAACAAGCGCTCCGAAATGGGTCATGTACGGCTATCCCGTTATTCAGACGGCGGTTATGCTCGCAAGCGTCGCGTTTATAACGACATCGACCTATAATCCTTTCCTTTATTTCAACTTTTAAGGAGGCAGAGCATTAGACTATGAAATTTAAAATGACGCCCGACAAGCTCATGATAGCGCTCTTTGCGATAATACTGCTTGTCGTACCGATAACGACCATACTGCTCCCTAAAGCTGACAGAAGTGAAAATGAAAACCGTACTCTTGCAAAATTTCCGAGCCTTGTAAATCAAACAAAGCTCAATAAAGCGGAAAACCTCAAAGACGTTATCGACGCATTTAAATGGGATTATCTTGTAGAGCGCGAAGACGCGAGCTTTATGGACGATTTTGAAACGTATTTTTCCGACCATCTTGCAGGACGCGAGCTTTGGGTAAAGGCTTCAAACAGACTTTCAAGGCTTATGGGCAAGGAGGAAATAAACGGCGTTTATACCATAAACGGCATGATGATAGAAAGTTTCCGCGATTATGACAAAAAAGAGGTTGAAAACTCCATAAACGCGGTAAATGATTTTGCCGAAAGATATTCGGACATTCCTATGTTCTTTTTGTTGGCTCCGACTGCTCAGGAAATATACAAGTCGAGAATACCGTCGTATGCGGGCGTTACAAATGAAAAAGCGTTTATAGACGAATGTTCGCAAAAACTAACAAACTTAAATGTCATTGACGCTTTAAGTTATCTTTCGGGCAGGTCGGACGAGTATATCTACTATCGCACCGACCACCACTGGACGAGCCTCGGCGCTTATTATGCATACAGCGCAGCCGCAAAGCAGCTCGGCTTTAACGCAATAGGTCTGGATAAATTCAACGTTGAAACAGCGAGCAATTCTTTTAGAGGAACCCTCTATTCGAAAACCCTTGACGAGAGCATAACCCCCGACAGCATCGACTATTTTTTCCTTGCGAGCGGAGAACCGAGCGTAAAGATGACGAGGATAAACGGAGCGGAGATGGAAACCTTTGATTCGCTATATGTAAGGGATTATCTTGAAGTAAAGGACAAGTATTCTTCTTTTACGGGGAGCAATGTTCCCGTTGTCACAATTGAAACAGATGTTGACAACGACAAAGAGCTTCTTATCATAAAGGACAGCTATGCCCATTCGCTCGTACCTTTCCTTTCAAAGCATTATAAGAAGATAACAATGGTAGACCTGCGCTATATAAATACCGACCTTAACCGCTTTGTAAATATACGGGAGTACGACCAGATATTGTTTGTATATAACGCCATAACGTTCTGCGACAAGAGCTATCTCAAAAAGCTCGCTCTGACAAGCTGAAATGAGAGAGATAGTTTTTAAAGTTGGAAAAAGCGAGGACGGACTTTCTGCAAAGACATTTCTCGAAAGACGCGGCATTTCGGGGCGCTCGGTTATGATCTTAAAGCATAACGGGGGAATTATCCGAAATGGCGGCATATTGCGCACAATTGACAGGGTATGCGAGGGAGAAAGCATAACAATTAGAACTCCCGAAGAAAAATGCGGGTTCGAGCCGAATGATGGTCTTTTTGCGCCGATAGTCTACGACGACGAGGACGCGGTAGTTTTTGATAAGCCTGCGGGTCTTGCGGTGCACCCTTCTGCGGGGCATTATTCCGACACGCTCGGAAATTATTTCGCGGTAAAATATCCCGATTGCATTTTTCGCGCAGTAAACCGTTTGGACAAGGACACGACGGGGCTTTGCCTTTGCGCGAAGAATTTTCTGTCCGCGCCGATATTGCCGAAGAGCTTTGATAAGACGTATTATGCGGTGGTAAAGGGAAATATAGAGCATTCGGGAACGCTCGACTATCCCATAGCTCGAGTTTCCGACAGCATAATAATGCGCGAGGTAAGAGCGGACGGAGAGCGCGCCGTAACGCATTTCAGACCCGTGCTCCGTGAAAACGGTCTTACGCTTCTTGAAATTAAACTCGAAACAGGAAGAACACACCAGATCCGAGTACATTTTTCGCATATCGGCTATCCTTTGCTCGGCGACGAAATGTACGGGGGAGACAGGACAATGATAAAGCGCCAGGCTCTGCATTGCGGCAAAATAAGCTTTATGAAACCCTTTTCGGGTGAACAGGTTTTTCTCGAAAGTCCTTTTCCCGAGGATATGAAAAATTTGTTCTCATGTACGAGATAAAAAATCACCAAAAATGTTTTAGAAAAACTGTATAATGTATATAAAATTTACAATATCTCTTGATTTATTTTAATCAATATTGTATAATATAAAAGGATTATTCTGTGTTGAAAATGGAAGAATGTCGAAAGACCGACCGACGGGAAAAAGCATTTATCCGCGCGGCATATGCGACTGATAACAGATACATAAAGGCTTTTGCGGTTTTGTTTTGGCAACGGTCATATCGGCTCATTTTCAATATTTTTATCATCAGGGGGAATAACGATGAAAAAGAACACGATGAAGTATTCTCTTATTATTGTGCTGGTAGTATTTGCAATTGTCCCCGCCATTATTATAGGCGCGGTCGGAGCAGTCTCGGCTATCGGCTTTAACAACAGCGTAAGAGAAAGCGAATTTCAGAACGGTTCATATGCAAAGGCAAGCTCGCTCGGCACTTTGTTTTCAAAGTACAGCTCCGATGCGGCGGCTCTTGCAAAGCTCAATGTTGTTGTCGATGCGGTAAAGAACGGCGGCACAGGCGCTGACAATACCGTAAAGAATTTTGCCGAAGCCGATTCGGGCATAATTGACGTTTTGCTGCTTGATAAAGACGGAACTGTCATAAGCTCTGCCGTGTCTGACGCGGTGGGAAGTCCTTTCGAGCAATTTAATGCGAACAATATGCCTGCTGTGTCTAATCTTTTACATTTTGAAAAGCTGGACGCAGACGCGTTCTTTGTTTCTCACACTATCGTTTCGGATGAACAGACTATAGGTTATGTCTGCGTTGTCGTTTCTCCTTCTTCGGGTCTTATAGCGACAGCACTTAACGGCACATATACTGACAGCGGTTCGGCTCACCTTGTTCTTATCGACAGAGAGGGCAACACCGTAAACTACAGCGGAAACTGTCAGCCTATGACCGCGGCACAGCTTGACAAGGCTCTTTCAAACGAGGTCAATACTTTATTTAGTGGTAATACAAATTCTTCCGATATCACTGCAGACACACATACGGGTACTGCGGGACGTTATGAATATATCTGCGGAATTATCCCGAATGTAACTAATTGGCGCTGGATCGGGCTTATGGAAGGTTCCGTAGGTATGCCGATGTCGTCGATCATTTCGATAATCGTTCTTGTGGTATTGGCGGTAGCGTTCTGCTTGCTCGGCGTTTTCATCATCGAAAAGGTCGTAAACAGCATGAACGAAATGATAAAGACGATGAACAGCATAGACCCGGAGGACGGCCTTACTGCTATGCGTTTTGACGTTAAGAACAGCAAGAGCGAGCTTGGCAGTATCCAGAGTTCATTTAACGAGTTCCTTGATGAAGTTGAGATAAACAGCGACCGTTATAAGACCATTTCAAAGCTTTCGGACAATATGCTTTTCGAGTGGGATTTCCGCAAGGAAAGAATGTACATCTCCGATAATGCTCTTGCGAAATTCGATCTTAAAGCAGAGGGCGCAACGCTTTCAAACGGACGCTTTATCGACGGACTTATGGCGCCCGAGGACGCAGATAAGTATAAACGCGACATAAGCTCAATGCTCAAGGGTCAGAAGGGCTACAGCGCACAGTATCTGATAAAGTCCAAGACAGGCGACAAGGTTTGGGTATCGTTCCGCGCGAACTGTGTTACCGACCGTACAGGCGAGCTTCTGAGAGTTATAGGCGTTATGACCGATATCAACAACGAAAAGAAACTCGAGCTCCAGCTCTCCGAGCGTGCGTCGTTCGACTTCCTGTCACAGCTCTATAACAGAAGCACATTTACTACAATGCTCAACACCGAGCTTGACCGCAGAGGTCCGAAGAAGATCGCGGTCCTGTTCCTCGACGTCGATGACTTTAAGTTTATAAACGACCGTTACGGGCACTCTATAGGCGACGAGGTCATAAAGTTTGTCGCTGATACTATCAAAAAGAGAGTGGACGGCAGAGGCGGATTTGCCGGACGCTTTGGCGGCGATGAGTTTGTAATCTGTATGACAAACCAGGACGATATCGCAAATGTCGAGCAGATCGCTATGGATATCATTGATGAGCTCTATATGGGTTATACCTCGACAAGCGATGTACTGATAAACATAAAGGTTTCAATAGGAATTACATACTGTCCCGACCATTCGACAGATGTAAACGAGCTTATTTCGTTCTCCGATACGGCAATGTATTTCGTAAAGAAAAACGGAAAGAACAACTATCACGTTTACGTTCCCGAGGACAGCGAAAACGACGAGTATAAAGATCCCGAAGGGTTCTGATAGAAAAGGTATAATGCGCCGCTCCGCAGCGAAAGAAAGCGCCTGCGGAGCGTATCTATCTGTTATTGAAAAAAGAGCGAACGAATGAGAAAAGTAAAAATGAATATAATAAAGACAAAAGTTGGGAGAATGAAAAATGTCACTTGATATAGGAATTGACCTCGGCACAGCAAATATTATCATCACTATCGCGGGGAAAGGTATCGTTCTGAACGAGCCGTCGGTCGTTGCATACGACCGCAAAAAGAAGGCAGTCGTGGCTGTCGGCAAAGAAGCATATAAAATGATAGGCAGAACGCCCGAATATATCGTTGCGGTAAGACCCCTTAAAGACGGCGTTATTTCCGACAACGACATGACTCAGGCTATGATCAAAGAGTTTATAACTATGGTAAACGGCGGCTTTATGGTAAAGCCGAGGATCGTTTTGTGCGTTCCGAGTTCTGTTACTGATGTAGAGCGCAGAGCGGTTGTTGAGGCTGCACTTTCCGCAGGAGCACGAAAGGTCTTTTTGATAGAAGAACCTATCGCGGCGCTTATAGGAGCGGGCGTTGACATATCAAAGCCTAACGGCACAATGGTCGTTGATATAGGCGGCGGAACGTCGGACGTTGCTATAGTTTCGTTTAACGGCATTGTCCAGTCGCGCTCGGTAAAAATGGCGGGAAATAAATTTGACGCGGCAATTGTCCGCCATATAACGCAGAAATATAAAATGCTCATAGGCGAAAAAACCGCCGAAAAGGTAAAGTTCGAGCTTGCGAATGTTTATAAACCCACCGGCACAAAGAAAATGACGATACGCGGAAGACACCTTCTGAAAGGGCTTCCCGAAAGCGTTGAGATAACAGATACCGATATCTACGAGGCGCTCCACGAAAATGCAATGGAAATTGTCGAGCAGGTAAAGCTTGTCCTTGAAAGCACACCGCCCGAGCTTGTCGGAGACATACTTTCAAACGGGATATTGCTGACAGGCGGAGGAGCGCTTTTAGGGGGACTTCCCGAGCTTATAAGCGAAAATGTCGGCGCGCCGTGTTTTGTCGCGGAAAACCCGATAGAATGTGTAGCGCGCGGCGTTGATATTGCGTTTACAATGTCGAACGAGCTTCTTGACGGATTTGAACAGGTACAGCTTTACAGTTTCAAATAATGAATGGAGAACATAAAGTGTTAATTCAAAAACCGCCTTATATGAATGACCTCGGCGAAAAGAGCCGTAATATCTTTGCCGAGCTCGGTATAGCGATAGTTGTTTTTGTTGCGGCTGAAACACTTATGGGAATTATTCAGACCGTGGGAATAGTGTTTGGATTTTTTAATGACCCTACGCTTAGAGACCTGCTTATAAACCCGCCGGAAGGCATTATGGAAATGTACGATGCGGTAATGAAAGCAATGACTTCGTCGCTGTGGGTGCTTATCCCGATGCTGTACGCAAACGTTTTTCTGATAATCTGCCCGATAGTTTACTGTAAGATGTTTGAAAAGCGCAAAGCAAGCTCAATGGGCTTTGTGAAAAAGGGCTCTGTGCCGCAGTATATTATAGGCTTAGTCTGCGGATTAGCGGTTTTTTCCGCGATATTTTTCCTCTCACTGCTTATGGGCGGAACAGAGCTTAACGGTGTTTCACCCGATATGAACAGCGCTTCAAGGATAGGGATAGTCGTTTTGTTTTTCTTCGGTTATCTTATACAGGGAATGGGAGAAGAGGTTTTCTGCCGCGGGTATCTTATGTCCAGCATAAGCAGAAGATATTCGCTGACGGTAGGAGTTTTAGTAAGCTCGCTTGTTTTTGCGGTTTTGCATCTCTCAAATCCGGGAATTTCAATACTTGCTTTTATAAACCTGTTTTTGTACGGAGTGTTATCGGCGCTTTTAATGATCCGCTTCAACAACATCTGGATAGCGGGAGCGTTCCATTCTGTCTGGAATTTCACTCAGGGCAATTTTTACGGTCTTTCTGTCAGCGGTATGGGAGAAGTGCCGTCCGTTCTTTCCGCTAATCAGACTGACGCAAGCGCGTTTATAAGCGGAGGAGCGTTCGGGCTTGAAGGCAGCATTGCCACAACGATAGTTGTAGTTTTGTGCATAGCGGCACTGTTTGTGTCAATAAAACTCAAAGAAAAGAAAAAAGAAAAAGCGTAAAAAAAATATATCCGCTGTTTAATGACAGCGGATATTTTTTAGCGCTTGACAAAATTAAACATTCGTTGTATAATGTAATTTGGTAATAAATTATTTTAGGAGAGGAATTGAAAACAATGCTCACACTTGACAGCATATACAAGGCTTCACATGTCTTAAAGGAAGTTATCCGCCACACCGACCTTATAAATTCCCCGAAGATAAACCCCGAAGCGGAGGTTTATTTAAAGCCCGAAAATCTCCAGGTCACGGGTTCGTTTAAGGTTCGCGGAGCTTATTACAAAATTTCCCAGCTCACCCCCGAAGAACGCGCAAAGGGCGTTATAGCCTGTTCTGCAGGTAACCACGCGCAGGGCGTTGCGTTGGCGGCAACAAAGGCGGGGATAAAATCGCTCATCTGTCTTCCCGACGGCGCGCCTATCTCAAAGGTCGAGGCGACAAAAGGCTACGGCGCGGAGGTCTGCCTTGTTCCCGGAGTTTACGACGACGCCTATAATAAGGCTCTTAGCCTGCGCGACGAAAAGGGCTATACTTTCATTCATCCGTTTGATGATGAAAACGTTATAGCGGGACAGGGCACTATAGGTCTCGAAATACTTGATGATATGCCCGATGTCGACGCGGTAGTCGTTCCTATCGGCGGCGGCGGTCTTATTTCGGGAGTTGCATTTGCAATAAAACAATTGAACCCAAAAATTAAAGTTTACGGCGTTCAGGCGGCAGGCGCGCCATCAATGTTCAATTCAATTAACGACAAGAAGATCGAGCGCCTCGACAGCGTTGCGACGCTTGCGGACGGAATTGCCGTAAAAGAGCCGGGCAAGAACACCTTTGAGCTTTGTCAGAAGTATGTAGACGAAATTGTCACAGTCACCGAGGACGAAATTTCGGGAGCAATTTTGGCGCTTATTGAACAGCAAAAGCTTATCGCCGAGGGCGCGGGAGCGGTTTCCGTTGCGGCGGTTATGTTCAACAAAGTTCCCGTTAAGGGCAAAAAGGTCGTTTGCGTGGTTTCGGGCGGTAATATCGACGTTACAATATTAAACCGCGTTATCCGCAGAGGTCTTGTAAAGAGCGGACGTTCGGGAACGCTGAATATAGAGCTTGTGGACAAGCCCGGTCAGCTCCTCGGAGTTTCGGAAATAATCGCCGAGCATGGCGGAAATGTAACGGCTGTGCGTCATGAGCGCGCAGACGAAAACCCCGATATCAACGGTTGTTTCCTGCGTATCCAGCTTGAGACCCGCAACTCCGAGCATTACGAGGAAATAAGAAACGCGCTTATCAACGCGGGATATAAGCTGGTGGATTACATAAAGTAAAGGCTGAAATTCAGATAAAACTAATTTAAGGAGGACTTATTATGAAAACCATTCACACCGAAAATGCCCCTGCAGCAATAGGACCTTATGTTCAGGCAAAGGTCACGGGCAACCTTGTTTACACTTCGGGTCAGATACCGATTGACCCAAAGACGGGAAACCTTGTCGAGGGCGGTATTGAAGCGCAGGCAAAGCAGGTTTGCGAGAATTTAAAGGCTGTTCTCACGGCGGCAGGCTCGTCGCTTGAAAAGGTCGTAAAGACAAACTGCTACTTGAAGGACATAAACGACTTTGCGGCATTCAACGCCGTTTATGCCGAGTATTTCACTGAAAAGCCTGCGCGCTCATGCGTAGGCGGCTTGCAGATACCGAAAGGCGCGCTCTGCGAGGTCGAAGTTATAGCTGAAGTTTAAAATAATAACAACAGGAGAGAATTATGAAGTTATTTATTGATACCGCAAATGTTGATGAAATTAGACGCGCAAACGATATGGGAATTATCTGCGGCGTCACCACAAACCCCTCTCTTATCGCAAAAGAGGGCAGGGATTTCAAAGAGGTCGTGACTGAGATAGCGTCGATCGTTGACGGACCTATTTCCGCCGAGGTCATTTCGCTCGAAGCCGACAAAATGGTCGAAGAAGCAAAGCCTCTTGCGGCGATAAACAAGAATATCGTTATAAAGCTCCCGATGTGCGAGGAGGGACTTAAAGCCTGCAAACAGCTCACCGCGCTTGGCATTAAGACCAACGTAACGCTTGTATTTTCTGCGGCGCAGGCGCTTCTTGCGGCAAGAGCGGGCGCAACTTTCGTAAGTCCGTTTCTTGGCAGGCTCGACGACATCGGCATGGAGGGTGTGAGCCTTATAGAAGAGATCGTTGATATTTTCAACGCCTGCGGAATTGAAACCGAGATAATCGCGGCATCTATCCGCAATCCCATTCACGTTACACAGGCGGCGCGAATGGGCTGCGATATCGCGACTGTTCCCATGAAAGTGCTTCTGCAAATGCTTAAACACCCCCTCACCGACAACGGCATTGAGCGTTTTCTCAAAGACTGGGAAGGCTTCACTTCCGGAAGCTAGAGATTTAGAGGCCGGATACTAAGGAATTATTTAGATTGTTTTAAAATTGATTATAAGGGCGTAGGCAACGGGTTTGCCTACGCTCAACTACTATAAGCCGAAAATCAAGAGGCTAGAGGCAGGAATTTAAGTCAAAACACGGTTTGAAAAGGAAATTTTGTTTTGGTATAAACTCTAGCCTCTAGCCTCTTAACATTCTAGCCTCTAGATGCATATAGTTGATGTAAGAGGTGATTTTTTATGCTTATAGAAACAGTATATGACCGAAGGGCCGCGGTGATCTATGCGCTGAACTGGGCGTTTGCAAGAAACCCGCGGTTTTATGATTTTTCGGACATCGGCGGAGATTGTACAAATTATATTTCACAGTGCTTGTATGCGGGCTGCGGAGTGATGAATTATTCACAAGAAAACGGCTGGTATTATATAAACTCCGACGACAGAGCGCCCGCCTGGACGGGAGTAAACTTTCTCCGCGAATTTCTTCTTACAAACAGAGGAACGGGAGTTTACGGCGAAGAAAGCACGCTGTCAGAAATACAGCGCGGCGATATAATACAGCTGATAAATTCCCAAGGAAGATTTTATCATACGGTCATTGTGTCGTCGGTCTTATATCCGAAAATACCTCAGAACATTTTTGTCTGTGCGCATACGGACGATTCGCGCAACAGGAGATTGTCCACTTATAATTATGCGGATATATTTCCTATACACATAATAGGAGCAAGAAAAGAAATTTCCGTAGAGAACTGATTTGGAGGTGCTGTTTATGTATATTTATACTGTAAAAAGCGGAGATACTTTGAGCGGTCTGGCGCAGATGTTTGCCATTCCTGCGGGCAGGATAGCGGCTGACAACAATCTGCGCATTAACAGCGGGCTTGCCGTAGGTCAAAGCCTTGTTATTATGTCTGATATAATGAGATATAGAGTACAGGAAAACCAAACGCTTTATTCTATAGCGCAGGAGTTTAATGTGCCGCTCGAAGAACTTTTAAACGCAAACCCCGATATAAATCCCATAGCTCTGAGAATAGGAGAAACGGTGAATATCCCCGTTTCGAGCAATGTTATAAGAAGACCCGCCGTTACAAACGGATATGCTTATCCCAACATAACCGAAACAGCGCTTAATTGCGCAGTGCCGTTCCTTACGTTTTTAAGCCCGTTTTCATATTCGGTAACTCCGAGCGGAGAGCTTATTTCGCCGCCCGATGAGGAACTTATTTACAGCGCCGTAAGAAGCGCAGTTATGCCGCTTATGGTAGTTACGAATATTTATGACGGAACATTTTCTACGGAAGTTCTTTCGCAGATACTTTCGGACAGTTCTTCAACGCGCCGACTTATAGATTCTATAATGTACGAGCTTGACAGAAAGGGATATTACGGAGTAAATCTTGATATGGAATACATTGCGCCCGAGGACAGGGAGATATACAACGAGTTCCTCGGCGAGCTTTCCGACAGACTTCACAGAGGAAATTATGTGCTTATAACCGCCGTAGCTCCCAAATACCGTGCCGACCAGCCGGGAATACTCTACGAATCTCATGATTATCCCGTCCAGGGACAATATGCCGACTATGTGGTGATTATGACCTATGAATGCGGTATAACATGATAAAAAAGAGCATAAAATTTTAGACTGTATATAAAGCCTAATCAGAATTGTATGGTTATTCACCAAAGGCAGACAATGAGTACAATGCCAACAGGGGTTGCGGGGACGGAGTCCCCGCAAGGCAGGGCGCGGGGCGCGCCGGCGCCCCGCATTCTCCCCCTTCCCCTTCGGGGAAGGGGGCAGGGGGATGGGGCGAGTAAACGTTATTTAGCAAAACAACGTTTAAAAAAAATCACAAATAAGACTTTATATACAGTCTGAAAAATTATTTACAATTTTGTAAGAAATATAGATTTTTATAAAACATTATGCTATAATTTGGATAAGGATAAACTGTCCTAAAAAATTAAACAAGGAGTGTTACACTATGAAAAAATTTATTGCTATTTCTTTGCTCAGCGCCCTTTTACTTTCCGCCTGCGACACGACCGATGAAAACAGCTCCGTTGAAAGCTCTTCAAGCTCTTCCGTTTCCGACAATAGTTCTTCAACGACAGAGAGTTCTTCTGAAACGGAAAGTTCTTCGGCAGAAGAAAGCAGCTCTCCTGCGGAAAACCCGCCCGAGGATTTAGATGAAAATTCTTTTAAAGCGCCCAACGGCGAAGTCCTGAATATTACTGACGGGGAACTTATAGAAGATGATATGTATAAGTTTGAACATTCGTATATCCGTTATACAAAGCCGATTTTCTACAATACAATTGATGATCCTGATCTTATAAATTGGGATACGATGCACTTCAGCGTTGACTTTGATTGGTCGCAAGAAGCTGACGGTTTTTTCAAAGTAAAAGCGGGCGATAAACTCGAAAACGGTCTTACCGTAAAAAGCGCGGATATTTATGTTTATCCGGGAGGCTTTAGCCAATCTCACATAGAATTTGAGGGAGAGCTTACGCTTGAGGGTATAGTATACCGTGTTCCCGAGGATGTTTATGGCAGTTATCAGGACGAAATTATATTCTTTGTAGATTCTGCTAAATCAACTAATTTTCCTGCTCCTATTGGCGCATTTGACATTGTAGGAAATTGGTGGACAGATGAAAAATCTAAATTAGCATTTCTCGGAGACTATGCGGAAATAAGGCTCGGAAATTATAAAGAAATGGCTGATGATTTTTCGGAAGTAGTCGAAAGAGGAGAAGCCGCAAAATTAAAAATAAAAGTAAAAGATTTAAAATATAAATATCAGAACGGTCCCGGCGGTACTTTAACAGCGACGCTTGTTTCGTTTGAATAAAAGCGAATGTTTTAAAAATCCCCCTCATCTTTTTCATCATTGCTCGTGCAGGAATTTCCCCACAGCTTTCCTATTTGCTTTAGTATATCCTCTGTCTCCTCGTCGGTGCAAACGGCGAAATTATCGGCAATAAAACCTGTTTCTCTGCCGTTTTCGTCATATATGTGCCTTATGATATTCGGAGCTGTTTCAATTATTTCTTTCGGAGTTGTGCGCGGCATTTTATATCACCTCGGTTTATTTCTATTCGCCTAAATCCTTGAAATGAACCTGTTATAAAAAATTGTACGGAAAACAAAAAGTTAAAGGAGAATTACATAATGAAGTGGAAGGCGTTCTTTTCGGTCTTGCTTTGCGCTGTCCTGCTCTGCGGGTGCACAGACGGTTCAACTCCCAAATATACGCCGCAAAGCGGAAGTTGGACAGATGAAAACATTTATAATCTTTATGATCTTTACAGCTTGTTTCAGGACGGAAGTCTCCACGACAGCGGCGAATCCTTGACTTTTTTCGGCGTTATACAAGAGAAAGACGACCTTTATTCAAACAGCATAATCTTTAATATCGGATTTTTGTTCGGTCATCAGGACAAAAAAGACAGGGTAGTTTGTATATTCGGAAGTTTACATGACCTTGACGGCGTGAGCGAAAATGACATTGTTATAATAAACGGAAAGCTCGATTCTTTTTCTTCGGGATTAGTCACCTTGAAAAATTGTTCGCTTATTGCATTTGACCATGTATCTTCCGATACATTGCCCGAGAGAAACGAAATTCCTTCCGAGAGTGAATTCAGTTCTGAGAATAACGCCCCCGAACAGTCGAGTTCTTCGGAGTTTTCAGAAAGCGAAACAAGCCCTCAGAGCAGCATAAAAAGCTCTTCGGAAAAAAGTTCTTCAAAAGCTGAAAGTTCTTCCGTTAGCTCTTCGGCTCCTGCGAGCTCCTCAAAGCCCGCAAGTTCCTCAAAGCAAGCAAGTTCTTCAAAATCCGTAAGCTCCTCAAAGCCTGCAAGTTCTTCGGTTCAAGCTTCCGCTTCAAGCAGTGCTCCTTCGGAAAATCCGACTTCCGTTAAATACGTGCTTAACACTTCCACAAAGAAGTTTCACCGTCCCGACTGTAGCTCCGTAAAGAAGATAAAGCCCGAAAATTACGGCACTTGTGACAGCCGCGAAAGCGCAATAGCACAGGGCTACAGCCCTTGTAAAATTTGCAACCCATAATGTGATTTAACATAAATTGCCGCCGTGTCCGTTTTAGGGTACGGCGGCAGTGTTTTTACAAGCTGTGCACCGAATATAATTAAACAATATTAAAATCGAGGTGTAATTATGTTCTGTGCAATATACCTTAGAAAATCCCGCTCCGATATCGAAGCCGAGGCGCACGGCGAGGGAGAAACGCTTTTGCGGCATAAGACGGCTCTGCTGGAGCTTGCGCAAAAGATGAACATAACAATAGGCGCTGTTTATGAGGAAATAGTTTCGGGCGAGACAATTTCGTCCCGCCCCCAGATGAAAAAGCTTTTGTCCGAGGTCGGCGCTGGAGTGTGGGAAGGTGTGCTTGTAATGGAGATAGAACGACTTGCGCGCGGCGATACAATGGACCAAGGTCTTGTGGCACAAACGTTTGGAGCTTCGGGAACAAAGATAATCACCCCGTTAAAGATCTATGATCCGACAAACGAGTTTGACGAGGAATATTTTGAGTTCGGATTGTTTATGGCGCGGCGCGAATTTACCGCGACAAACCGCCGACTTGTCCGAGGACGCGAGGCTTCTGCAAAAGAGGGAAAGTTTTTGGGGAGCATAGCGCCGTTTGGCTATAAAAAAGTGAAGCTCGAAAATGAAAAAGGATTTATGCTTGAAATAGTAGAAGAACAAGCGAACATCGTCCGCGCCGTTTTCGAGTGGTATGTATACGGAACAGAAATAAACGGCATTAGAAAACGCCTCGGATTTAAAGCCATCTCAAAGCGTTTAAGCGAGCTTTGTATCTTCCCGCAGGGAAAAAGCCCCACTTCATTCGGCATAAGGAACATTCTTAAAAACCCCGTGTATATCGGAAAGATAAGATACGGATACAGAAAAGTAAAAAAGAAAATTTTCCCCGACGGAGTGAAAAAGAAAACTCGCCAAACATCAAAAGACGCCATTATTTCAAACGGACGTCACGAGCCGATAGTGTCCGAAGAATTATTTTACAAGGCTCAGGAGCTTATCTCACAAAACAGTCATGCGCCGATAAAATATAAAACGGCTCTAAAAAATCCTTTGGCGGGGCTTTTATATTGCGCGAAATGCGGGCACTTGATGAGCTATCGTTCGGCGGCGGGCGGAAAAAGAGCGTATATTGCCTGCAATACCGCGGGCTGTAAATGCGTTTCCGCGCCGTTTGAGCTTGTTGAAAAACGGCTTCTTGAAATACTGAACGTCTATATGTGCGGATATTGCATACAAAAAACAGCCTCGGAGCATACGGAGCTGAACAGCGAAATTGAAGATACCGTCTTAGAAATGAAGTCAGAAATTTCCGAATATCGTTTACAGCGTGAAAACATATACGATTATTTTGAGCGGGGAATATATGACGAAAAAACATTCAAAGAGCGTCTTAAAGAAGTAGGTGAACGCATATCGGAGCTTGAAGAAAAAACAGCCGCGCAAAGCTCGGAGCTTTGGAATATAAACAAGCGCTCGGAAATCGGGTCTGTTATTGCTGAAGGCAGCCTTCTTGAGATATACGGCGATATTGACATAGAAGGAAAGAACAGACTGTTAAAGGCAGTTTTCGCGAGAATAGTCTATGAAAAGAACGCCGAAGAAAACCGCAGAGCAGACCACTTTACCCTCGGAGTGTTTCCGCGTTTACCCGAAAAGAATAAAGAAACAAATTGATTTTATTTTTATAGTTATCATATTTATACAGATGAATGGGGCTATACCTACAGTGCGCCTATGTCCGTCCAGCCGATAGAAGAAGTAAGAAAAGTCTTAAGCTATGCAGTCAGTGAAATACCCTCGCAGAAAATAATAATGGGCATGCCGAATTACGGCTATGAATGGACGCTCCCTTATATGCGCGGTACAGCCGCAAGGAGCATAGGCTTTACCGAGGCTACGGAAATAGCCATAGCAAATAATGCCGAGATACTTTATGACGAAAAAACGCAGACGCCTTATTTTTATTATACAAACAACGGCGTCAGAAAAGTTATCTGGTTTGACGACCCGCGAAGCATAACCGCAAAGCTCGGACTTGTAGATGAGTTCGACCTTGCGGGGGCAAGCTGGTGGACAATAAACCGCTGTTATGTTCCGAACAGGCTTATCGCGCTTAATGCGTTTGAGGTAGCAAAGCTATAAGATCTTCCAGATAGACGGCACCTGCATATCCCTGAACATATCTATCTGTGCTTTTGCCCTGTCGCAGGAGGCGTAAATTTCGTCGTCCTTGTCCTCGGCGAATGATTGTATTTCGGCAATTGACGAGGTTATTTCAACGGCGTGACCGAGGTCGTTTATCAGTATCGAGCGGTCGACGAATTTTTCCCATTCTTCTTTCAGCTTTTCGGCGCCGCTCTCGGCACGCTCGTTGTTGCCGTTTTCATAGTTTTCTTCAATTTCATGGATCTGATTTATCAGCTTGTCTGTAAAATCACACGTTACTTTTACCGAATAAAAACAACCTACGAACATAATCGCTAAAATGACAGAGCTTAATACAATGCGCTTCATTTATCTTTCTCCTTTTCAACTATGTCATAATTCCCGTTTTTGTCGGCGGTCATAAGAAATATGCGACTTTCGCTTATCCCGTTTTCTCTCAGTATTTTTGTGAGCCAATCTTCTCCGAGAGCTATAATTTTAAGTTGGTCGCGGTCGCGAATACCGTCGCGTATTATGACCGATGGAGGATCATTTGTCGAGCCGCCCGCTTTTACGTCTTGCTTTTCGGCAGGCTGATAGTCTTTTTTCAGAAGAAAGTTTATCTTTCCGTTTGTTTCAACTATCGCATACTGTATCTCGCTTATGTCGAATATCTGCTGATTTCTCATGGCTTCCGTCAGGTCGTCTACCGAATAACGAAGCCGCTTCATTTCTTTCTGGAGAATTTTCCCCTCGCTTATGATTATGCGCGGACTTCCTATCATAAGCTTTCTTATTTTCGCGGATTTAAGCATAACTCCCGACATCACCACATCAAGACACACAAGCGTCAGAATAGGCACAATGCCCATTATCATGGGAACGCTTATATCCTCAACGGGAATAGCCGCAATGTTTGAAATAAGAATTGTGACCACAAGCTCGGAGGGCTGAAGCTCTCCGAGCTGTCTTTTGCCCATAAGCCTGAGAGAAAATGTTATAACGATATAGAGAACTACCGCTCTTATAAGTACGATCGCCATAAATATATAAAACTCCTTTTCGGAAATAACATTGTTCATATTGTAATCATAATTTAATAAAATATTCTATTGAAATTTATAAGAAATAGTGGTATAATGATAAGAGTTATGTGAGGTGAAATTTATGAAGATCGGTGTTTCGACCGCGTCGCTCTATCCGCTGCATATTGAGGACGCTTTCAGAACACTTTGCGAAATGGGCGTAAAAACTATAGAGGTTTTTGCAAACAGCACCTGCGAGGGGCAAGAACCGTGCGTTACACTTATAAACGAAATGCAAAAAGAATACGGCGTTTGCATAACGTCTTTCCACCCGTTCTCGTCTCCTATGGAAAGCGTGTTTTTGTTTTCCGATTATGACAGGCGCATAGATGAAATGATGACGCTTTACAGGGGCTTTTTTGAAAGCATGAGAAAGCTCGGAGCGAAAATATTTGTGCTTCATGGCGCAATATCAAGCTCTAAATGCACAGAAAGCCATTATATAAAGCAGTTTGAAATGCTGTCCGATGCAGGCAGGGAATACGGCGTAACTGTGGCGCAGGAGAATGTCAGCTATTGTCTTAGCGGAAGATTAGAGTTTTTAAAGATAATGAAAAGGGAGCTTGGCGAAAAGGCGAAGTTTGTCCTCGATTTAAAGCAGGCTCGCAGAAGTCGCGAAGAACCCGCCGAGTATGTAAAAGCACTGGGAGAAAATATAGTCCACTGCCATATGAGCGACGCAGACAGCGAGCGCGATTGTTTAGCAATAGGAGCAGGGAAGTATGATTTCGAAGGGCTTTTGAGAGAGCTTATTGCAAACGGTTTTGACGGAAATCTTATAGTTGAGCTTTACAGGAGAAATTACGGTGATTTTTCCGAGCTTAAAACTTCTGCGGACAGGTTATGTGAAATTGCCGAAATGGTTGAAAAAATAAAATAAAAAGGAGATAAAAAATGAAACTTGATAAGATGATAGGCGACAGATTTAAAGAGCGCCCCTCCGACTGTCAGATAGACAGCCACGCGCTTATGGTGAGAGGAGGGTACATAAAATATGTCGCAAACGGTATATATTCGAGTTTTCCTCCGCTGAAGAGAATAACGAGCAAGATAGAGCGCATAATCCGCGAGGAAATGGACGCTGTAGACGGACAGGAAGTTATGTTCCCCGTAGTTATGCCCGCGTCTCTCTGGCAGGAAACAGGCAGATATACGAGCATAGGCAGCGAGCTTCTGCGCTTTACCGACAGAAATAAACAGCCTATGGTCTTGGGTATGACCCACGAAGAAGCCGCCGTTCAGCTTGTTAGAGAGTACGCAAATTCCTACTCCAAATATCCGTTTATGATCTACCAGATACAGACGAAATTCCGCGACGAGGCGCGTCCTCGCGGCGGTCTTATAAGAGTGCGCGAGTTTACAATGAAAGACGCTTATTCTTTCCACACCTCGCAGGAGGATTTAGAGGAGTATTACGCGCGCGTTCATAAGGCTTATGAACGCATATATGAGCGCTGCGGAGCGAAAAATGTCATCTCCGTAAAGTCCGACAGCGGAATGATGGGCGGAAGCGTATCGCATGAGTTTATGCTTCTGACGCCCGTGGGAGAGGACAGCATAGCTATCTGCAAAGAATGCGGCTATAGAGCGAATGTCGAGGCGGCAAAGTCTATTGTAGAAGACCTTCGCGACGAAACCTCCGAGGAGCTTAAAGAGGTTTATACTCCCGAAATTCATACAATAGAGGACATCTGCGAGTTTTTGAAAATGCCGCTTAACAAAAGCTGCAAGGCGGTCGTATATCAGAAAAATTCCGACGACAGCTATATCGTTATCTTCATTCGCGGCGAGCTTGAAATAAACGAAACAAAGGTCACGAATTTCCTCGGCTGCGATATCCACCCCGCCGTTATTACGGACGAATGCGGACTGTGCGCGGGATATATAGGACCCGTAAACTTAAAGATAAACGGCGATCATACCGTGCTTTACGATTCGTCTCTTGAAAATGCGAACAACCTTTCCTGCGGAGCGAACAAAAACGAATATCACCTCACGGGTCTTGATATGAAGCGCGATGTTCCAAACGCCGAATACCACGATTTTGCGAAGATAGCTGACGGCGGCATTTGTCCCGAATGCGGCAAAAAGGCGATAAAAATTTCCCGCGGAATTGAAGTCGGAAACATCTTCCAGCTCGGCACAAAGTATACAAAGTCCATGAAGATGACTTATCTCGACAAGGACGGAAACGAGCAAACGCCCATAATGGGCTGTTACGGAATAGGCGTTGGCAGACTTGCCGCTTCTGTCGCGGAAAGCTCTCATGACGAATACGGACCTATCTGGCCTATGGCTATAGCTCCCTGGCAGGTTCATCTCTGCGCGGTAAGGTCAGACGACGAGCGCGTAAGGACAGCCGCCGACAAGCTCTACAGCGATCTGCAAAGCGCGGGAGTAGAAGTTATCTACGACGACAGAAACGTAAGAGCGGGAGTTATGTTCTCCGACGCAGACCTGCTCGGAGTGCCGCTGAGAGTTGTCGTAAGTCCCAGAAATCTCGACGAGGGCGTTTACGAGCTTTCTTCTCGCGACAAGTCGCTTTCGGAAAAGTTAGATCCCGAAACCGCCGTAAGCCGTCTGAAGGAGCTTATAGCTCAAATAATGAAATAATATAAAACTGTAGTATAAAAGCCCCATCGGCGCTGTAGGCGCTTGGGGCTTTCTATACAGTATGAAGCTTTTATAAAGCTGTAATGCTGCGGTGGATAAGTGAACAAAATGAACAAAAATACTACTATTAAATTTATAGCGGCGCTATCAGCCGCCGCACTTCTCATTTCGGGCTGTGAAAATAAAACGCCGCCCGAAAGTTTTTCAAGCTTTTCGGGCAGCGTAATTACCGACCCTTTCGGAGAACCTCTGCCCATAACGGAAATATGCGGGGAAGAGTACGATATTGAATACACGACCGAGCTTTACTTATACGGCGAACAGCTTTCGGCGGCAGATCTTGAAAACATCGGAAAGCTTGAAAATCTACAGTCGCTTACTTTGTACAGGTGCGAGCTGAATGACCTAACGCCCCTTTCAAAGCTCGGCGGACTTTCAGAGCTTACCCTTTCGGGAAATGAGATAACCGACATAAGCCCGCTTTCAAAGCTTTCTATGCTGAAGACCCTTGACCTCGGAAGTAATAAGATAACCGACATTTCGCCCCTTAAAGACCTTAAAGCGCTCGAATACCTTGACATCGGCTATAATGAAATAAGCGACCTAACTCCGCTTTCGGGGCTTTCAGCTCTTTTAGAGCTTGACATTGAGATGAACCTGATAACCGATATCTCCCCGCTTTCAGCACTTAAAAGCCTTGAAGTGCTTGATATGGATTCAAACGGCATTGAGGACATTTCTCCCGTAGCGGGGCTTTCAGAGCTTTTATACCTAACTTTCAGCGGGAATAATATAGCTAATCTTGCGCCTTTATCGGGGCTTTCAAAACTTGGTGTGCTGCATGCAAATTCAAATGGAATAACAGACATCTCGCCTTTGTCGGGACTGTCTGAGCTTGAAGTTCTCAATATTTATATAAACAATATAACCGACATCTCGCCCCTTTCTGATCTCAAAAAGCTTTCGGAGCTAAGCCTTAGTTATAATGAAATAAGCGATATAACTCCGCTTTCGGAACTTTCAGAGCTTGCATTGCTGGACCTCGGCAATAATAAAATAAGCGACATAAAGCCGCTTGAAAATCTTACAAAAATAACGGAGCTTCAGTTAGGCTCAAATCGGATAACCGACCTCTCGCCGCTTGTCGGACTATCGGAGCTTAGTTATCTTGATATAACCAACTGCCTTGTGTCGGACGTTTCGCCCGTGTCTTCGCTCGGAAAACTCACTTATTTATTAGCCGCTAAAAACAAAATAACCGACCTCAGTCCGCTTGAAAAAGCTGTTTCTCTCACTGTACTCGACCTGTCGCAAAATCCTGTTCAGCAAGAAGCGGTTGACGATCTTAAAAGCAAATTATCAGCTTGCAATATTACGTTTAAGCAGAATCAAAACAGCCTAAGCTGAAAACGGTTACCCTTCCCCTAAAAAATCAAGTATATCGGGCGTTGCCGCGAAATGCATTGCGCCTACCGCAACAAAAACCTTTTCGCCGTTTTCGAGCCATTCGGATATTTGCTTTGCCATTTTCTCCTGGCGGTTTGTGTACATTGCCGCATAATAGTCGGCGTAGTCGCTACTTAATTCTTCGGGGATACTGTCGCTTTCGAGCATTTTTTCGAGCGCAGGAATATCTCCCTCGCTCCATGCCTTGTACAGCTCTCGCATTGCCGAAAGCTGGTCATCATAGTCGGTTTCCGCCGCGTCTTTCAGCGCGAAGGTCTGTAGCGCATAGCTCTCCTCGGAGTTCATTTTATATTGCTCAAAAATACTTTCAAACTCGAAGATGTTTTTGTTTTTCTTCATTGCGTACTCAATGACCGCGCGGTCTGTTCCGTTTTCGGCATAATATCCGCAGTCGGAGGCTATTTTGTTTGAAAGCATCGAACTCCAGACCGTGGGGAGATACCTGTCATAAGCCGCGTTATAAAGCCCTTTTTCAAGAAAGAACGCTTTTATTTTTCCATAGTCCTCTCCCAGAATGTCGGCGGTTGTTCCCGATTTACATTCAAGAAGCGTCATTGCTTCATTAACTTCGTTTTGGTTTTTGTCAAGGGCGATAAGGTCGACTTCAACAGCCACTGTTGAACATTCGTCAATTGCTTCATAAATTTCTTCGGGGTATCGAACGCCGTTTTCTGCGACGTGCATTGTCCCGAGCATATAAACAACGCCGCCTGTGTTTTCATCACGAACTGTAAAAAACGGCGGCGATACTGTTTCGCCTTGTTCGGTAAAGCTCTCACACCCGCCGAGCGTAAAAATACAGAAGATCGCCGCTGTAACAAGCGCGATTTTTTTTATCATTTTACCGAATTTCATAGCTGTTTGTCACTTCTCCGTCAAAATTCTTCCATAAAAACCGCCCGCCTTCAAGCGTCATATATCCGTTCGCGCTGCCGTTTTTCGGCAATGACACCGAGCCCGGGTTCATATAAACATAGCTTTCGTGAATATTGCACGCGGGAATGTGCGTGTGTCCGCAAAGCAGTATGTCTTTGGTTTTAAGCGGCGGCAGGTTTTCCTCGTTAAAATTATGCCCGTGGGTCATGAATATCTCCGCGCCCTCTGCGCTTATCAGCGCGTATTCCGCAAGCACGGGGAATTTAAGAACCATTTGGTCAACTTCCGCTTCGCAGTTTCCTTTTACGCAGAGAATTTCGTTTCTTATACCGTTCAGCATTTCAATGACAAGCTTCGGAGCGTATTCCTTCGGCAGGTCGTTTCTGGGTCCGTGATAGAGCAAATCTCCGAGCAGTAAAATCCTGTCCGCCCTTTCGCCTTTATATGCTTCGAGCATTTTATTGCACCAATATGCCGACCCGTGAATGTCGGACGCTATCATAAATTTCATGGCTTATTCTCCGTATTCTTCAACAATTATTGCACAGCCTTTAACTTTTATCTCCGCAAATTCTTCGGTAATTTCATTGCTTACTCCGAGCGGATAGTCGCTTTTGAAAATGCGGTCTTGCGTTTGATATTTAACGCCGCGCTCGGTTATCTGAGCTGTATTTTCATACGCGAAAACCGAGAGATAACCGTCAAAGCGTTTAAAGCGCTTTGTTTCATTCAGGAGAATTTCGACGCGCTCGTGTTCGCCGTACATTTCCGCGTCAATGCCGCGTTTTTTGAGACCGTAGAGCATTTGGATATTTGCGAGCGTATGCCCCAGCCGTCCGCCCAAGGCGCACAAAAACCGCAGTTCCTTAAATCCTCGCTCAATCGCAACATTCGCCGCAAGTATCGCGTCGGTGTCGTCCTTTTCGGGAACAGCCCTTATGCATTCGACATTTTCGGGAACATCACACTTTGCGCTGTCAAAATCGCCAACGCATAAATCGGGGACAATTCCCGCCTTAAGTGCATATTCAAGTCCTTTGTCCGCGGCAATAACAAACCCGCTTACAAGTTCTTTTTCAAGCGCACCGCAAGGCGCGCCGCAGATTATGGTACAGTCAGCGTTCATATGGATCACTCCTTTTAGAGATAAGAGGTAAGAAATAAGAGGTTAGAAGCTGTTTTGAGCGGCGAAGCACTCATTCTTTTAAAACCACCTAACGGGCGGCGCACGAAAGTTTTTTGAAAAGGAAGTCCAGAGGGAAAAACTTTTTTGTCAAAAAAGTTTTTCCCTTTGGTCGCGGCG
>CANQFZ010000024.1 GCA_947600065.1 uncultured Clostridia bacterium | reverse complement strand
CGTACCCCCGCCAAAGGGCAAAAATTTTTTGAAAAAAATTTTTTCCCTTTGGAATCCCTTTTCAAAAAACTTTCGTGCGCCCGCCCGTTAAGTTTTTTGTAAGTCATACGTTGTTCGCCGCTCAAAACTTATTTCTGCTTATGTCGGTCACTACAATAGTATCCCCCTCTGCGCGAAAGCTCACCTCATATTCTCCAAACGACATTGTATAAACACGCTCGGGGTCGTCCTGATACTGCGGGCGCGGGTCTTGTGCAAGTATCTGCATAAGACCTTTTCTCTTTTCTTCGGGTATCTTCAAAAGCAGCTCCCTCGGAAAATCGACCTCCGACGTCTTCCCTACAAACTCCTCCGCCCAGCCGTTTGACGCTTCGGGAATACTGTCCGTATATGGCAGATACGGCTTTATATCGTAAACAGGCGTTCCGTTCATAAGATCCGCTCCGCTTACAATAATTGAACAATCGCCGCATATCTCCACTATCTTCACCGCGCTCAGCCCCAGAGCATTAGGTCGAAACGGCGAGCGCGTTGCAAATACGCCTTTTCTCACATTCCCGCCAAGTCTCGGCGGTCTGACAGTCGGCGAAAATCCGCTCAAGTTCGCCTCGGAAAATCCCCATATAAGCCAGATGTGTGTAAATTCGGACAAGCCCCGCAGAGCGTTCTTGTCACAAAATTCAGGCTCGAAAACTATCCTTGAACTAAGCTCGACAATGCCGCTCTGGCGCGGTATCCCGAACTTTTCCTTATAATCGTTTTCAATATGCGCGATAGGCTCAATGTCCATAATTCCCTCATTTGTTTAGATTTTCAAGAATATCCCTTATCGACCGTTCAACTTCTTTTGTTTCAAGTCTGAATATCTCCGCAGAAACGCGCTCCGCTCCACCGCCCGCAATAATGACCTGTTCAATTCTGTCGTCAGAGGCAACTCTGACATGCCTGTCCCTTGCGAGGATGTGCGCCGTTTTTTCAATAAACGCGTCGGCAGTCTCGGCTTCTTTGGTATAAACAACGGTTATCCCGCCTATAGTTTCAATCTCCCTGTCGCTCTTTACGCGATAAGCGTCGAACACAAGAATAAGCTCACAGCGCCGAAAAGCTTGATAATTGCACATAATATTTATCAGCTTTAAACGCGCGCTGTCCATATTACGCTCAGCAATTTCCCTGAGCTCGTCCCACGCGAATATAATATTATAGCCGTCTACAAGAAGATACTCTTTCAGTTTTAGCGGCTTTTTTATTTCTTTTGCATTTTCGATAATCCTGTCGCGGCGCATGGCTGTCCTGTCGGACTTTCCCTTGTTTATTTTCCCGTAGGTGCGCTCGAAAATTTCCATAAGCTCTTTGTCCGTAGCGACGCGGGCTTTATAGGAGTTTATCTCGGTTTCGGTCACCTCGCGCGGCTTTGCGAAAATGCTCGCAAGGTGCATATGCTTCGGCACTTCATTCCACTTTACGATATGCCCCGCGCCATTAGAACAGAACACGCTGTCGGCGGTCTCCTCCACATCGGCGTTAAAGTCATAGCCTGTTTTTTCTATTACTTCCTCGGCATTATGACAAGGAAGATAGCCCTTTATAATGCAGGACAACCTGCCCTCTCCGTGAGTATAGCCTATGATTTCTTTCTGATAGCCGCGCATTTCCGAAACGGGGCAAACTCCCTCAATAAGCGCGGTCGAGCCTGTCGTGCCTGCAGATCCGGGAGAAGAAAATTCCGCACCCATTCTTTGCAAGTCGGAAAGCGCACGCCCTACGGAAGCCTGCGGTATCTCCAGAGTAAACTCATAAAACGGCTCTAAGAGCTGTGAGCTTGCTGAAGCCAAACCCTGCCGCACGGCTCTTAAAGCCGCCTCGCGAAAATCGCCGCCCTCGGTATGCTTTAAATGCGCTTTGCCCGATTTTAGGGTCATCTTTATGTCCGTTATGGGCGAGCCCGTAAGAACGCCGATATGCGTTTTTTCGCGCAGGACGGACATAACGAGCCTTTGCCAATTTTCGTCAAGATTATTGCAATCCCGCGCAAACACCACCCCGCTCCCCTGCGGCAGCGGCTCTAAAAGCAAATGCACCTCGGCATAGTGACGCAGCGGCTCGAAATGCCCAACGCCCTCTACGGGGGCGGTTATTGTTTCGAGGTAGGTTATCCTGCTCTCGCCGAACTCTGCATTTAGCCCGAAACGCTCCTTTATGATATTCTTCAGCACTTCGAGCTGTATCTCTCCCATAACGCGGACGTTTATTTCACCATGTGCAAAAGAAAACCGAAGCTGGGGGTCTTCTTCTTCGAGAATTTTAAGCTTTGAATATGCGTCGGGGATATTCACTTCCCCGCCGAAAAGCACCGTACAGCAAAGCGCGGCATTTACGGTCGGTTCTTTTGGCGGCTTCTGCTCTCCAAAGCACTGCCCCGCATAGGTCTTTGAAAGCCCCGTAACAGCGCAGACCTGCCCCGCAAACGCCGCTTCTGCGGGAGTAAATCTAGCGCCGCTGTATATCCTGAGCTGACTGATTTTCTCACCGCCAAGCTCCTGCCTTACGCGAATTTCACCGCCGTTTATCTTTAAAAGCGTTTCTCTTACGCCGTTTTTGTCGGATGTTATTTTAAAGACCTGCGCCGCAAAGCCGCCGTAAATGTCTTTCGGCACGGCATATTTTGCTAAAAGCTCCGCAAACTGTTCTACGCCCTCGTTTTTAAGCGCCGAGCCGAACATAACGGGGAATAATTTTCTGTTTCTTATGGCGTTTGCAATTTTGCTTTCGGGCACTTTTCCGCTTTCGAGAAAGCTGTTCATACATTCTTCGTCATACTCAGCGGCAGTCTCTGAAATATTCTCCGAAAAATTGTCCGAAAAATGGGCAAAGCGCCTGTCGAGCGCGCGAAGCTCTTTGATAAGCTCCTCTTTGTTTTTATACGAAATGTCCATTTTGTTTACAAAAGTAAACACGGGAAGTTCGGCTCTTTCCAAAAGGCTCATAATAGTGCGAGTTCTGCTCTGAACTCCGTCAATGCCGCTTATCACAAGCACCGCGCAATCCGACACCGCAAACGCTCTCTCCGCGTCCGCCGCAAAATCGGCGTGGCCGGGCGTGTCTAAAAGCGTAAACTCCGCGTCGCTAAGCCTTAATACCGCCTGCTTTGAAAAAATGGTTATACCTCTTTGGCGCTCCTGCAAGTCGGTGTCAAGAAATGCGTCGCCGTTATCAACTCTCCCGCGCTTTCTTATCTCGCCCGCGTAGAACAAAAGCGCTTCGGAAAGAGTGGTCTTGCCCGCGTCAACGTGAGCCGCCATGCTGATTGTCAGACGTTTCATTATACCGCTCCTTCCCCGTTAATGTTCTTTCAAAAAAACAGGAATTGCAAAACCGCAATTCCTATTGCTTGTTCATTATAAATTTAACTTACTGTTTTTCGCCGTCGGCGTTTTTATTGTCAATGTTTTCACTATTATTTTCGCTCTTTTGAAGTCTTGTTTTAAGGGCATAAGGAAATTCACGGATCATGGCTTCTCTTGTCCTCGAATTGGGATTGAAAATAATGCCGACCTTTCCGTAATCGCTGTGCTGTACAAACAGATAATAAGCGTCCTTTTCAAGCCCCGTCGTAGCGAATACCGTAGCGTCGGCTTCGGGTTCATTTTCGGCATTATAAACGCAGAGGTCCTCGGCTTTTGAAAGGTCTACGGTTATCATACGCTTTCTGGTTCTTCTGCCTATTATCTTGTCAATATCAAGCTCGTTGTTTGTAACGATATACTCGTATTCAACTTCAATGCCGTTTAAGAGATAAACTCCCCCGACAACTCCCACTATAGCAATAAGCAAAAACACAAGAAACCCCGTTATAAACGCCAGAAACAGCAGCACCGCCGAAAGCACCGCCATTCCCATTATAACAAGCACGGCTTTAATTCTGTCGCTGCCCGTCCTCGATTTTACAACTATCTGTTCGCAAATATTGTCCATTAGAAAAACTCCTATAATTTATCAGACTGTATATAAAGTCTTATTTGTTTTTTTACGTTGTTTTGCTAAATAACGTTTACTCGCCCTATCCCCCTGACCCCCTTCCCCTTCTAGAGGTAAGAAGTAAGATGTAAGAGGTAAGAATTTCAACCTCAGCCTTTTTATGCGTTTATTAAGCAAACAGCTTTTCGGCTATTACTGAATACTGTACCCTGTCTGCTGTCAACTGCCCAACTAGAAACTAGAGGCAAGAGGCTAGAGGCTAGAGTTTAAACCTCAGTCTTTTTATGCGTTTATTAAGCAAACAGCTTTTCGGCTGTTCTGAATACTGTACCCTGTATACTGTCAACTATCAACAGGCGGGCGCAGGGCGCGCCCAGCGCCCCGCACTATCCCCCCTTCCCCTTCGGGGAAGGGGGTTAGGGGGATAGGGCGAGATAACGTATCTAACTTCTAAATTGTAACATAAAATTCATAAATTTGCAAGTAGTTTTTTATCTATTTTTCATAAATTTTCATTTGCGGTATTCGGGATTTTATCTTTTAGATAAAAATTTCGTGATAATTTTTCAGAAGGTGTTGAAATTTCAGGGAGATTTTGTTATAATAAAAGTTGTATGATATTCATTTGAAATGAGGTAGGTATAGGTATGCCTTGCTTTGCTGACAGAAAAAGAGTTGTCATTAAAATAGGAAGCAGCACTCTCGCTTATCCCGAAACAGGAAACCTTAATATCCGCAAAAGCCGCGAGCTTGTCGAAGTCTTGGCGGATCTTAAAAATTCGGGAAAGGAAATTATTTTCGTCACAAGCGGCGCGCAATGCGTCGGCGCGGCAAAGGGCGGTTTTCTCCAGAAACCGAAAGACACCCCCTCTAAACAGGCGTGCGCGGCTATCGGGCAAAGCGAGCTTATGAAGTTCTATTCCGAGAGCTTTGAACAGTATAACCACAAAGTAGCGCAGCTTCTGCTGACGCGCGACGTTATAAGCAACGAGACCCGCCGCAACAACGTTATAAATACATTCAACAAGCTGTTTGAACTTAATGTCATACCTATCATAAACGCAAACGACGTTGTGTCTATAAAACAGCTCGACTTTGACGAAAACGACACGCTTTCGGCTATAGTGGCTACTCTCTGCAAAGCCGACCTGCTCGTTATTCTCACAGACGTAGACGGGCTTTACGACGATGACCCGTCGCTTCCCACATCGAGGCTTATTCCCGAAGTAGACCGCATAACCCCCGAAATAATCTCAATGGCGCAGGGCTCGGGCGGTATACTCGGCTCGGGCGGTATGCTGACAAAGATAGAAGCCGCTCAGATAGCCACGGAAGCGGGAATTGACACTGTAATTGTCGGAAACAAAGACCCGCATATTTTATACGAGCTTTTTGAAACGGAAAACGCAAAATGCACATTTTTTAAAGGACAGGAACATGGAATATATTGAAACACTCGGACAAAACGCGAAGAACGCCGCTCCCCTGCTTTCTAAAATGAACGCGGGGCTTAAAAACGACATTCTCTGCGAAATAGCAAAGAACCTTTCGGAAAACAAAAACGCTATAATAGAAGCTAACGGCATCGACCTTGAAAATGCCCGCAAAAACGGAATGAGCGAAGCAATGCTGGACAGGCTGACGCTCAACGAAAAGTGCATTGACGCAATGACAGAAGGCGTAATTAAGGTCGTTTCTCTTGACGACCCTATCGGCGAGGTCATAGGCGGCGGCGAGCTTAAAAACGGTCTGAAGATAGTAAAAAAGCGCGTGCCTATCGGCGTTATAGGAATTATTTTTGAGAGCAGACCGAATGTAACGGTAGACGCGGCGGCGCTTTGCTTTAAGGCGGGGAGCGCGGTCATTCTGCGCGGCGGCTCCGACGCGATAAACTCGAACAAGGCTCTCGTAAATATCATGAGGAGCGTTTTAGCAAAATACGGTGAATATGAAAACTGCGTACAGCTTGTAGAGGACACTTCTCACGAGACCGCCGAAAAGCTTATGAGGCTCAATAAATATGTCGACCTTCTTATCCCGCGCGGCGGCGGAAGGCTTATACACACCGTAATTGAAAAGGCGACTATCCCCGTTATACAGACGGGCGAAGGAAACTGTCATGTTTATGTAGACGAAAGCGCCGACCTTGATATGGCGGTGAACATAGTAAACAACGCCAAGACCCGGCGCCCTTCGGTATGCAATGCTATTGAAAGCATACTTGTACACAAGAACATTGCCGAAGCGTTCTTTAAAAAGCTGGACGAGCTTTGGAAAGGTAAAGTCAAGATAGTCGGCGACGAGCAGACGGCAAAGTGCATAAGTGTTGAGAAAATCGCAGATGATACGGATTATGCGGCGGAGTTCCTTGATCTTAAACTTTCGTCAAAGGTCGTAGACAGTGTAGACGAGGCTGTCGCGCACATAAACAGATTCGGCACGGGTCACAGCGAATGTATAGTGACAAAGTCGCTCGAAAATGCCGAAAAATTCCAAAGCGAGGTAGACGCGGCGGCGGTTTATGTAAACGCCTCTACGAGATTTACCGACGGGTTTGAGTTCGGACTTGGAGCAGAGATAGGCATTTCTACCCAGAAGCTCCACGCGCGCGGTCCTATGGGGCTAAAGGAACTTACCTCGTATAAGTATCTTATAAGCGGCAGCGGACAGATCAGAGGTTAATTTATGTCAAAGAAAAAGAAGAACAAATCGAACCGTTCTCCTCAGGCAAGGAATACAATTATTTCTAAGTCTGAAAATAAAACAGAAGCAGCAAAAAACAACGTTCCCGAAGAAACAGCTCCCGTTGAAGATAATTCCGAGAGCAAAGTGGCAGAGGAAAAGCCTTCGGAAGAAACAACTCCCGTTGAAGATAATTCAGAGAACAAAGCGGCAGAAGAAAAGCCTTCGGAAGAAACAGTTCCCGTTGAAGATAATTCCGAGGACAAAGCGGCAGAGGAAAAGCCTTCGGCAGAAACAGCTCCCGTTGAAGATAATTCCGAGGACAAAGCGGCAGAAGAAAAGCCTTCGGAAGAAACAGTTCCCGTTGAAGATAATTCCGAGAGCAAAGCGGCAGAAGAAAAGCCTTCGGGAAAAACAGCTCCCGTTGAAGAAAATGCCGAGGATAATACTGAATTGCCGAAAGCTGCCGATAGAAATGCCGAAAAGCTGAAAAGCGTCAAAAAGCAGAGGTTTTACTTTGCATTTGCGATAGTGGTATTTTTGTTCGCGGCGATTGGCGTTGTTTCATCGGTCGTCTTTGTGGTAAACTCAATAAAAAGCTCCGTCAGCAACGACCCTCTCAAAGATGAGTTTACAAAGTTTTTGCTCCCTGTCGCGGGAAACGATGTAGCGCCGTTTGAAAACTATGACGAGCTTTCAAACTATTCGAAGATAAACTGTTCTATTTGGAATATTCTGCTAAATCACGACACTTCTAATTATAACCTTTCCGAAACGGGAGAGTTTATTATTTCGGAATATGATGTTGAATTTGCTTGCAAGGAGATTTTCGGCTCGTCCGAAAGCATTATCCACAGGTCGGTCGGAGCGACGGATATGAGCTTTGTCTATGATTCGGAAAAGCATGTATACTCCTGCAGAAAAGACCTTAGATATCTTAGCTATGTTCCCGTTATTACCGAGATGACGGAAAGCGGCGGGAGATATACGCTGACGGTGGAATATTATCTGCCCGCAATGCTGTTCCTTTCCGAAAATATGGGATTGGAAACAGAAGCCGAAAAAACAATGAAGTACATTATTGACCGTAATGACGGCAAAAACACGCTTGTCGCCGTTCAGTTCACGTCAGAAGACATTTACTAAAAAGAACGGCTCGTGTAAAAATAAATTTGTATTTTAAATACTATGGAGGAATACACCATGAAAAAAATGACCAAAAAGATACTTGCCGGAGTTCTGGCGGGAGCCCTCGCGTTATCGCTCTGCGGCTGCGCCGACAACGGTTATATCATGAAGGTTGACGGAATGGACATTAAAAACGGAGTTTATCTCTACTACCAGCAGGACGCTTATCAAACCGCAAACCAAAAGCTCAACGAGATATACAACGCTTCGAGCAGCTCGGGATCGTCTTCATCTTCTTCATCAAGTTCTTCAAGCGCCGCTACGAGCAGTTCTTCGCTCGATTTCTTCACTCAGTCTATCGAAAACAAATCTTCTTCGGACTGGGTAAAGAGCGAAACACTAAGGCTTATAAGACAATTTGTGGGCGTTCAGAGAATGGCGGCTGAAAAAGGCGTGACGCTTGATGATGACGACATAAACGAGATAAACGACGTTATAAAAGAGATGTGGGATACGGAAAACTATCTGTATCAGTTATACTACGGTTTCAACACGCTCGGCGAATACTACGAGCAAAGAGGCATCTCGCGCGAGACCATGAAGCTCTTGTATGAAGTAAACAGTCTTAAATCAAAGCTGTTTATGCAGATGTACGGAAAAGACGGAGAAAAAGCCGTAGCCGACAAGGATATTCTGGATTATATCAAAGAGAACTATGCCTCGGCGCAGATAATCTCTATTCCCTACAATGAGAAGAACGGAGATGTTACGACTGACACCGCGAGAATAGACGAGCTTAAATCTATCGCCCAGTCTTATGCCGACGAGCTGAACGACGGAAAGAGCTTTATTGACGTTCAGTATGAATGTGAGCTTTTCTTCAAACAGGAAATGGCAGAGGCAGAAGCAACAGAAGAATACAACAAAAGCCCCGTTGAAGGAAAAACTCTCGAAGAATATGTAAAAGAAAAGGTAGACGAGGTCGAGGTCGAAAAGCTTGAGGACGAGGACACCTACAGCGTTTTCCAAAAGGAAGGCGACAGTTCTTCTATAGACGAGAGCCTGCTTTCTTATATCACCACAAGCACGGTCTATGATAAAGCGGTTACATTCCCCAGTTCGGACGACGGCTGCGTTTACGTTGTAGTTCTCAGGGACATCACCAAGAACACCCACTGGCAGGAAGAAAACAACGAGTCTGTTCTTACCGAAATGAAGGGCGACGAATTTAACGACTACCTAGATGTTTATGCGCAGAACTACTCGATCGAAAAGAACGCGTATCTTGTAGACACGAAATACTCTCCCGAAAAGCTCTTTAAACAGAACTGATAAAAAAGCTTAAAACATTACAACAAGCACATACTGACAAAAAAGGTTAGGGTGTGCTTTTTGTTTGAACGGTGGAATTATGCTGCTTGGACTGAACAACATTGAGATTTCATTTGCGGACAGGACGTTGTTTTCAAACGTCAGCTTTGAGGTTTACGAAAAAGATAAAATAGGCTTTGTGGGCGTAAACGGAAGCGGAAAAACCACGCTTTTAAAGCTTATAACGGGAAAGCTCTCCCCCGATATGGGAGAGATAGTTACCGCTTCGGGCTGTAAAATAGGGTTTATGGAACAGTTTGCTTTCAAGAATACCGACAAGACGCTGTTTGATGAGGCGCTGACTGTTTTTAGCGAGCTTGAGGATATGGAGCTTGAGCTTGCGAGTATCCACGACAGAATAGACTTTGGCGACCACAGCGAAGAAACGATAGAAAGACAAACGCGGCTTTCGGAAGAATTTGAGAGAAACGGCGGGCTTGTGTACAAAAGCAAAACTTCTGCGGCGCTTATGGGACTTGGGTTTTCGGAAAGTGATCTTTCGCTTAAAACAAGTGTTCTGAGCGGCGGACAGCTTTCTAAATTACAACTCGCAAAGCTGCTCTTATCGGAAGCTGATCTACTTTTACTTGACGAGCCGACAAACCACCTTGACATTGTATCGGTCGAATGGCTTGAAAAGTTCCTGCTTGATTATAAGGGCGCTTATATCGTTATTTCGCACGACAGGTTTTTTCTTGACAAGATAACGAACCGCACCATTGAGCTTGAAAATCAAAAGATAAGAAGCTATAAGGGTAATTACACGCGGTTTCTTGAACTGAAAAAAGAGGACGCCGAACGCCGTCTGAAAGAATACGAAGCGGCGATGAAAGAAATAAACCGCGTTGAGGGAATAATTGAACAACAAAAGCGCTGGAACCGGGCGCACAACTATGTCACTATCGCTTCTAAGCAAAAGCAGATAGACAGGATAGAAAAAACTCTCGAAAAGCCCGAAGACGCTCCCGAGGCGATAAAGTTTTCATTCCACTGCGACGACGGCTGCGGAAACGACGTTCTCGAAGCAAAGGATATATCGCTTTCGTTTGAGGGGAAAACGCTGTTTAAAAATGTAGATCTTGACATAAAAAAAGGAGAACGCGTTTTTCTTATCGGCGCAAACGGCTCGGGAAAGACCTCTCTTTTCCGCATACTCACGGGGGAATATACGCCCGACAGAGGGAGCTTTAAATTCGGCGCAAGAGTAAGGTTCGGATATTTCGACCAGGCACAGCGCGGACTTCACGAAGAAAAGACCGCAATGGAAGAAATACACGACGAATACCCGACAATGACCGAAACGGCGGTTAGAACGGCGCTTGCGGCTTTTTTGTTCAAGGGCGACGACGTTTTCAAAAAAATAAGCGCGCTTTCGGGTGGAGAGCGCGCGAGGGTCGCGATATTAAAGCTAATGCTTTCGGGAGCGAATTTCCTGCTGCTTGACGAGCCGACAAACCATCTGGACATAAACTCGTGCGAGGCTCTCGAAAATGCGCTGTTAAACTATGATGGGACGCTGTTTATAATTTCCCACGACCGTTATCTTATAAACAAGCTTGCCGACCGCGTTTATAAGCTGTCCGAAAACGGCACTAAAAACTACCTCGGAAACTACGACTACTATCTTGAAAACAACCGCGAAGAAACCGCTGTATCGGAGGAAAAACCGAAACTCTCGGAGAGCGCGCTTGACTATAAGCAAAAGAAAGAGCGCGAAAGCGAACGCAGAAAGCTTAATACCAAAGTTTCACGTCTTGAAAAGCGGATAGAAGAAATAGACGTTCTTATCTCACAAAAGACAAATGAACTTAATTCTACAGAAGAATACGAGCGCACAATGTCGCTGTACACCGAGATAAGCGAACTTCAAGCCGAACAGGAAAACGCCATGAAGGAATGGGAAGAAGCATTAAAGAAGCTGGAGGAATTTGAAAATGACGAAACAAATTAAAGAATATCTGGCGCTTCTGGAACAATTTTTCAAAACCGAACATACTCCCGAAGAATATGAGAAATTTCGTCTGCGGCTGTTGCAGAGGATAAAATTCTATCAGCATGAAAGGCTTATACACCTTATTGTAACGATGTCGTTCGGGGTATTTTTCCTTATAGGGCTTTCGATCTATCTGTCCACAAAAATGATAGGAATGCTGATACTGACAGCGCTGTTTCTTATACTTCTTATCCCGTATATAAAGCACTATTATTTTCTGGAAAATTCGGTTCAGAAAATGTACTTATACTACTATCGTAGTTTGGAATGATATTTTATCCGATTGTGGTTCTTTTCAAACGCTATTTCTTTAAATAACACACTCTCGCCCTGTTGGCAGTTGACAGTGTACAGTGTACGCATTGAACGCTTCGCGTGCAACGCTGTAGTCAGTTATGGTGTCCGCTTCGCGGATAAAATTTAGATTGTTTTTAGACGATAGGCACACGAGCCTATCGTTACGGTACATTTCAAAACGTTTCAGTCCGATAACAATCTAATAATATCCGCCGCAAGGCGGATACCTAAACTGTACACTGTACACAGCGTTGCACGCGAAGCGTTCAACGCGTATACTGTACACTGCCTATCACGCCTTATGCCCGCCGATTTGGGAATTTCGGCTTATTTGCGTCGCGCCGTCCTGAAGGTCCATTGCCTTTATGACGGCGTTTTTGCCGTATTTTTTCTTTATGCTTATTATTGCGCGCTGCATATTCCGCTCTCTGTCAACGTCATAGGGAGCCGAATTTTCGTTGTACAAGTTAAGTTGTTCGTAAAAATTATGCTCATAACTTTCGGGAACAACATTACAGGCGGTTATGTTTATCCTGCGCACCGTATAATTTTCGTTTATTATCCTGTCAAAAAGGCTCTGAGCCGCCTGTTTTATAAGCCTTGAAGAAGAAGTTATCCTCGGCAGGTCTATCGTTCCGTGGGCGTGAATGGGGATAGGTCTGCCGTAGAGATCGAACGTATATTCCCCGCCATAAAGGTCGGAAACATTTTCTGTATCATAGCCGATAGTGAGCGTCAGTTTTCCCGTTATAAGGCGCTTTTCCACAAGGTCTGTGGCAATATCGTCAGCCATTTCGCAGACTATCATCTTCGCTTTCTCATAAGGATAAGGCTCGCTTAATACCTGCCCGCTGCTAAGACATGAAGAACGCGGCTTATAGGCTTTTATGTCCTCAATGGTACAGGGTTCTTCGCCCCACGCATGGTCTACCACAAGCTCGCCGTTTACGCCGAACAGCTTTAAGAAAAGCCCATAATCCTCCAAGGACCTGCGCGCGACGTCGCCCATTGTAAACATTCCGTTTCTTTCGAGAGCGTTCGCCGTTCCGCGTCCTATGCGCCAGAAATCCGTCAGGGGCTTATGCTCCCACATCATTCTGCGATAGCTCATTTCGGTGAGTTTTGCTATCCTTACGCCGTTTTTGTCTGCGGGGATATGCTTTGCGACTATATCCATAGCCACCTTTGCGAGATAGAGATTTGTTCCTATGCCCGCAGTTGCGGTTATGCCCGTTTCCCTATACACTTCATTTACAAGCATCATCGCGAGCTCGCGCGGCGTTTTTTTATAAGTTTTAAGATAACTCGTAGCGTCAATAAACACTTCGTCCACAGAATAAACATGGATATTTTCGGGAGCAATATAGCGAAGATAGATGTCGTATATCCTCGTGCTGTAGTCGATATAAAGCGACATTCTGGGCGGCGCGACAATATAGTCTACCGCGAGGAACTTATTTTGCTCCAGCTCTTTTTTAAAGACCGACTTTCCGGAAAACATCTTTCCGGGAGTTTGCCTTTTTCGGGCGGCGTTTATTTCGCGCACCTTGCTCACGACCTCGAAAAGGCGCGGTCGCCCGGGTATGCCGTATTCTTTAAGAGACGGAGATACCGCAAGGCAGATGGTTTTTTCCGTCCTGCTTGCGTCTGCTACCACAAGGTTTGTCAAAAGCGCGTCAAGTCCGCGTTCTACGCACTCTACCGACGCATAGAACGATTTTAAGTCTATGGCTATATAAATTTTTTCGGGCATATCTTATCACCTGTTCATACAATTATCTACTATGAACATTATACCCGATTTTGCCCGAAAAATCATCGTTAATTTTTGCCAAAATTTATTGCCGATTTTTGTTCATTAGCTACAATACAATAAACAGAATATTGACAATAAAAAATGAACAAAAGCCTCGGATAGCGCATTGTTCATACAGAACACTGCGACATATCCGAGGCTTTATCGACAGCCTTAATAATCCTCTTCTTCAACTATTTCGGCTATATCCTGCGGCGGCTTTTCCAAACCCTCTATCTTTATCCCCTTTTTCTGTGCATAATCCCACAAAGCCGCGTGTATCGCTTCTTCCGCAAGAAGCGAACAGTGCACCTTTACGGGCGGCAGACCGTCTAGCGCTTCCATAACGGCTTTGTTTGTGACTTCGAGAGCCTGCTGTACATTCTTTCCCTTTACGAGCTCCGTCGCCATACTGCTGGTAGCGACAGCCGCCCCGCAGCCGAACGTTTTGAACTTTACGTCCTTTATTATCCCGTCGTCGTCAATGTCGAGATATATCCTCATAATATCCCCGCACTTTGCGTTTCCGACCGTTCCTACGCCGCTCGCGTTTTCGATCTCTCCGACATTTCTCGGATTTGTAAAATGATCCATTACCTTTTCACTGTACATAAGTTTATGCCCCTTTCTTATTTGAAATAAAGTCCGCATAGAGCGGCGACATATCGCGAAGTCTTTTTATAATGCCTTTTAGCTCGTCTACGGTATAGTCGATATCCTCTAAGGTCGTTTCCTCGGAGAGCGTAAGCCTCAAAGAGCCGTGCGCTATTTCATGCGGAAGCCCTATGGCAAGAAGAACATGCGACGGGTCGAGAGAACCCGACGTACACGCAGATCCGCTCGAAGCGTATATTCCGAGCCTGTCGAGCATTATCAGCATTGATTCTCCCTCAATAAACCGAAAGCAGAAGTTCGCATTATTCGGAAGTCGGTCTTTCGGGTCGCCGTTCAGCCTTGAATACGGTATCTCGGAAAGCACGCGGGAAATGAGGTGATCTCTTAGCTTTGTTTCATATTCCGCTCTGTTTTGCATTTGCGCTTTAGCAAGCTCCGCGGCTTTTCCAAGTCCTACTATGCCCGCAGTGTTCAGCGTTCCCGCGCGCCTGTTTCTTTCCTGTGCGCCGCCATGGATAAACGAGCGTATCTTTACGCCCTTTCGGATATACAAAAGCCCCGTGCCTTTAGGACCGCCGAGCTTATGCCCGCTTGCGGAAAGCATATCTATATTCATCTCGTTTACGTCTATCGGTATATGCCCGTATGCCTGGACAGCGTCCGTATGGAACAAAACGCCGTTTTCGTGCGCTATCCTGCCTATTTCCTTTATCGGCTCGATAGTTCCTATCTCATTGTTCGCGGTCATAATGCTTATCAGTATTGTATCGGGGCGAACGGCTTTTTTTAACTCCTCGAGCGAAATTCTACCGTATTCGTCCACTTTGAGATAGGTCACCTCATACCCCTGTTTTTCAAGATAGTTGTAGGTATGAAGAATTGCATGATGTTCTATTGCGCTCGTTATGATATGCTTACCTTTTGAATTATAGGCCTCCGCGGCGGATTTAAGCGCCCAGTTGTCCGACTCGCTGCCGCCCGCGGTAAAATAAATTTCGTTTGCATTTGCTCCGATAAGCTCCGCCGCTTTTCGCCTTGCGTCCTCAACCGCAAGAGAAGCCTTTTGCGCGAAAGAATAAATTGCCGACGGGTTTGCATAGTCCTCTGTAAAAAACGGGAGCATTTCCCGAAGGACTTCTTCTTTAACGCGCGTTGTGGCGGCGTTATCGAGATAAATTTGCCTCATAGAATTTTCCTCATTTCTTTTAATTTCAATAATGCAAGGCATAACGCGCGCTCTTTGAAATGCACTGTCGGGCATTTTCTTAATAATGCGCTCGGCAATGTTTATTCTCCGCAATAATGCGCGGTTATGCTTGTATTACCTATTAACATACTAGGTTTATGCTACAAATGTATGATAACACAATTTTTCCCGTTTGTCAAGAGATTATTGAAAAAAATTTTAAAATTATATTGACAAAATTTAAAATACAATGTATAATATTATTAAGATATCAATTTGATATCAGATTGAAATAGAGAGAAGGTAGGAGGGTACTTATGGAAAAGAAAACTATGATCTACGAGGAAAAAGAGCTTAAGGCAAAAAGCGGCTGGGCGGTGTTGATACTTACCATAGCGCTGTATTTATGCGCAATAGGCGGTGTGATATTCGCGGCAATGTTGCTCGACAGTTCAGGCGGCGAGAGCGTTTTGGGTTGTTTTATTATGACGGTGTGCATTATCTGGCTTGCGTTTGGCTGGGCGCTGTTTTTGGGGCTTAAAATAATCCGTCCGAATGAGGCGCTTGTGTTTACGCTTTTCGGAAAGTATATAGGTACGATAAAAAAAGAGGGCTTTTATTTTGTGAACATTTTCGCCGTGCCCGTTGCTCCGAAAGCCACGGGTGACGCGCCCATAATTGCAAACGGAATGATTTACAATCAGCAGTTCAACAGAAAGATCTCGCTCAAAACCATGACCCATGACAATAAAAAGCAGAAAATAAACGACCTTTTGGGAAATCCCATTGAAGTGGGAATTATGGTCACATGGCGCGTTGTAAATACCGCAAAGGCGGTTTTCAATGTCGATAACTTTATATCATTCCTGTCTATTCAGGCGGACTCTACGCTTCGCGACATCGCAAGGCTGTACCCGTATGACAGCACCGACACCGACGAGAAAACGCTTCGCGGCTCGTCTACGGAGGTTTCCGAAAAACTGAAAGCGCTTCTCCAAGAGCGCGTTGAAGTAGCGGGTTTGGAGATAATCGAAGCAAGGATAACGCACCTCGCTTATGCGCAGGAGATAGCCGCGGCAATGCTCCAGCGCCAGCAGGCTACGGCAATTATCGAAGCGCGCCAGAAGATAGTAGACGGCGCTGTCGGAATGGTAGAAATGGCTCTGCAAAAGCTCTCGGAAAGCAATGTCTGCGAGCTTGACGAAGAACGCAAGGCGCAAATGGTGAGCAACTTGCTTGTCGTTCTCTGCGGCAACAAAGACGCTCAGCCTATTGTAAACAGCGGTTCTATTTACTGATAAACGGAGGTTCTGAAAATGTCCTTTTCAAATGACGTAATTATAACGCTCGCGGTATGCGGGGCGGTGGGGATACTGCTTCCCGTGGCGCTTATCGTTATAGGCTGCAAAAAATTAAAAGAAGCATGGAAGCCGTCTGCGGCGGTGGGAGCGGGAGTGTTCGTGCTGTTTGCTTTAATTCTTGAACAGCTCCTGCACGCGGTTATGCTGCCGATAGTCGGAAAATCGACGGTCGGTTATGTGATTTACGGCGCGCTTGCGGCGGGAATTTTCGAGGAAACGGGGCGGTTTCTCGCCTGCCTGCTTTTTAAGAAAAAGCTGAACACGCAGACGGCAATTTTAGGGGGATTAGGTCATGGCGGCGCGGAATGTGCGATACTTATAGGATTGAATTTCATTTCGTATGCTGCAATTGCCGTGACCGTAAACTCAATGGGATTTGACAAGTTTGTTGAGCTTTCGGGCGCGGGAGCAGATATTAAAGAACAGCTCACCGCCCAGCTTACTGCAATTGCGGGAATAACACCCGCTCTCGGAGCGATTTCGCTGTTCGAGCGCCTTCTGGCAATGACCGCGCACGTTTGTTTATCAGTCATTGTTGCAAAAAGCGTGAGCAAGAAGAAGCACCTGCTCTTCCCTGCCGCAATAATACTTCACGCGCTGATTGACACGGGCGCGGCGATGTATCAGGTCGGAATAATTAAGTCAATAGCTGTCGTCTATGCAATAATTGCGGCAATTGACGTAATGCTGATACTGTTTGCGGTATTTCTTTGCAGGAAAAAGCGCGGGAATGAAAAACAAAGCGAATGACAACAAAGATCGCGTTGTCAAAAACAATAACAAAACAGAAAGGAAATGGAGAGCTTGAACGAAAACAAAACGCCCGAAAAAGAGCAGAAAAAACAAGTTCCGCTCAGGCTCTCGCCTACTCTCTACGCGGAGCTTGCGAGGTGGGCTGAGGACGATTTCCGCTCGATAAACGGGCAGATAGAGTATTTGCTGACGGAGTGCGTAAAGCATAGAAAGAAGAGTGGGAAAGATGAATGAAATCGGCGAATATATAATTTGTGGGGTATGTATGCTGCTAGAGCCTATAACCGTAATGATAGTCGCGGGGCTTATCTGGAGATTGCCGCCGAATTATATGGACATGGGGGTTGCCTATAAATCAAAGCTCGCGCAAAGATCGCCCGAAAGCTGGGCGTTCGCGCAGTTTTATTTCGGTAAGACAACGTTTTTTACTCATGTCGTTATACTCGTTTTGTCGGCGGGAATAAGCGCTGCGGGCATTCTGCTAAGATTAGAAGAAAACGTGTTTGCGTGGACGGTGACGGGAGTTGCGGTATTACAGACGTGCGGGATTTTAGTGAATATTCTCTGCACCGAACATAAGCTGAAAAAATTTTTCGGTAACAAATAAATCAGACTGTATATAAAGCCCCATCTACTTCGTCAGCAGCCCTGCGGCAGGCACAAAGCCTAGTCCGCAGGGCTGCTTCCTAGTATCTGGGGCTTTCTCTACAGTCTGATGCTGTCGGCAATTAAACCGACAGCTTTTTTCTCTGAAAGCCAAACAACTTTTTCCACAAAAAGTTCCCCGAATTTCTTACCTCTTACATCTTATTTCTTACCTCTAAAAAAGCTGTCGGTCTAATTACTACCGACAGCTATTTTTTATCTTTTGCTCGGAGTGTAGAACATCTGCGCCCAATAACAGCTAAATCCGCTTTCGCCTTTTTCAAGATAATATCCTATTCCGAGATATTCAAGATCGGGGTTTAAAATATTAGCGCGGTGTCCCTCGCTGTTCATCCAGGCTTTTACAACATCTGCGGGAGTTCTATAACCTGCCGCGACATTTTCCGCGTAATTTCTGTGTTTAAGTCCATAATCGTCAAGCGCGGTAAAACCTCGTCTTCCATCGGGGCGCGTATGCCCGTACAGAACAGTATTCTCCCAAGCACGCAGCGCCGCAATTTCGTCCAGCGTATCGAGCCTCTTAAACTCGGGAAGTCCGTTTTCCCTGCGAATGTCATTTATAAGCGAGAACACTTCTTCGCTATATGCCTTTTCCGCCGCGGTCATAGCGCGCTGATTATACGCGGGCTTAGTTGTCGACGAGGAAGCAGGCTTGTTTGATGATGAAGCGGGCTTGCTTGATGAGGAAGCAGGCTTGCTTGATGAGGAAGCAGGCTTGCTTGATGATGAAGCGGGCTTGCTTGATGATGAAGCGGGTTTGCTTGATGATGAAGCGGGCTTGCTTGATGATGAAGCGGGTTTGCTTGATGATGAAGCGGGTTTGCTTGATGATGAAGCGGGCTTGCTTGATGATGAGGCGGGTTTGCTTGATGATGAAGCGGGTTTGCTTGATGATGAGGCGGGTTTACTCGATGATGAAGCGGGTTTACTTGATGATGAACTTGAATTATCTGAAGATGAAATTGAACTGTCAATAGATGAACTTTGACTTTCGGAAGGTAAACTTGAATTATCAACAAATGCGCTTTGACTTTCGGAAGATGAATAATCAGAATAACTGCCGCTTATGCCGAAAGGCTCGCTGTTGATTATCGGTTCTTCCTCAAAAGGCGGGTCTCCGAGGTTTTCAAAATGCCGTTGGCAACCTGTGCAGAGCAATGCCGCGCATAAAATCAAAACTACCGTCTTTTTGCGCATTTTCACTCCAACACACCTCCGATCAATAACACATCTCTTTTTATTATAACAGAGTTTTTCTATGTTGTCAACAAATATTAAAGTGAAATTTTTCAATAAGATAGAGCGGCTGTTTCCAACCGCTCTCTTGATTATTTAAACATGTTTAACCGAGAACTACCTTTACTTCGTGAACTCCGCCGTTCTGCGCGGGGATAACGTTTCCGTCTATCTCCTGTCCGTCGACTGTCAAGGACTTAACGCCCGAGCAAACGCGGTTCGGGTTTTGTACCTCGATGTTATACGTTGCTCCTCTGAACTGACGCGAGATCTTAAAGCCTTCCCACTCGTGAGGTATCGACGGGTCAATTTTAAGTCCGTCATACTGCGGCTTTACGCCGAGAATGTACTGCGATATCGCAACAAAGTTCCAAGCAGCCGTTCCCGTGAGCCAGGAGTTTTTAGCCTCGCCGTGGCGCTTACCGTCCTTACCTGCTATCATCTGCGCGTATACATACGGCTCTGTTCTGTGAAGATCGCTCTTTTCCTCGCGGAACGCGGGAGCGATTTTTGAGTAATACTCAAACGCCTTGTCGCCGTGTCCTACGGCTGCTTCGGCGCAGATTATCCAAGCATTGTTGTGGCAGAAAACGCCTGCGTTTTCTTTGTAACCGCCCGGATAAGTAGAGATCTCTCCGTATTCTATCTTATAGGTCGTAAACGCGGGATTGTTGAGGACAAGTCCGTGCTCGGAATTAAGATACTTGTCTACGCTTTCGAGCGTCTTTATATCGAAGCCCTGTTCTTTTCCAAGTCCCGCAAGAACGCACCAGCCCTGCGGCTCGATAAATATCTTGCCCTCGTCGTTTTCGTGAGAGCCGACCTTGTTTCCGTTGTGGTCGTATGCACGCAGGAACCATTCTCCGTCATATCCGAAATCAACGGTATTCTTGCGCATTTTTTCAATTTCGGCTTCTGCGCGCTGTGCTTCGGCTTCATCGCCTTTTAATCTGCACATTGCGGGATATTCGGGACCGATAAAGCAGAACATTCCCGCTATCATAACGCTTTCTGCCTTTTGTGAATAATAAGGCGGGTCGGGGAAAATGTCCTTGTTGTTATAGGTCTGAAAGCTCTCGCCGGGCTTATCGGAGAAGCACGAAAGGTTCAAACAGTCGTTCCAGTCGGCTCTTCCCGAAAGCGGAAGTCCGTGAGGACCTATCTTGCGGCAAACATGGTTAAACGCTCTCTTGCAGTGGTCGAGCATTGTATCGGCAAGCTCCGCCTTGTTTTCATAAGGAACTTTTTCATCGAGAATGGAAACATCGCCCGTTTCCTTTATATACTGTGCAACGGCAAGTATCATCCAAAGCGGGTCGTCGTTGAAGTTAGAACCAAGCTCGTGGTTGCCCATTTTGGTGAGCGGCTGGTATTGGTGATAAGCGCCGCCGTCTTCGAGCATTGTCGCGGCAAGATCCATAAGGCGCTCTCTTGCTCTTTCGGGTATCTGGTGAACAAATCCCAAAAGATCTTGGTTGCTGTCGCGGAAGCCCATTCCTCTGCCAATGCCGCTTTCGAAATAAGAAGCCGAACGCGACATATTAAAGGTTACCATACACTGATACTGGTTCCAGATATTTACCATGCGGTTTACCTTCTCATCGGGAGAAGATACGCTGTACTGCGTGAGGAGCTTGCTCCAGTATTCCTGAAGGCTCTCAAAGAGCTTGTCCGCCTTTTCGGGAGTATTGCAAAGCTCTATCATTTCGAGAGCCTTTTTCTTGTTAATAACATTATAAAGCGGCTTTTTATTTCCAACGCCGTCCGTGGTATAGCTTGCGATAATGCCGTCGTAATTTCCGCTCTTGTCGAATTTTTCATCTGCGGGCATTTCAACATAACCTAAGCAGAACACAAGCTCTTTGGTTTCGTTCGGTTCAAGTTCAAGCTCGATATAATGCGAAGCGATCGGGCTCCAGCCCTCGGCAACGGAATTTCTCGGCTTGCCCTCAAAAACAGCGTCGGGGCGCTCAAAACCGTTGTACAGACCCAAAAAGCTCTCGCGGTCGGTGTCAAAGCCTTGTACGGGAACGTTTACGGTATAGAAAGCGAAATGGTCGCGGCGCTCTTTATACTCGGTCTTATGATAGATAGTAGAACCTTGTATTTCGACTTCGCCCGTATTAAAGTTTCTCTGGAAGTTTGTTGTATCGTCGTTAGCGTCCCAGAGGCACCACTCGAGAAAGCTCGTAAGTTTAAGAGATTTCTTTTCCGTGCTTTCGTTTGTTATGGTAACTTTTTGGACTTCGCCGTTGAAATCCTGGGGAACAAAGAATTTTACGGAAGCCTTTACGCCGTTTTTCTTGCCTGTGATTATGGTATATCCCAAGCCGTGGCGGCACTCATAGCTGTCGAGCTCGGTCTTTACGGGGCTCCAGCCGGGGTTCCATACGGTATCGCCGTCCTTGATATAGAAATATCTTCCGCCCATATCTACGGGTACATTATTGTAACGGTAGCGGGTGATCCTGCGAAGCCTTGCGTCCTTATAGAAGCTGTAGCCTCCTGCTGTATTTGAAATAAGCGAGAAGAAGCCCTGAGTTCCGAGGTAGTTTATCCACGGATAGGGAGTGCGGGGGGAGGTGATGACGTATTCCTTTGCGGCGTCATCGAAATGTCCGAATTTCATAAATTTCATTCCCTTTCATTGTTATTTGTATCGTCATAACAACAATACCCTAACTTAAATTATACTCCATTATTTTCATAATTACAAGTCCCCGTAAACGTTTCCCGCGGAAAATAATCAAACAAAATTTCAAACGGTTTTATGGGCAATTTGACGAAAAGGGGTTAGTCCGAACCTTTTAGAAGTTAGAATATGATTTGAGCGGCGAAGTGCTTTCAATTTTAAAACCGCCTAACGGGCGGGCGCACGAAAGTTTTTTGAAAAGGGAGTCCAGAGGGGAAAAATTTTTTTCAAAAAATTTTTCCCCTTTGGTCGCGGCGAAGCCGCGAAATAACGAAGCGAGGCGCTAAAGGGTGTGGGGAAAACAAGAGTTTTCCCCACATTGCCGTATTCAAAACGAAGTTTTGAATACGGCAATCTTACAAAGATGTTTTGAGCGGAAATGAGCTTTAAGAATGAAAAACCTTAGAGCGGGAAAGCAAATTCGCTGTTTAATTTGTGGTTTTGATTTATAGGAGCAAAGCCGCAAAAAGGTTCGCTCATTTATCACTTTTGAAAAACCTTAACGCTCTTTCTTTCACGCTCAAATGTAAATTCATTTTTAAAGTTTTCCCCGCTCGTCACCTCTCTTAGGATTGCCTTTTCAAAGCACGGCTTTGAAAAGGCAATGCGGGGAAAACTCTTGTTTTCCCCGCACCCTTTAGCGCTAATTGCGGATTGCGGGGGCTTTGCCCCCGCTCCCCCACCAGAGAGGAAACTTTTTTGAAAAAAAGTTTCCTCTCTGGACTTTCCTTCAAAAAACTTCAATGCCGCCGCCCGTTGTGTGGTTTTGATGTCAAACGTTGTTTGCCGCTCAAAACAGTTTCTAGCCTCTTGCCTCTAACCTCTAGCCTCTAGCCTCTAGCAGCGCTTCGCCGCTCAAAACAGCTTCTTGCCCCTAGTCGTGCTCCTCACTATCCCCCGAAGAATTGACCGCGTTATAAAGATCGTAGATATGCTCATAATCGTAAATTTTTCCCTTATACTCCGCAGATATGTTCTCGCAGCCCCTGAACGCCGCGCTCTGCGAAAGGTCGCCCCCGAATATCTTCTTTACGCTGTCGGGAATAAGCACAAACCTAAGCGACCTGCAATCCGCAAATGTTCCTACGCCTATCTCTTCCACCCCGTCGGGAATAATTATATTCTCCAGCTTTGCACAGCCGCTGAACGCCCTTGTGCCTATCTTCTCCACGCTCTCGGGAAGCCTTAGGCTCGTTATCCTACCGCAGCCGTTAAACGCGTCATTCCCTATTTCGGTAAGCCCTTTCGGAAGAACAACGCTTGCAAGATCTCGGCAGTTATAAAACGCCTTGTTTCCTATCTTCGCCGCCGTATCGGGAATTATTATGCTCGCAAGTCTCGTGCACTCGTAAAACGCATAATCCCCTATCTCCATAACGCCGTCGGGAATGTTTATGCTCGTAAGGCTCACGCACCCCGAACAGAACGAATTTCCTATCTCAAGCACGCTCTTCGGAAGATTTATCGTCACTATCCTCCCGCAGCCGTTGAACGTATCCACGCCGATCTTTGTAACAGGCGCATTTTCAATTTCCTCGGGTACGACAACATGCTCCGAATTTCCCTTATACTTTCTGATAGTAACTACTCCGCTGTCGTTTTTTCTGTATTCAAAATCAGTAACGGGAGATACCTCGAACGCGAGCGAAAGCTTCTTTCCGCACATAAAGCAGAATTTTGCCCCGTCGGGAACGCCGTTTCCGCAGTTCGGACATTTTCTTTCATCTTCGAGCTTTTCTCCGCATTTCATACAATATACAGCGTCATCGGGCATAGACGCGCCGCATTTTCCGCAAACCATAACAAACCTCCTCATATCTGTTCCTCCTTTATAACAAACGGAACTCAATCTTAAAACATTTCATATAAATTGTAACACAAATTATACTTTCTGTCAACCTTTATGAACAAAATTTTTACCAAAAAAATAAGCGCGGAAACTACTTTCATTCCCGCGCTTAAAATTTACGCTTGCGTTTTATTTTGCTTTTTTTAATTTCAATACTCGTCCTATTATCCACAATACCGTCGTGACGCTTGCAAATATCAATACAAAGAAATTTATTTCTTCATTCCACCTCAAAATAACGACCGCTGCGTCTCCTATGACCATTATCAGAAAAGTAAGCAGCGAAAAGCCGTATTCTCCATCGCCCTCGTAAAAGTTTTTGAGCATTGATGTGAACAATACAACAAGCGCCGCCGACACCAGACATTCAAGCGGGATAAACAACCATGACAATTCTATAGTCGAATGATAGACAACGGGTATCGCCATTGAAAATGCGACAATATATGCAAATGAAAGCCATTTCGTAAGAGCGCCGCCGTGTGCTTTTACCTGCCGGGCGGTATGTATCGCCATTGAAACAAGTATCATTCCGTAGCTCGCAAACTGTATCGGCGGGATAGTGCCGTTTGTATGGACCATTCCCCCGAGCAGAAGTATGCCCGCGGCAATTGACAGCCTGCCGAAATTCTTTCGGGAAACAACGGGCGAAGCGGCGATCTTTCCATGATTATAACGTTTTACAAAAAGCTCGCAGCGCGTTATCATAAAAATATATGCGCCGAATACCGCAAACAGCGTAAGCGCCGTCATATACCAGTCGAGCGCGTCGTACTTTGAAAAATCGCCCATAAAAACATCTATAAGGCTTATTACTCTTTCAACTGTCAGTATAATAAAATACAAAAACAGAAACCACATCTTTACAACGTCGGAAGTTTTCGCTTGTTCTTCAGACATAAAATCACCTCATACAGCTATGTATTCTCCCGCGGTAGTTACGGGAGCGACAAAAAGCGTATAATCGCGCTCGGCTGTAAAGCCGTTTTCCGAAAGATAATTTTCTACGCAAGACTTTGCGGTGTTGGGAGTATTGTTTTCGCGGGACAGATGACCGAGAATGATATGCTTTGTTCCGCTTTTAACAAGCCTTAAAGCAAACTCCGCGCAGTCTTTGTTTGAAAGATGTCCGAACTCTCCCGAAATTCTCCGTTTTAAATCGGGAGGATAATTCAGATTTTTCCTCAGCATTTCTTCGTCATAATTGCTTTCGAGCAGTACGGTCTTACAGCCCGAAAGCGCTTTTTCCGCCTCGGCGGTCACATATCCCGTATCGGTGCAAACTCCGAAAGTGTCCTCTCCGAAACGTATCCTGTAGCCCACGCTCATCGCGCAGTCGTGAGAAGTGCGAAACGCGCTCACCTCAAAATCCGCGCTGCGATAACCCTCGCCTGCGTCAAAAACCCTTGCGTCCGTGCCGTTCGGGAACAGAGCCTTTATTGTGCCCGACGAAGCGAAGATAGGTATCTTCGTCTGCTTTACGAGCTGTTCTACGCCCTTTATGTGGTCTATATGCTCATGCGTAATAAAGACCGCCTCTACCCCGCTTTCGTCAAGCCTTGTGTCAATAAGCGAAAGCGCGTTTTTCATTGCTCTGAAAGAACAGCCCGCGTCCACTATTATACCGTGTCCGCGGGTACCGATAAATGTTGAGTTTCCGCCGCTCGAAGAGCAGATAGGATAAATTCTTGACATAATATCTCCGTTTAAATAGCCTGTTTGGTTTCCGTTTCGGGAATATCGGGCTCGTCAACCTTTTTAATATCCGCGCCAAGGTCGCGAAGCTTTATTTCCATATTTTCATATCCGCGCTCTATATGGTAGATATCGTAAATTTCAGACGTGCCTTCCGCGCCGAGAGCCGCAATTATAAGCGCCGCTCCCGCTCTCAAATCCGTCGCTCTGACGGGCGCGCCTTTAAGCTTTTCAACTCCCTCTATGACCGCAACTCTTCCCTCAACCGAGATATTCGCGCCCATTCTGCGCAATTCGTCAACATAACGGAAGCGATTGTCGAAAATGCTTTCGGTTATCATAGAAGTGCCGCTCGCACAAGTAAGCACCGTAGAGATCTGCGGCTGCATATCAGTCGGGAAACCGGGATGGGGGTGGGTCTTTATGCTCGTTCCGACATAATTCTCCCCGCCTATTACTCTTACATAATCATCAAACTGTTCTACCTGAACACCTATTTTTATGAGCTTATTTGTGATAGGCTCAAGGTGCTTGGGTATAACGTTTCTGATTATAATATCGCTCTTTGTCGCGGCAGCGACCGCCATAAACGTACCCGCTTCTATCTGGTCGGGAATGACGCTGTAGGTCGTTCCGTGGAGAGATCTAACTCCGCGTATCTTTATAACGTCCGTGCCTGCGCCGATAATGTCCGCGCCCATAGAGTTCAGGCAGTTAGCCAAGTCTACAACGTGCGGCTCTTTCGCGGCGTTTTCGATTATGGTAAGACCTTCGGCCTTTACCGCCGCCATAATTCCGTTTATGGTAGCGCCGACCGAGTTTTTGTCGAAGAATATCTGATTTCCGACGAGCCTGTCCGCAGAAAGGTGTATCATTCCGCCGTCAAGCTCGCACTTTGTGCCGAGCGCGGCAAAGCACTTCAAATGCTGGTCTATCGGTCTGTCGCCGAGGTTACAGCCGCCGGGCATGGAAACGTGCGCGCTGTGAAAGCGCCCGAGAAGCGTTCCGAGGAAATAAGTCGTCGCGCGCATACGCTTTGCTTTTTCATAAGGAATAGGAACGTTCATAATTCCGCGAGGGTCTATCTCAACGGACGTTTTATTTATCATACGGATCTTCGCGCCCATTTCGGACATTATCTGAAGTGTAATGGAAACGTCGCTGATACCGGGTATATTTTCTATAACACAAGGCTCGTCTGAAAGAATGACTGCGGGAAGAATGGCAACAACGGCATTCTTCGCGCCGCTTATGACAACTTCCCCCGAAAGTTTCTTTCCGCCCTTTATAATATATTTTTCCAAAATAAACTTCCCCCTGCCTCTTTTAAAGGCATGACTTTTATATCTAAATATTATATCTAAAAAAAGAATATATCTTTATGTATAAAATTCGTAATTTATTCACATGAGGCGCAAAGCACACTCATACATTTGTATTATATCATAATACAAGAAGATTTTACAAGGGAATTTTTTAAAAAGTAAGGTTATAATAATGTTTTTTGTATATTTTAACCAGTTTTTGAGAATAATTACGTACAATTTTTTCTTTGTTTCGTTCACTAACTGTTTTATTGTAGATTATTCTCAATTTAAATTATTTTGTGAATGAAAGTTTTTGCGAAAATCTTTTTGTGGTTCTTTTCAAACGTTGTTATTTTCAATAACCCTCATTCGCCCTAACCTACTAGAAGTTAGAAGTTAGAAGTTAGAGGTTAGAGGTTAGAGTAGTAAAGGAAAGGTTGCTCGATTTTCGTAAGTATTCTAGTCTCTAGTTTCTTACTCTAAAATAAACACTTTATTTTCCAAAAGCTTGCCGAAAATTTTAGCTCTTACTTCTTGCCTCTTCCCCCTTCCTCTTTTAGAGGTTAATTATTGAGGGGGAGTTGCTGCTCGCCCCGCAACCCCTGTTGGCAGTTGACAATTGATAAGGTACAGTAGTCAGTAAGACGAATCCTCAATTTAATTGTGAATGATATTCAATTGTAATTTTAAAAAATATTATTCCTAAAAAATATTGCGTTAATCTTGACAAATCGGTAAAAATGTGATTTAATAATAATGGAAATATTTTATTCTGAAAGGAAGAACAAAAATGGCAAAGCTAAATGAAAATTTCGGCAATCTCAAAAAGAACTATTTGTTTATTGAAATTGCAAAGCGCATAAAAGCGTATTCCGAGCAAAATCCCGAAAAGGCAAAAAGGCTCATCAGAATGGGCATAGGCGACGTTACGCTCCCGCTGGCTCCCGTTGTTGTGGAAGCAATGGTAAAGGCGAGCCGCGAAATGGGCGTTAAAGAAACGTTCAGAGGCTATGAGGACAGCGGCGCGGGATATGATTTTCTGCGCGAGGCGGTTTCCGGATACTATAAGAGCTTCGGCGCTGACGTTTCCCCCGATGAGATACGCATTTCGGACGGTGCAAAGTCCGACTGCGGAAACATAATCGACATTTTCGGAAGCGGGAATGTTGTTCTCGTCACCGACCCCGCGTATCCCGTTTATGTCGACTCGAACATTATGAACGGAAACAGCGTTATATTTGCAAATTCGACCGAAGAGAACGGCTTTGCGGCAATGCCCGACAAGAGCGTTCATGCAGACCTTATCTACCTCTGTTCTCCGAACAATCCCACGGGCTCCGTCTATACCGCCGAGCAGCTCAAAGAATGGGTGGACTATGCTCTTGAAAACAACGCCGTTATTATTTATGACGCGGCATATGAGGCGTTTATAACCGAGGACAATGTTCCGCGCTCGATTTTCTGCATTGAGAACGCGAAAAAGTGCGCGATAGAAATATGCTCGCTATCAAAGACGGCGAGCTTTACGGGAACGCGCTGCGGATATACCGTTGTTCCCAACGACCTTATTCAAAAGGACAGCAAGGGCAACGACGTAAGGCTTTGCGAGATATGGGGGCGCAGACAGGGCAGCAAGTTCAACGGCGTATCTTATCCCGTACAGCGCGCGGCAGAAGCGGTATTCACTCCCGAAGGTCAGAAGCAATGCCGCGAGAACATAAAGTACTATCAGGAGAACGCGCGCATTATCGGAAGCACCTGCGACGAGCTCGGAATTAAATACACGGGCGGCGTTAATTCCCCGTACATCTGGCTTAAATGTCCGAACGGCATGGACAGCTGGGATTTCTTCGATATGCTGTTGAATGAAATTCAAGTGGTAGGAACTCCGGGCGCGGGCTTTGGAAAGAACGGCGCAAACTGGTTCAGGCTCACCGCTTTCAGCACTCACGAAAAGACCGCTGAGGCTATGGAACGCCTGAAGGAGCTACTGAAGAAATAAGCATAGCAATATCCCAAACCGCCCTTCCCCGCACACCGCTCCGAAGCGGCGAAACAAGCGAAGCTTAAGGCGAGTCTGCCAAAAGGCTGAAGGCCTTTCGGCAGGCTCGCTTCATTGCTTTAGCAATGGTTTCGCCGCTTCGGAGCGCGGTTTTGGAGAAAGAGGGTTTGAACGGAGAATGTTGCCGTGTTTTCGGCATAAAAGAACGTTTGAAGCGAAACGGAGATGTTTATATGATACAAAATCCTGTGATAAAGGGGTGTGCTCCCGACCCTTGCATATGCAGAAAAGGTGACGACTATTACTGCGCGGTGTCGTCTTTTGAATGGTTCCCCGCTGTGCCCGTGTATCATTCAAGAGATCTGAAACACTGGGAGCTTATAGCAAATGTTATTGACAATTATTCTCAGATAGATCTCAGAAAACTGCCATCGGGAAAAGGGATATGGGCGCCGTGCCTTTCTTATTGTGAAAATGACAATAAATTCTACCTGCTTTTCGGGTGTATGTATTCTACCGCCGCGCGTTATCATGACTGCTCGAATTTCATTATGACTGCCGATGAAATAACGGGCGAATGGTCGAAGCCCGTTTATGTTCATTCGGCGGGATTTGACGCGTCGCTGTTTCATGATGACAACGGGAGAAAATACGTCTGCTCTATTGACTGGGAAACGCGCGAGGGCTATGAAAAGCCCGGCGGTATCTGCATATGCGAAATTGACAGCAAGACATTAAAGCCGCTCGGTTTTCCGAAGCGCGTTTACTACGGCGCGACAGAGCGCGGCTGTCTTGAAGCTCCTCACATAACAAAGAAAAACGGCTTTTATTATCTTATGTGCGCGGAGGGCGGAACGGGCTACGGGCACAGCGTTACAATGGCAAGAAGCCGCGAGCTTTTCGGTCCGTATGAGCCCGATCCCGAAAACCCTATTCTAACGTCATATCCCGAAAATTTCATTCGCAGCGTAGACCATGTGGTTGCCTCGTGCTTTAATCCCGATGTTAAACTGCAAAAAGCGGGACACGGGAGCTATGTTGATCTGCCGAACGGCGAAACTTATCTTATGCACTTGTGTTCAAGACCGTTCTTCCCCGAACTTCGCTGTACTTTAGGCCGTGAAACGGCAATTGAAAAGATGTATTGGACGGAGGACGGGTGGCTCAGAAAAGTCGGCGGAAAATTGCCCGATGAATTTGTAAAAGAACCCGAGCTTGAAGAAGCGGTTTTAACGCCGACAAATGAACTTGACGATTTTGACGAAGACGAGCTTGGAAAGCATTTTTATTCTCCGCGCGTTATGCCGTCGGAAATTGCAGACCTTAAATCGCGCAAAGGGTATTTAAGGCTTCGCGGCGGAGAATCGTTCTGCTCGGTAAACAGCGCGTCGATTATTGCAAGAAAGCTGACGGGCGTTTGCGGGACGATAACGACAAAGCTGGATTTTACTCCCGAGATATACAAACACTCGGCGGGGCTTCTTATCTACTACAACGAGCAAAATTTCGTCTATCTGCGAAAGTATTACAGCGAGACTTTAAACTCCCCCGCTCTCGGAATAACAAAACTCGAACGCGGCGAAAAGACGGAATTTTTAGACGCAAGAACTCCCGCAGAAAACCGCGAGGTGTATTTAAGAGCCGTTCTCAAAGGGAAAACATTTCATTTTGAATACGGCTATGACGGGGAAAATTTTAGCAGGATAGGAAACGATTTTGACCTTACAAAGCTGTCGGACGATTATGTAGGCTTCGGAAGCTATACGGGAACGTTTGTCGGGATAGGGTGCGCGGATCTTATGTTTAGAGAAAAGACGGCGGATTTTGATTTTCTGGATTATCAAATAGATGAAAATGCGGAAATAGGATAAGTGAACAAGTGAATAAGTGAATAGGAGCGAAAAATGAGCATACCCGACCGTGAATTTTATATGAAAAGCGCGCTTATGCTTGCGCCAGAATTGCTCGGAAAAAAGCTGGTGCATAAAACCAAAGACGGCGTTTGCTCGGGAATGATCGCAGAGGTCGAGGCATACTGCGGAGCAGACGACAAAGGCTCTCATGCATACAAAAACAGACGTACAGCGCGGACGGAAATAATGTTCGGCGAGGGCGGGTTTTCGTATGTCTATTCCATCTACGGAATGTACAACTGTTTCAATGTGACAGCAAACGAAAAGGACAAGCCCGAATGTGTTTTTATACGGGCAATAGAGCCTTTGGACGGTATAGAGCTTATGAAAAAACGCAGGAACACCGAAAAAATTTCCGAGCTTTGCAGCGGTCCGGGAAAACTATGTACGGCTCTCGCAATCGACAAGAGCTGTTATGGGCTTGACCTTACGGAAAGCGAGCTGTATATTGAAAATTATAAGGACATACCGAAAGACCATATACGCGTTTCTCCGAGGATAAACATTGATTATGCGGAGGAATGCAGCGAGTATTTTTGGCGGTTTTTTATAGAAGGAAACAAATTTGTTTCAAAGGTTGCAAAGAGGTTCAGAGTTGACCGAGGACTTGTATAAAGCAAAGAAACGCGCGCTTTTAGAGGTAAGAAATTAGAGGTAAGAGGTAAGAATTTGTGCGAAAAGATGTTCGCTCATTTCTTACCTCTTATTTTTTATATACGTTACATTCAGCAGACAGCCTTTTGGTTGTTACTGAATACTGTACATTGTACACTGTCAACTGTCAGCAGGGGTTGCGGGGACGAAGTCCCCGCGACTTTCCCCCTTCCCCTTCTAGAGGTAAGAAGTTAGAGGTAAGAGGTAAGAATTTGTGCGAAAAGATGTTCGCTCATTTCTTACCTCTTATTTTTTATATACGTTACAT
>CANQFZ010000023.1 GCA_947600065.1 uncultured Clostridia bacterium | reverse complement strand
GTTATTGAGGGAAAACTTTTTTGAAAAAAAGTTTTCCCTCAAGCTCCCTTTCAAAAAACTTTCGTGCGCCGCCCGTTAGGTAATTTGGATATTAAACGTCGCTCGCCGCCCAAAACAAATTCTAACCTATAACCTCTAATCTCTAACCTCTAAAAGGTCAAGGAGGAAAACCTTTTTCAAAAGGATTTCCCCCTTGTTAATTTCATTGCCGCTCGGGTTTTAATCGTTGTTGAGCCTAAAGTACGTTCCGCCTTCGCCGTAGTATTTATTCACGCCGTCTTGCGTAGTAAACCAGCTTGACTGAACGCCGAAGAAGTTGCCTGTTGAAAGCCTTCCCACATCGGAGAAGCCCATATTGTCAAGAGTGTATTTAAGGAACGGAGCCGAGGCTTCCTCTCCCTCTACAGGACCTGTGTATATCGGAAGCTCATGGTCACCATAGCCTGTCATAACTACCTTTACGAGGTTGTTGCCGGGCGTTCCGTTGAGGTCGTCTTCGAGCTCATCATCATAATAAACCAGCGCATAGTAGAACCCGTCCTGTCCGTCAAACAGCGCGTTCATCTCGTCCATAAACGCCGATACAAACGCATGGTTCGGGTCGCCTTCGGATCTGTGCTTTCTCGAAAGCACCTGCGCCTGGGCTATATCCGAATCGTCATCTGCATATGCGTCTACCCACAGAACCTTTGTGTCCTTAACCTCCATAGCTATAAACACAAAGTCCCTTATCGGGCGGTTTCCGCCAAAGTCCTTGTCATAAATAATGACCTTGTTTCCCGCATTTGTGTCCAGGTCATGAGCGCCCGTATAGTCGCGCTCTACCCTCGAAAACTTCGACATCAGATGTTGTACAGCCGTATAATAATTGCTCGCGCCGTCTACAACACGCTGTTTGTTTTCGTCCTGACCGACAAACGAAGGTATTATCATCGCCGACATAACGGCAATAATCGCTAATACTATAATCAATTCAAGGAGCGTAAAGCCCTTTTTTCTGAATATTCTCATTGTGTAAAACCTCCCGCTGAATTTTTGTTTTTGTGTAATCAATTTTTCGTCAACATCACAAAAACAAGAACTCAGCCATTCTCCAGTATAGGCGACGTTCCGACTATCGTCCCATCGTTGGCAATGCCGTTTGCGTACTCCCAGAAATCCGTTCTCGAAAAATCCGAGAATGTAGGAATCGCTTCTGTCGACTGCTGTTCATTTACGCAATAACAAAGAGCCGCCACCGCGCCCTTGTCGAGATATCCCACAGCAAACATCTCGCGATATCCGAGGTTTGATATAAGATAATCGCTGAGCCATTTTTCCATGTCGGCTTCGCTTTCGTTTCCTACCCAGAAGCCGTCGGAAAAGTCCGACTTGTATTCTCCGTTCTGCGCGACTATTTTTATATAAGGATCGTTCCCCGAGTTTGCTCTTTTGTTTATGTTATGACCATCAGAATCAACAGTTGTAAGCCATGTATTTACAAAATTTCTTATATCCGCCGCCGTTTTATTTGCCGAAGTTACATTCGCAGTTCTGGCGACATTTACAAGCGTAGGTATAAGAATTGCGGAAAGTATGCCGATAATGCCGATAACTACAACAAGCTCTACGAGCGTAAAGGCTTTTTTCGATTTCAGGCGAATAATTCTTTTCATAAAAATACCTGTCCAATATACGCAATATCCCTCGGCGGATATTTCCGCCGAGGAATTTGTGCTCATTAAAACAACTTTTTAATTAGCTTGCCTTGTCGAGCTGCGGGTTAGTACCTACGACCTGACCGTTAGCGTCAAGACCAGCCTTGCCTGAGAATGCAGAAGTCTTGCCTGCTTTCCAGTCGCCAACCTGGATACCTGTAGCAGTCTGGAGAGAGCCCTGACGAAGAGCTACGCCTGTGCAAGCGCCCTTTTCGAGGTAAATCTCAACGTAAGCATCCTTGAGGTCACGAAGGTTCTCTTCCATGTAGTCGATGAAGCTGGTGTTAGGATCAGCGGGTGTCTTACCATCCCACTGAACTTTGCTGCCGCTGCCGAAGTTGGGAGGAGTTGTTGCGCCTGAAGGCTGAGCCCAGTCACCACCGGTTACTTTGAATGCATACATTGTAACAGTAGCAGGACCATTGAGAGACTCCTTCTGAAGGCTGTCTGCGTTGGTAAGGAAGGTTGTAACCTGAGTTCTAACCTGGCTAGCCGCAGAGTTAGCAGATGTGATGTTCGCGTCCTGAACAACGCCGATCATCGTAGGAATAAGAATTGCAGCAAGTACGCCGATGATAGCGATTACTACAACGAGCTCTACGAGAGTAAAGCCCTTTTTGGCTTTCAAAGCCTGAAGTTTCTTTATCATAGTAAAGACCTCCTGTAAAAGAATTTTTTATGTATAACCCCGGCGGAGTTATATCCGTAAACGTTTACAAAAGCTTTCAAGATTTCTCCTGTGATTTGCTTTTGTATTTATATTATATCAAACTTTTCAGAAATTGCAAGTGTTTTTTGAAAAAAAATTCTCAAATATCCAATTTTCGTTAATATTTATTCAAACTCAGAACTTTCATTTGTGCAATTTAACAAGCAAATCGTTGAAATTGTTGAAAAAAATGATGACTTTGAACAATTGCAGGGGTAGGTTTTCCACCCAAAGTTAAATGTTGGAGAAGGGGGTTTGGTGAATTTTACTTTTACGGAATTATAAGTTTATCTGTTATCTATTCCGAGCAGCGCTTTTAATCCCTGCTGTAAAGCGTTCGAGAAATTTATTCCCGCTCTTTCGGCTTCGTCATTGAGCCAACTCGGAATAGTACAGTTTTTTCTTATACAGCGAACTTCCATTTTGCGCTTGTATGCGTCAACATCTGCGTCAACAAGCGAAATGATCGCGTTCTTATCGTCAACTTTGAGATCGCTTATATCGGAAGCGGGCGGTATCGCCTCGCCTTTTTCCTGCAATTCGTTAATATAAATGCAGATGATCTCCCGCGCCATTTCAATGGCATTTTCAAGGCTTGTGCCTTGGGTCATTGCTCCGAGGTCGGGGACTTCTACAAAATAAGGAATTTTGTCGTCTGATTTATGGAAGATAACGGGGTATACTCGTTTCATAAAATTAGCTCCTTTCACATAGCGGTACTTTTATAACAACCGCATTTATTTTAGTTTATGCTTTTTGATTATAGCCTTTGCAAGGGTTTCATTTATTTCTCGGTGTCGGGGAATAGCTTCGGTTTGATATCCTTTTCTCCAAATATCGTGGTTTCCGCCTTCACGCTCAAAGTGCCAACCGTTCTTTTTTAGTAATCGTTCAAGTTCAATTTTCTTCAATCCCCTCACCTCTTAATTATATTATACACACTTTATGCGCATTTGTCAAGTCTTTTTATAAATTTTAATCGAAGAAACTGACAAAGAAGCTCCTCATTATAAAAAAAGGAGTTTTGTTTTGTACAAAAACCTATTTGCGGTTCTTTTCAAAAGCTATTTTTCTAAATAACGTTTACTCGCCCTATCCCCCTGCACCCGCTGTTGGCAGTTGACAGGAGCAGGGTACAGTATGCAGTAATTGCCGAAAAGCTGTTCGCTGAATATAACGTATAATAAAGAGAAAAGGTTAGGGTTTAAACTCTAACCTCTAGCCTCTAGTTGGGCGAATAAACGTCATTGAATGAAATAACATTTTAAAAGCGAGATGTAAGAGGTAAGAGCATAACCCCTTACCTCTTTTTAAAAGCTATATTCATCAAACAGCCTTTCGGCTGTTACTTTACACTGTACACTGTCAACTGTATACTGCCTACAGGCGCCGCGATTTTGCAAGCGTAGCGAAGCAAAATCACGAACGAAGCGTAAGCGGAGTGAGCAACTGCGCAGCAAGCGTCAGCTTGCAAGCAGTGCGGCGCCGAACGGGCGGGGGCAAACGTTGGGAGCAGAGAGGGGTTGTGCGTGGGAACGCGTTGCGGGGGTGTGCCTTTAAGCTAAATTCACTCAATAATGAGAGGATAACTTTTCGGCTCTTACTGAATACTGTACACTGTCAACTGTATACTGCCTACACGCCCATGTCAAGATAGCGCTTGTATTCGGAGATATCCTGGCAGCGGCTTCTTGCAACGGAGTCCTCTATCTTTCCCGTGCGGACAAGGCGCGCGAGGTCCTGGTCGAGGGTGAACATTCCCTGCTTCTTTCCTGTTGCGATAGCAGTCGGAATCTGGAAGATCTTGCCTTCGCGGATCATTGCTCTGACGGCGTCTGTTGCCGCAAGAATTTCGAGCGCCGCACAGCGTCCTTTTCCGTCTGCCGTCGGAACGAGGGTCTGCGACACTATTCCGACAATGGAGTTTGCGAGCTGGGAGCGTATCTGTCCTTGAGAATGAGGAGGATAAACGTCGATTATACGGTCGATAGTATCAGCCGCGCCCGTGGTATGGAGCGTTGAAAGAACGAGGTGTCCTGTTTCTGCGGCAGTCACGGCGGCGTTTATTGTCTCAAAGTCACGCATTTCTCCGACGAGTATAACGTCGGGGTCCTCACGGAGCGCCGCACGGAGCGAGCCCGCAAAGCTGTCAACGTCCTGTCCTATTTCTCTCTGGTTTACCATGCACTGTTTATGCTCATGTACATATTCTATAGGGTCTTCGACGGTGATTATGTGGCAGTTCTTTCTTATGTTTATGTGGTCGATCATTGCCGCAAGTGTCGTAGACTTACCCGAGCCCGTAGGTCCCGTTACAAGCACAAGTCCTCTCGGCGCAAGCGCAAACTCTCCGAGTATAGCGGGGAGATTAAGGTCGGAAAGCGTCGGAATGTCGTCTCTCAAAAGACGGATAGCTACCGCGTGATAGCCGCGCTGTCTGTAGACGTTTACTCTGTGTCTGAATTTAGAGGTTGAAACATAAGAAAAGTCCGTATCCAGTCCCTTTGAGATAGAAGCTTTCTGCTTCGGCTTTGTTATCTGGTTTATAACGCTTACTATCATTTCTTCGGTACATTCTTCATAGCCCGAAAGCTTTCTGATAGAGCCGTGAAGTCTGACAATGGGCGGAAGTCCTTTTGTAAAATGCAAGTCCGAACAGCCCAAATCTCTCGCCTCGTCAAGTATTCTGTTTATGTCGAGTTCAGTTTCCAATGCCTTGTCCTCCTTATTATTATACGGTATAAGTAGCCTTTACAAGCTCGTCCATTGACGTTCTTCCCGCAAGCACCATTTTTGTTACGTTGTCACGAAGCAGAAGCGTGCCGTTTTTCGTAGCGAGCTCTCCTATCTGCTCCGCTGTGCCGCCCGCGGAAATAAGCGCCTTTACGTCGGGGGTCGTAACGATTATCTCGTGAATAGCGGTACGTCCCGAATAGCCCGTGTTATGGCAGGCTCTGCAGCCGCCCGGGTGGGGTCTGCATATCTGGACAGGCTCTTTCTTGTTCATAAGCTTAAGCTCTTCGGGGTCTGTCAGCATAAACTTCTCTTTGCACTCGTTGCAAAGCAGTTTTACAAGTCGCTGTGCCACTATTCCGACAAGCGACGAAGCGACCATGTACGGCGCAACGCCCATATCCACCAGACGGATTATCGTCGAAGCGGCGTCGTTTGTATGGAGCGTTGAAAGAACAAAGTGTCCCGTGATAGCCGCTCTTATAGCGATATCGGCGGTCTCGCCGTCACGAATTTCTCCGACCATTATGATGTCGGGGTCTTGACGGAGTATCGAACGAAGCGCCGCCGCAAAGGTCATACCCGCCTTGTCGTTTATCTGGCACTGGTTTACGCCGTCGATTTTCTTTTCGACAGGGTCCTCGACCGTAACGATATTAACGTTAGGCTGTGAAAGCTCGCCGAGGGTAGCGTAAAGCGTCGTGGATTTACCCGAACCCGTAGGACCCGTAACGAGCATAACTCCGTTCGGGCATTTGATTATCTGCTTGAACATCTGGTAGTTATAGTCTGTCATACCGAGGTCGGTTATCTTACGGGTTTTCTCGTCGGCAGTTGAAAGCAGACGTATAACGCACTTTTCGCCGTATACGCACGGTATCGTCGAGATACGGACGTCGAGGTTTACTCCGTCGATTCGCGTTCCGTATCGTCCGTCAAGCGGTATTCTTCTTTCGGCGATATTCATTCCGCCCAAGATCTTTATACGCGTTATAACGGAGTTATGGAGCGAGGGAGGTATTCTCATCTGCTGTTCGACAAGCTCGCCGTCTATTCTGAAACGAACTCTGGTTCTGTCCTTAAACGCTTCTATATGAATATCCGAAGTGTTTGTTCTAAACGCGCTTTCTATCATCATGTTTACAAGCTTAACTATAGGCGCGTTATCAATTCTTCCCTCGGACTCGGCTTTTGCAAGGTTAGCCGCAACGTCCTCTTCGGACATATTCTCGTTTTCGAGCTCGTTCATCGTGCTGTCGAGAGCCTGTGACGAATAATATTTCGTTATAGCCGCTTCTATCTGCGCGCGCGTGGCAATTCTCGGAACAACGTCCATACCTGTCTGAACTTTAAGGTCGTCGAATACCATAAAGTTTACGGGGTCGTCGGTCGCGACATAAAGACGGTTGTTCTGAAACTGATATGCAAAGCACATCTTTTCCTTTGCCATTTCCTCCGAGACCTTATTTACAGCGTCTTTATTTATCTGTATGTTTGAAAGATCGACATACTGTACCCTAAGGTTTTCGGCGAGCGCTTTTGCAAGGTCTACGTCCTTTACATATCCAAGCTCTACAAGGATAATTCCGAGCCTTTTTCCTTCGCCCTTTTCTTTTTGATATTTAAGAGCGGACTCGACCTGCTGGGGAGTGATAAGGTTTTTCTCTACGAGCAAGTCTCCTATTCGGACGTTTCTTCCGATCGGCATAAAATAAATTTCCCCTTTCGTATTATTCAGGCTGTCGATAAAGCCCCATCTGCGTTGTCAGCAACATTGCAACAGCCACAAAAGCTAGTTGCAATAGCGCTTCAGCATTGCACGCGAAGCGTTCAATGCGTGCATACTGGGGCTTTCTCAACAGCCTGAGGCTTTTTTTGTTTACAGTCTGTTATTTTAATTTTACAGTTTTTACGTTTATCATCTTGAAAAAGATGTGATTTTGTGCTACAATATAAGCACAAATATTTTTATATATCAAGGAGGCAAGCATATGCCTGTTGTTTTTGTCGTAGTTTATGCGGTGTTTGCGTTTATACTCGGTTCTGTGATCGGGAGCTTTTTAAACGTCGTTATTCTCCGCACTCCCGAAAAGATGTCGATAGTCACCGAGCCTTCGCATTGTTTTTCCTGCGGACATCGCCTTGCGTGGTATGATATGTTTCCGATTTTCAGCTACATATTCCTGCGCGGACGCTGTCGCTATTGCGGAGAGAAATTCTCGCCGAGATATATGATAGTCGAGCTTATGACGGCTGTTTTATACTGCCTGTCATATCTTATGTTCGCGGTATTTCAGCCCGTCGACTGGTGGAAAATAGGGTATTGTGCGATACTGTTCCCCGTGCTTATCGTTCTTTCAATGATAGACATTGACAGATTTGAGATACCGTATTGGTGCAGCGGGGTTATGGCTGTTCTCGGCATTGCCGCGATATTTATTTTCCCGACAGAAATTGTCTGGTATGAGCGCCTTATCGCTCTGGGAATAATCCTCGTTCTGTTCTCCGTCCTTGTCCTTATCGGAGGAATGGGCGGCGGCGATCTTCAGCTTATGCTGGGAGCGTCGCTGTTATTGGGCTACAGAGTGTTCGTAGCATTGTTCATAGGTATTGTATTCGGCGCGGTCTATGGTTCGATAAAGAAATTCCGCGACCACAAAGCCGAAAAGAAACTTAGCGAGCAAATCGGTGAAATTGTCACAAGGTGGTATGAAAACCAGCTTGACCGTGGGGTAGGATTTGTTTCCGAGGGTCACAGCGACATAATCGTCGGCAGTATAAGCGACGGAAACCCCGACATTGAATGGGAATTTCTCGACGAAAAAGTCTGGGTGGGTTTGCCCGATAAATCGGAGCTTAGCCGCATGCTTCGCGATAACATCACAGATGAGCGCGAGGGCGGCTTTAGAATCTACATAGATGAAGACCGTATAAAGAAAGTGAAGTATTCGAGGAGAATGGTCTTCGGTCCGTTTCTGGCGGTCGGTATCGCCGCTTCATGGCTCGTAGGGGGCTTTATAGTAAACTGGTATACGAGCTTTTTAGCTTGATAGTGATAAAAAACTGACAAACATTCGGGGCGAGCTTGTCGCCCCGAATTTTTTGTCATTAAACTCAGAATGTATTTCTTGTGATATAGAAGATATAGGTATCTGTAAGCTCGTCGCTTGAGGGCGTTCTTACTTCGTTGAAGAACATTCTTTCGTTAGGGTTTTTAGACGCATTAAGTTCAACGTTCAGCAGGCTTACATAGCCTTCGCCTCTGGTCGAATAGTTGTTCATTTCCGCGTCGGAAAAGATGTCTACGCTTATCTTCAAAGCCGCAGCAGGCAAAGCGGTCGTCTTGGAAATAACCTGTTCTATGTTTATCGTCGGATAAAGCGCCTCGTAGAAGCAATCGTCGAAAACAGGGTTTACCTTGCTTATGGTATAGCCTCCGCCTGTGCCGTCAGCTACTTTATTGAGGTTCAGCATATATTTTGCCTGGTTTGTTCTTTGATCCATCTGCCAGTTTATGCTGATACATCTTACCTGATATTTGGTACTGTTGTCGTTCATAAACGTTCTGAACTTCTGCAGTGCCTCGCTTTGGTACATATTCTGCAGATCCACAGTTCTCTGCGCGCCGTTTATCGCAACGCCCGTAAACACCGCGAAATATTCGGCATACTTTGTGTTTCTGTCGATATAAGATTCGAGCGTTTCCGCGAGGATAGTCGCGCGGTTATCTTTCTTGTTTTCCGAAGCGGCTTTAAGAACAGGCGTTATGAACAGCGTCATACTTACAAGCAGCACGCCCATAAGTCCGACGGAAATGACAACTTCTATCAGTGTAAAGCCTGCTTTATTGCGCTTTGAGAACAGCCTTTTCAGAAATTTCATTTCGTCACCACCTTATTTCGGGAATGCGCCGTAAATGTTAGAGCCTGTGCTGTTTCCGCCTACAACTGCGTTTGCCTTGTACTCGCCGTTGTTGCTGTTAGCGCCGAAGGAATCAACCGTAAGCTCGGGGTCTACCGTAAACGCAACTTCAATTCTGGTGTGCTTGGAGTCTGTAAACTTTACGCCGGTAAGACTAGTTAAATTATTGCCGCATTGCTTACTCGGATCACTTGGACATTGACGCCATATATTAACATTATCTTTCCAGCCCCAATTTACCTTGCTAAAGACCGTCCCACAAATTTTGCATACAAAATCACCGTCACTAACACTATCCGGGTTCCCGCCGCCTTTAAATGGCGTTCCTATCCTTATACCGTTTGTGCTCGTAATTGATGCAGTATAAACATTGTATGTATCGGGTGATGATTTCGTTGCACCTGTCCATGACTTTATAGGAGATTTAGAGCTGATAGCCCCGAGGTCGGCTGTCGGGTTTGCGTCGTTGAGGTAATTTGCAAACGCTATGGGAGCAACCGCGCCCGACTTTGTATAGAAATAAAGTCTGTAGTTTGCATAGGGAATATCGGTCGCAGACATTCCTGCGCCCGCCTTTGCTACAAGGTCAAACGCATAAACATAAACTGTCTTTCCTTGGTAGTTTTCTTCCCTTACCTTTTTGACTTGTGCTATTTTAATGAAATCAAACCCTCTTGTTCCCGTAATTCTCGTGTCAAAACGATCCATCTGAGAACCGCCGTTGTCGTTGAAGTCGCTGTCATCATCGTCGTCGTCTTCGTCGTCGGGGGGATTTGTATTTACAGCCTTATCCGCTACGAAATAAGCAAGACCGTCTACATCGCCCGTTTCCGTCGCGCCGTTCATTTGATACGAAACATCAAATGTTCCGCCTGCGCCGAAGTTGAACGTAAGAGTGCCGTCCGTACCTGCGCCTGTGTCAAAGGGGTTCTTTGTGTGTTCAATGAGGAATTGCTCCTGCTCGTCTATCATTTCGGACAGATCGGCATTTGATTTTCTCTGAAATGTAACGATATTGAGCATTTGCAAGATCATTGCCGCCATAATTGCGAACACCGCAAAAGCGATTATAATTTCCACCAGCGTAAAGCCGCTTTTCTTTGAAAATAATCTTTTAAACATATAAAGCGCCTCCTTTGCTTAGTGTGTTACAAGCTCTACCTTCCAGTCCTTTGAAACCTTGAACTTCTGTTTGAGGTCGTCGGGATCCATAAGGTCTGTCGGGCTCTTGTCGGGTACGCACATGATAAATGTCTGGTCTGAGAGGAAGTTATAGTCCGAAACCGTCATTCCGCCCATAAACTTCACAGCATCGTTACCTGATCCGCCCGTATTTGCGAAGAACGTGATATACGGTGCATATACATAACCTACTGTTGAGTTGCTGGTAAGGAATGTCTTACCGTCGGGACGATAACCGAAGTTAAAGTTGGCACTTTCATCGCAGGATACAAAGTAGATATTCGTTGTCGGTATAATTACCTCGTTTGTAGTCTTATCTCTGTTGTATTCTGTAGAATTGCCTGCTTTATTCTTAACTGCCGAGGGATCAACGTGGTCTTTACAAATCTTATAGTTGCCCTCAAGATCCTGTACATAAGACATTTCGCACTTCGGGCAGTAGGTAACCTCAATGTCGTGCTTCGAGCATTTAGCCACCATCTTTACCTCGTTGCATATCTTATGCTGAATAGTGCCGTTTACTTCATAAGCGACTTCTCTTGAACATCTGATCTGTTCATTCTTGTCGTCCTTTGCCTCGGAAATTGTTATAGAATTTTTGCAGTCATTGCCTGTGCACTTATGAACAAAGCTTGCCATTGTATCGGGGTTGAGAAGCTTGGTGTCGCTGTCTCCGTTGTGCGTGGTATAAGAATGAGGATCTTTACCGCCGCAGAGTATCCAGAAGTTGTAATGAGCGATAATGCTCTTGTCGGTATCCTGATACGTTACGCCCTTAGGAACATCAAATACGACGCTTCCTCTGCCCTTTACAAGAACTCTTATGTGTACATTGTCGCCCTTTGCGCCTGTCCATGAAAACAGTTTTTCGCCATTGGGGCCTGTTCTGTTGGCTTCGAGGCGCATTGTATAAACATTGTTCGGGTCGTCTCCCGTGTCTATAATTATAAAGCCTGCGCCGCCGTCACAGCCGTTTATGTAGATGTGATCAACATCACAACCTGTTCCCCACTGTTCCGAACCCCAGACTATTTCAGCAGGCTGATTGTAATTGTTCACTACAATATCCTGATGGTTTATAGAACCGTTCTTAGATATTTCGGAATCCTTTACCGTCCACTTATAATAAGTGTTGGTCTGGGTTCTGTTATCAAGCTCGGTTATTATAGTGTTATAGCTGTAAACGGTCTTGCCGTTTATAGTGCCGTCGGTTGTGCCTGGTCCTGCAACGCCCACATGGTTTCCGTCTACAACGGCGTCCCACTTGTCTTTAATAACGCTGCTGTCCTGCTTGGGATTTCCGTTTTCATCAAACAGCGAGCCGTTGCAATAAAGGTTCGGAGGCGTCTGCGCTCCGTTTGTCAAGTAAACGTTTCCGTTTACGAAATATCTGGTACTGCTGTCATTGAGGTTACCGCCCATAAGAAAAACGTCGCCGTTTACATATATGTCGCAGTTTTTCAGCTCATATGACTGATAGAAATTTCCGCCTATAAGAACTTTACTTCCGCTTACAAGTCCGGGGTCGCGGTTCAAGGACGGAACAGTCAAATTGCCTCTTACAGAGAATGTTATAGGTTTGTTATCTTTACAAAGGGTCATACCTTTGCCTTGTGTCATTACTACAGAGCCGCCGCAGCTTATGTCGCCATAGCCGAACAACTCGCTCGAATCATATGCACCGAAGTATGTAACTTCGTTGTCGAAGAATACGTCAGAGCGGAAATGTCCTTTATCGAGATAAACGTCGTTCGGAACATATCCCGTAGCCGCGAAGGTCGGAGCTATGGAAACGCTCGGGCTTCCGTCCAACGGCACTTCTTCCGTCGAGTTTGTAATGGATATAACATTGTGGACGGTTTCGGTAACGCCGTCTACCGTCGAAGACACAACTATATCGTATTCATTCTCGGAAAGCTTTGTTATGGTAACCGTGTATGTGCCGAGATATTCGTCTTCGGTCGGGGGTGTCGTGAGAGTTTCGCCGACTGACATTTTCTCCATTTGCTTGTAGAGATCGCTCGTCGGGGAAAGACCGTTGTTGACGACCATATCATATATCGAAGTTGAATTCTGATAGGACTGTTTCTGGTTGAAGATCGCATATGTCGTCGACCTTGACGCCAGAACCGTAAAATACATAGCCATACACGTTATCATCAGGGCGGTCATTGTACTAATGACCATAAACAATGCACTACCGCGATTGCTTATGTATTTTCTGAAAGTGTGCATATTTATCCTCCTTCTTCAAAAGTTAAACAGAAAACTGTCAATGCCCTACTCTCAGGCAGCCGCTCCGCCGTCCTGCGCGTCAAGCTGAGCCTGGGGGTTCTGCATGCGCTCGATGCTGTAGAATGTCAAGGTTACAGCAGCGCTGTAATATGTATTCTCGATTGTAACCTCTTCTTCCTCTTCGGGTTCTTCGGGCTCGATGCTATCGGGAATTTCATATGTAAACTCTCCGTCAACGCCTGCATCTATAGCCGCCTTACCCGCTTCTTCAGCGATTGCTTCAAGCTCTGTGATATACTCGTCGTACTTTGAATTTACATCGCTGTATTCAAGAGTAACCGAGCTTGTAAGCATAAGAGCTTTTCTTGTTTCAACGCCGCTTTCGGTCTTTACATAGTTGTTTATCTCATCAATAAACTTTATAAGCTCGTCGAGGTTTTGAGCCTTTACGATAAATTCAGCCGTGCTTGCGCCGATTGTCTGAGAAGTTCCGAGCGCGGTTGCGAGCTGGCCTAATCTCAAAATGCGCTTTGCTGCTGCTTCTTCGATCTCAGCGCCCTGGCTTGCATACTGTTTAAGGGCGTATGTAACTTCCGATTCGGTCGGGAAGCTCGGCGAAAGGGTAGCTGTTCCTGGAGCCGATACATCAAGAGAAGTAACAACTACGTTCGCTTCGCACTGTGCAAGAAATTCTCTTACAGCAGCGTCTGTTTCATACGACTTCATTTCGGGGAAGAACATATCCGCAAGGTGCTCGCCCTCTTTGTATTCTTCAAGGATCTGTTCCTTGAGCGGGGCTTTCTGGTTTGCCTTTTCAACCGCCGCGTCATACTGCTTCTGGGTGTTGTCGCGGTTTGTGATAGATGTTCCTATAGTCTGCGCCGCAGGTACTATAAAGAGGAATATTCCGAGTCCGATTATAACTACCGCAAGGATAATGATAACGCCAATTCTTTCTTGTTTACTGAGCCGCATTCTGATCCGCTCCTTCCTGATTTTCAGTGTTGGTTTCAGCTTCGTAATTTGCGTTCGCCTCGTCGCTGCCCATCTGGAGCGACATTGAAATATTGAAAGTAAATATCGTATCGATCTTTACTTCGCCATTGCTCTGGAGATATGCATAGTCGTTATTCTCAGCGTCGTTGACTTTGGAGAAGCCGTTATACTCAACGTTTATGAAATAAGGCTCGTCATACTTATTGAGAACTTTTTCCGCGAGATACTGTGCGTATCTTGAAGGAACGGAGGAAGGATCGCCGTTTGAGCGTCCCATAAACTCAACTATAATGTCATAGCCGTCGAAGTATATCGACGAAATATCCAGCTCTTCGCCTTCCTGGAGAAGCGGGTCGCTCTCATTGTCGAGAGGAACGCGGATCTTTTCAATAACGGAGCTGTGTACCTTCGGCTGGTAGTTAAAGAGCATTGTCGTGCGGTTTACGGTGTCGTTGTAGCTCTGGAAGCCCGCGAGCATTGAAGTGCGCTGGTCTACTATAGCGAGGTCGTTCACCATGACAGGGTCGTTTATCTTTGCCTGAAGGCTGTTTATCTCGCCCTGAATGCTGCTGTTTACAATGTTAAGCACCAGCACAACGCCTCCGACGAGAGCTGCCGCGCCGATAACAGAAGCCGCGAGAGAGAGCAGGAATGTGTTTCCTGCGGTCGAGCTTTTTGCCGACGTTGCTTCGAGAAGGTTTATAAATTCCTTATCCTTATTTATACGGCAAAGAGCGCCTATTGCGTTTACAAACTTCGGGAAATCGAACGGGGTTGCGGTAGATACGCTCGCAGGCATCGAGAACGTCGAGTTTCTGACGTTGTCGAACTGGGAAACGGCGTTGTTAATCTCGCTAAAGCTCTCCCACTCGCCGTAGAGCATTATCTCCTGGAGCGGTCTGGTGTCGTTGTTTCGGCTGTCCTTAGAGCGTGTCTTGATAAACTGTATCATTCTGTACAGGTTATCGTAAAGCGCTCTTGAAACATAGTCGGGAGCATTGTCATAATCCGCGGGGTCGATATTGAAGAAACGTGAGAAAGCTATCTGCTTGTTCTCATACAGGTTCATGGAGAGGAAGTTCTTGTCGACCTGAACCGCGAGGAGCGGCATTCTTTCTTCCATCTTCGGAGTGTTGAGTATAAGTCTCGTAGCGGAGTTGTTAGCGACATATGCGCCCTTTAACTGAAGTCCGACGTGGGAGAACAGTCTTACATAACCGTCAACAAGACGCTGAGGACAAGCCGCCGCGATAACGCTGAGCATCTTGTTTTTCTCCTCGTCCTCAAATTCGCCCGCTATGGTAAAGGATATGTTGTAGTCGTTCGTTATGTTCATGTTCGCCTGGATCATCGCTTCGATGATCGCGGGGTTCTTCATGTTCTTGGGCTTTGCTACAGCCATTTCCTTGTAGACAATGGAGCTTGATGTAATAGAAACTATAGCTTCTTTTTCCTTTATGTTCTTGACTTTCAGCATTTCGCTGAGAGCAGCCGCGACCATAGGGACTTCGGACACATAACCGTTTTGTACATAGCCTTCTGAAAGCTCTGTGATATCAGCGTCCTGAATCCTTATTTTAGCGCCGCTCTGAACGCCTCTGATAAGCTTTATCTGGCTGTCGGTAATTTCAAATGAAAGCATAAATTCACCTCATATTTATTCAAATTCGTTTTTGGCTTTATCAGCCTGCCGCGCTGAGCATTCCGCCGTAGAGCAGGGGGAACATTCCCGCAAGGAACAATCCTATCGCGATACCCATAAGGATTATCATGAGAGGTTCCATAAGGCTTACGAGCTTTGTAACTGCCGCGTCTGCCTCGTCGTCGTAATAGTCCGCCGCTTTGTTAAGGATCGTATCGAGAGTACCCGATTCCTCGCCGACATATATGATCGAGGTAAACATACCCTCGAATATGCCCGTTTTTTCAATTGCCTTCGACATACTCTCGCCGAGCTTTATGTCGTTTATAACGTCTTCAAATCTCTTGTGGACATAAGAGTTATTTATTGCCGCAACGGATTTTTCGATACATTCTACCATTTGAAGACCCGCGCCGTAGAGGTCGGCCATATTTCTCGCAAAGCTTCCCGTATACATCGTCGCAACAAGCTTTCCGACCTTCGGTATCTTTAGCAGAAGTTCGTCCATTTTCAGTCGCGTCGAGTTTGTTCTCAGGAGAATGAACACAAGAACTACAATACCTACTATAACGATTATGTAAACATACCACTGATTTATCAGCGAATCCGAGAATGCAAGCAACGCCTTTGTAAGTACCGAGTATGTAGACGGGTCGCCGAGGCTCGAGAACATAGGCAATACCTGTGTAAACAGGAGTATGATTACCGCGAGGAGCAATACAAGAAGGATCATAGGATAAACCATCGCGGATTTCGCCTTGTTTGCCGTCTTGTTTGAATTTGCAAAGTGATCCGAAAGTCTTGTAAGCATCGTATCAAGAGTACCCGAAGCTTCGCCCGCCGCCACAAGGCTCACAAACATATCGGGGAAAACGCCCGGCTTTTGCTTTAAAACGTCCGAGAAAGAAGTACCCTTCTGAACTTCCTCGTAAATCTCGAGGAGCACGGCTTTCGCTTTTTTGTTTTCCTGCTGGTCCTGAAGGATAAACAGCGCTCTTACAAGCGACAGACCCGCCGAAGTCATCGACGCGAGCTGTCTGGCGATAAACGAAACTTCCTTGGTTTTGAACTTATACTTTACGTCTATGCTGTTCGTACCCAAGTCACGATAGCTCGTTACATAAAGGTTTCGTTCTCTGAGCTTAGTCTGTAGTTCCCTAAAATCCTCCGCCATTTCCTGACCCCTAAACGTTTTACCGCCGGCGTCTGTGGCAACATATGAGAATTTTTTCACCTGAAAACCTCCGTTTCCTGTCCGAAGCTTATGCTTCGGGATTTGATTTGAAGCGGGAAAAGCACATCTTCTGTACCTTTTTTATAAAAGGGCGCAAAATGCCCATACCCGTTTACTTGTTTTATAATTATAACACATTTTTTCAATTTTTTCAAGCACTGCGCCAACATTTAGCGTTCAAAAACAAGAAATTGAATGTAGAATTTCGACAGTCTTTTATGTGCAATTTAACAACAAACTTAAAAAAATCATACAAGCTGAGGTGAATTCTAGGCACATTTTATACACAAAGTGATGATTTTCTTAAATTGTATTGATTTTTCGGAAAAATATGTTATAATTAAGTATACACTATATTTCAGCTTGTATAAAAACTGTTTGTGGTTCTTTCCCTTTTAGAGGTTAGAGGTTAGAGGTTAGAGTTTAAAACCTTAACGTTTACTCGCCCTAACCCCCTTCCCCGAGGGGGAAGGGGGAAGAGTGCGGGGGCTTCCGCCCCCGCGCCCCTGTTGGCAGTTGACAGCAGACAGGGTACAGTGTACAGTAATAGCCGAAAGGCTGTCCGCAGAATATGACAAATAAAAAGGGGGTAAGGGTTCAGACTCTAACCTCTTACCTCTAACTTCTAACCTCTAGAAGGGTGTAGCTCTAAAAACCTTGAAAAGAAACTTTTTATACAGACTGAACTAAGTATAACACTTTACTCTAGAAGGAGCCAACTACCATGATCGATAAGGAATTATTGACAAAAGATTTTACCGACAAACTGTCCGACGAAGTAAAGGTCGACGGGCGCTATACGCCCATGGGTCTTCACAATGCCCTCGGGGGCGCGATAATGAAACAAGCCGTTAGAATAATGAACTCAAGCCGCCCCTCGGGCAGGAGCGCGAGCTATCTTTCGGCGGAGTTTCTCGTAGGCCGCGCGGTCTACAACAACATTATGTGCCTCGGCATTGCCGATACCGCAAAGGAGCTTCTTGAAGAAGCGGGCGGGGACTTAAACGACCTTGAAGAGATAGAGGACGCCGCTCTCGGAAACGGCGGCTTGGGCAGACTTGCGGCGTGCTTCCTCGACAGCGCGGCGGCGCTTAAACTGCCGCTGACGGGCTACGGCATTCGCTATAAATACGGGCTGTTCAAGCAGACAATTGAAAACGGTTTTCAGAAAGAATACGCCGACGACTGGACAAGATACGGCGACCCCTGGAGCAAACGCACCGAAAGCGACACCGTTGTCGTTCATTTTTCAACGGGCGATGTAAAGGCAGTGCCTTATGATATGCCGATATTCGGCTATAAAAACGACTATGCCTGCACATTAAGGCTTTGGCAGGCGGAGCCCGTTTGCGCGTTCGACTTTGACGCGTTTAACAGACAGGACTATTTCGAGGCGGCAAGGGGCGAGATAGAAGCCGAAAACATTTCCCGCACGCTCTATCCCAACGACGACACCAGAAACGGAAAGCTATTAAGACTTAAACAGGAGTATTTCTTCAGCGCGGCTTCCGTTGAGGACCTTATAAGAAAACATCTTGCGGCGGGAAGACAGTTGTCGGACTTCGCCGAGTATAATGCTGTTCAGCTCAACGACACCCACCCCGTTATCGCTATCCCCGAGCTTATCAGAAATCTGACAAGGCGCGGAATGGGCTTTGAACAGGCGCTCGATATTGCCAAAAAGACATTCAATTACACCAACCACACCATTATGGCGGAAGCGCTCGAAAAATGGGGAAGCGACCTTGTAGAAGAGCTTCTCCCCGAAGTATACGCGGTCATTCTGCGCATAAACGAGGCGTTCATTTCGGATATGTACAGAAAAGGCATTTCCCGCGAAAAGACGGAGACCATGCAGATAATTGCAAACGACACCGTTCACATGGCGAGAATGGCTATCTACTGTTCTTCGCATGTAAACGGCGTTGCGAAAATTCACACTGACATTCTCAAAAACGACGCTCTCCATGACTGGTATGAGCTTTATCCCGAGCGTTTCTTAAATGAAACAAACGGTATAACGCCGCGCCGCTGGCTTGCTCTTTGCAATCCCGAGCTTTCGACAATGATAACCGAGCTTGTCGGAGACGAAAGCTGGATAACAGACCTCGGCAAATTGAAAGAACTTCGCAGATACGCCGACGACAGCGCCGCCCTTGCGCGTTTTACCGAGATAAAGCAGAACAACAAAAAGCGTCTTGCGGAATATATCGAAAAGCACGAGGGAGTAGCCATTGACCCGAACAGTATGTTTGATATTCAGATAAAGCGCCTTCACGAATACAAGCGCCAGCTTTTGAACGCTTTCAGCATTCTGTATATTTACTTTGGGATAAAGGACGGCAGTATAGCGAACTTTGCTCCGACGACGTTTATTTTCGGCGCGAAATCCGCTCCGGGCTATGCGAGAGCAAAGGCTATAATCAAGTTTATAAACGAAACGGCAAATCTTGTAAACAATGACCCGTCTATAAACGGCGCGCTGAAGGTTGTCTTCGTGCAGAATTATAATGTTTCATACGCCGAAAAGCTGGTTGTTGCGGCGGATATTTCCGAGCAGATATCTACTGCGGGCACGGAGGCTTCGGGTACGGGAAATATGAAGTTTATGCTCAACGGCACAATGACCCTCGGAACTTACGACGGCGCAAACGTTGAAATTGCGGAAGAAGCGGGAGAGGAAAACAACTATATCTTCGGCGCGAGAGTTTCCGACCTTGAACAGATAATGCCGAATTACGACCCGCGCAAGATCTATTCGGAGAATACGAGGGTTGCGAGAGTGTTGAACACGCTTATTGACGGGACGTTTTCGGACGGCGGAAGCGGCGCTTTCAGAGAGCTTTATTATTCGCTTCTTGACGGCGCGAGCTGGCATAAGCCCGACCACTATTATGTTCTGGGCGATCTTGAAAATTATGTTCAAGCAAAGCTTAAAGCCAACAGCGACTTCCACTTCAACCACCCCGAATTTATGAAGAAGTGCTTTATTAACATGACCTCGGCAGGGAAGTTTAGTTCTGACCGAACGATCGAGGGTTATGCGAATGACATTTGGAAAATAGAGGCTAGAAATTAAGAGGCTAGAAGTTAGAAGATGTTTTGAGCGGCGAAGCGCTTTTCCTTTTGAAACCACCAAACGGGCGGGCGCACGAAAGTTTTTTGAAAAGGGTGTCCAGAGGGAAAAAATTTTTTTCAAAAAATTTTTTCCCTTTGGTCGCGGCGAAGCCGCGAAACGGCGCTAGCTAGGCGCATCAGGTTCAATGCCTTCGGCATTGAACCTAGGGTGTGGGGAAAACAAGAGTTCCCTTCTAGAGGTAAGAGGTTAGAAGTAAGAGGTAAGAAATCAAAAGTTGTTTTAATAATAAAGTTATTTGGTTTTTAGAGAAAGAGGCTAGAGGCTAGAGTTTGAAAGGAAAAGTTGTTTTCCGTTTGAAACAAATTCTAGCTTCTTCTTTTAATATTCAAAATGCTTTTATTCTCAAAAGCTCCCCGAAATTCTTACCTCTTACCTCTTATCTCTTACCTCTAGAAGGGGAAGGGGCAGGGGGATAGGGCGAGTAAAGGTTATTTAGGGAGATAACGTTTGAAAAGAACCGCTACTGAATACTGTACACAGAGTTGTACGCGAAGCGTTCAATGCGTAGTATACTGCTTTCAGCGGCGGGGTGCAAAATTTCCCAAAAAAAATACTTGACAAACCTAGAAAAAGGTGCTATAATTATAGAGTTAATCGCTGAAAGCGAATAACCCCTTTCTCGCGCATAGGGCGCGGGATATAGATCCATAAGGAGGTGCAAATATGGCAAAGTTAAGCGAAAAGTATGAGGCGGTCGTTGTTCTTTCGGTAAAGACAAACGATGAAGAGCAGATCAAGGCGATAGTAAACAAGTTTACCGACCTTGTAAAAGCTAACGGCACTCTTACGAGCGTTGACGAGTGGGGAAAGAAAAAGCTCGCCTATGAAATCAACTATGAGGACGAAGGCTATTACGTTCTCTATAAGTTTGAGAGCAAGCCCGACTTCCCTGCGGAGTTTGAGCGTATCGTCAGCATTACTGACGGCGTTCTTCGCTCGCTTGTTGTCCTTTCACACGAATAAGGCGCGTTGAAATTTCGGAGGTGTTAAAGTGAATAAGGTTATTATGATGGGCAGGCTTACAAACGAGCCCGAGCTTAAAACTACGCCGACGGGCGTTCCGGTTTGCAGGTTTAGGATCGCCGTTGACAGAAACTATCAGAAAAAAGGCGAGGAAAGAAAGTCAGATTTCTTTAACGTCCTCGCGTGGCGCAACACTGCCGAATTTATCTCGAGATTTTTCTCAAAAGGCAGAATGATACTGATAGAGGGCGAAATGCAAGTTTCGCAGTTTACCGACAAAAACGGAAATCCCGCGACATGGTATGAGATAGTAGTCGATAACGCTTATTTCACAGGCGAAAAGTCAAATTCTCCGAGCGGCTCAAACGGCGGCTATGCTCCCGCGGGAAATCCCGGATACGGCGAGCCACCCCCCGAGCGCGGTTCAAGCGCGTCGTCCGGCAGCGCGGGGTCGGATAGCCCTGCTGATTTTTCGGCTGCCGACAAGGACGACTATCCATTCTGAAATTGAGTTTAATTGAGAAAATCTACAAATCTACACATAGGAGGTAGAAAAAATGGCTGAAAAGAACGAAAAGCCCATGCACAGCGGCATGAAGCGTCCTCATCGCAAGGTTTGCCAGTTCTGCGCGGAAAGAGCTGAGTATATTGATTACAAGGACGTTGCAAAGCTCCGCAAGTTTATGACAGAGCGCGCAAAGATACTTCCGAGCAGAGTTACGGGCTGCTGCGCGTATCACCAGAGAGAGCTTACGACAGCTATCAAGAGAGCAAGACAGCTGGCGCTTATTCCTTACTCTGCGGACTAATCACAACAGCATAAAGCGGGTTCGACTTCAGAACCCGCTTTTATTTATTATGCGCAAGTATACAGGGTAGAGTGTACAGTGTACAGCATATGTGTCCGCTTCGCGGACATTATTTAGATTGTTTTTAATGTAAAGGCACACGAGCAAAACTTTTACGGTAGCGCTAAAAAACGTTTCAGCCCGATAACAATCTAATATTATCCGCGAAGCGGATACATTTTACTGAATACTGTACACTATACCCTGTCAACTGCCGACAGGCGGTCGGGGGTTATCTTGAAGTATCAGTCTGCTTTGTCGAGCTGCGGATTAGTGCCTATAATCTGACCATTAGCATCTATGCCGCGCAGGAACGGAAATGCAGCAGTCTTGTATGCTTTCCAGTCCTCAACAGTGATACCCGTAGCAATTGTAAGAGTACCTTGACGAACAGCTACAGCTGTACAAACGCCATTTTCGAGAAACATTTCGATATAAGCGTTCTTGAGGTCGCGAAGTTCCTCGCTCTCTGTCATATAGTCAATAAAGCTTGTAGAAGGATCAGCGGGTGTTTTGGCGTCCCAGGTAACTTTGCTTCCATCACCAAAGGTAGGAGGAGTTGTTGCGCCCATAGTCCATTTACCATCGCTTACAGTGATTGTGTACATTGTACAATCAGCAGGACCATTGAGAACTACCTTCTGAAGATTGTCTGCGTTGGTAAGGAAGGTGACAATTTGAGTTCTAAGAGTGGTAGCCAACTCGTTAGTCGATGATGTGTACTCATTTACAACTCGTTCCTGTCGTTTCTTTAAACTTTTATCATCAGTTTTTTCTATACCTTCTTCCAAAATCTCGAAAGCCTTTTCATAGTCTTCTGTTTCCTCATAAGCCTTTGTAAGCCCGAGATAAGCGTCGACATTTTCGGGATCATCTTTTAAAACTTCTTCATACTTTTTTATAGCTTTGTTATAATTTTCGTCGGACATATAGCTATCTGCTGTTTCGAGCTTGCTTTCAATACTCTCGCACCCCGACAGCAACAGCGCCGCCGCTAAAATTGCCGAAAGAAACTTTACTTTTTTCATGTTATCCTCCTTAAAATTGACAATAAAAAGTGCGCAGCCGAAGCCGCGCACCTGTAAAAATGCCGGCTCAATTGCTGCGACACAAGTTCCTGTTCTAAAAAACGGTGTACAAAACCGAGCACTTTTACCGAAGTAAAAGCACCGTTTTTCAGAACACTATTCACTTATGTCGCATTTTCATTCTAACACATACCCCAAGATTTGTCAATAGTTTTTTAACAAAAACGCCTTTAATATAGTTTAACGTTCTTGATTTCACGCTTTGAGGTTTTTCACTCTTAAAGCTCATTTCCGCTCAAATGTTGTTTTATGATTTTCAAATTTAAAACTACGTTTTAAATTTGGAAATGCGGGGAAAACTCTTGTTTTCCCCGCACCCGTTGGCAGTTGACAGTGTAGAGTGTACAGTATTCAGTAAATGTGTCCGCTTTGCGGACGGATTTAGATTGTTTCTAGAGGAAAGAGCGTAAACCTGTTATAGCGGTTTACGCTCTTCTGATTTTAAAACAATCTAAATATTATCCGCGCAAGCGGATACCATAACTGAATACTGTACCCTGTACACTGTATACTGCGCAGCGCTCCGCGCTGCGCTCACCTCGCCATAATCTCGCATATCTTATTCGAAAACTCCACGGGATCTTCTATCGCCATTCCCTCTATAAGAAGCGCCTGGTCGTAGAGAAGCGCGGCATATTCGCCCGCCTTTTCCTTGTCCGAATTGTACAACTCCTTCAACTTTGCGAAGATAGCATGGTTCGGATTTATTTCAAGCACCTTTTCGGCTTTCGCGTTCTCCGCATTCGGCATTGCCGAAAGCACTTTCTCCATTTCAACCGACAACATTCCCTCGCTCGTAATGCAGACAGGGTGGTTTTTCAGCCTCTGCGACAGACGGACAGCCTTTACCTTTCCGCCAAGCTTTTCGGTCATGTAGTCGAAAAGCGGCTTATTATCCTCCTGCTCTTTCTTTATCTCCTCTTTTTCATCTTCACTTTCAAGCCCTAAGTCGTCAGCCGATACGGACTTGAACTCCTTGCCCTTATACTCGTGCATCATCTGCAGACAAAATTCGTCTACATTATCCGTGAGATACAAGATCTCATAGCCCTTATCTCTTACTCTCTCGGTCTGCGGCAGGCTCTCAATTCTCGTTATGCTCGACCCGCTCGCAAAATAAATATACTTCTGCTCGTCTGCGTTTTCCGCGGTTTCGGCATTTTCATTATTGTCATTATTCTCGGCGTTATTTTCACTGTTTTCCTCATCAGCCTTTACGCCTTTCATTCTCGAATAATATTCGGCAAGAGTTGTCGTGCCGCCGTTTGAAGTCTTGAACAAAAGAAGATCCTGCAACTCGTCCTTGTTCGTGCCGTAACTTTCATAAATGCCGTATTTAAGCTGAACGCCGAACTGCTCGAAAAACTTTTCGTATTTCTCTCTGTCATTTTTCAGGCACTTTTTCAGATCGTTCTTTATCGCCTTTTCAACGCTCTTTGCGATTATTTTGAGCTGTCTGTCATGCTGGAGCATTTCGCGCGAGATATTCAGCGACAAGTCCTCGCTGTCGACAAGTCCCTTTACAAAGCTGAAATAATCGGGGAGCAGATCCGCGCACTTTTCCATTATCATAACGCCGCTTGAATACAACTGCAAGCCCTTTTCAAAATTCTTCGAATAATAATCATACGGCACTTTTTCGGGAATATACAAAAGTGCGGAATATGTCGCCGTACCTTCCGTTTTTGTGTGGATATGAAGAAGCGGGTCGGAATAGTCGTAGAACTTGTCCTTATAGAACTGATTATAATCCTCGTCTTTAAGCTCGGACTTTGACTTTTTCCAGATAGGCACCTGGGAATTGAGAGTTTCTGTCACGGTTTCCTTTTCATATTCCGCGTCTTTTCCGTCAACGCCCGTTCCCTCTTTCACCTTTTCATGCTCAACGTCCATTATGATAGGATAGCGGATATAATCCGAATAGCGCTTTACAAGCTCACGTATACGGTAAGTTTTGAGATAATCATCATAGCTCTCCTCGTCGGAGTTGTCCTTTATTTCAAGGGTAATGACAGTGCCGTTAGTATCTTTTTCGGCTTCGGAAATTGTATAGCCGTCCGAGCCTTCGCTCTGCCACATATATGCGTTATCCGAGCCGTAAGCCTTAGATATTACCGTAACTTTTTTCGCCACCATAAACGCCGAATAGAAACCTACTCCGAACTGTCCTATAACGTCTACGTCCTCTGCCTTTTCGTTGTCGCGCTTAAACTCAAAAGAGCCGCTTTGGGCGATGGTGCCGAGGTTATTTTCAAGTTCGTCCTTTGTCATGCCTATGCCGTTGTCGCTTATGGTAAGCGTTCTTGCGTCGCTGTCCGTTTCGATTTTTATCTGCATATCCGCGCGCGTAAGCCCTAAGTTTTCTTCCATTGACTTAAAGTACAATTTATCGAGCGCGTCCGACGCGTTTGAAATAAGCTCGCGCAAAAATATTTCCTTGTGCGTATAGATTGAGTTTATCATCATTTCGAGCAAACGCTTTGATTCGGCTTTAAATTCCTTTTGTTCCATTTTTATCCTCTCCTGTTAATATTATCAAAATATTTTAGCACTCTCTTTCTTTGAGTGCTAATTACATTATACTACAATTTTTTGAAATGTCAAGCGGTTTGGGCTATAAATATAAAAATTTTTTGGGTTCACGGCATCTAGAGGTTAGAGTGTAAGCGCATTATCCGCCTTACGGCGGATAACGCTGTAAGAGGTAAGAAGTCAAAGGTAGTTTTAAAGAAAATATTATTTGGTTTTCGAGGAAAGAGGCTAGAGGCTAGAAGATGTTTCGAGCGGCGAACAACATTTAAAATCAAAATCATCTCTCAGGCGGCGGCGCGAAAGTTTTTTGAAAAGGGTGTCCAGAGGGAAAAAATTTTTTTCAAAAAATTTTTTCCCTTTGGTCGCGGCGAAGCCGCGAAACGGCGCTAGCTAGGCGCATCAGGTTAAATGCCTTCGGCATTGAACCCGGGGTGTGGGGAAAACAAGAGTTTCCCTTCTAGAGGTAAGAGGTAAGAAATAAGAGGTAAAAAGTCAAAGGTAGTTTTAGAGAAAATGTTATTTGGTTTTCGGGGAAAGAGGCTAGAGGCTAGAAGATGTTTCGAGCGGCGAACAACGTTTAATTTCCGAACACCTAACGGGCGGGCGCACGAAAGTTTTTTGAAAGGGAGTTTGAGGGAAAACTTTTTTTCAAAAAAGTTTTCCCTCAATAACGCTTCAAAAGCGCTAAAGGGTGCGGGGAAAACAAGAGTTTTCCCCGCATTGCCTTTTCAAAGCCGTGCTTTGAAAAGGCAATCCTACAAAGAGGTGATGGGCGGGAAACAACCTTTAAAATGCATTTACATAAGGGCGGAAATCATAAGGTTATTATGGCTTAATAAGAGCTAAAAATGAGCGGACTGCTTTTAGGATATGCGCCTATAGGCTCAAACGACTTAACCCAAGGAAAAGAGCGTAGGGCGGCGCCGTGATTTTGCTGAGTGGAGCGAAGCAAAATCGCGAACGGAGTGAGCAAGCGTGAGCGAAGCTCACGCAACGGCGCCGCCCGAGCGGGGGGCGAGCGCCGAGGAACGGAGAGCGTGAAGGCGGGAAGCTTGTTGCGGCTGTGCGCCTCTAAGGCAAATCCGCGCAATAATGAGCAAACCACTTTTCGGCTGTTACTGAATACTGTACCCTGTCTCCTGTCAACTGACAACGCCCCCGTAGTAATCGCGGGGGCGCAGAATTAAATTGCAAAACGGTTTAATATTCAGCCACTAAGCCACTAACCCTCTAAGCCACTTGAAAATCAGTTGTGCTTCGGGAGATAGCCTATGGGATTTACGCGGACGCCGCCTACCATAACTTCAAAGTGCAGGTGGTTTCCGGTAGAGTCGCCAGTGCTTCCGACATAGCCTATTACCTGACCCGCCGTTACTTTCGTTCCGACACGTATGCCCGAGGCAATAGCGCTGCAGTGGGCGTATCTTGTCGAAATGCCGTTGCTGTGCTGGATAACAATGTGATTGCCCCAGCCGCTGCCCCAGCCGCCGCCCGAGTAGACGCTCGTGACAGTTCCCGATTCCGCAGCGTAAATAGGCGTACCATAAGGCGCGATTATATCAAGTCCCGAGTGATTAGCATATCCCGGCGCATGGAAGCCGTAGCCCTTCTTGCCGCCGCTTCCGCCGACAGGCCAGATAAACTTTCCTGCTTCTGTAACAGTTCCGGGCGCTGAGTTCGCGGGACGAGGAAGCGTTCCGACATTGATTATCTTGTTTACGGGCTCTTTGGTGGTCGTGCGGACAAGAACAGTCCTGCTTATCTCAACTCCGTTTAGGTATGAGACATTTGCCGTAACGGCTTGCGTACCGTTCTTGCCTTCGCGCTTTATGACCTTCATTCCGACATAACGCGAGTTGTCCGAAACATATTCCGTTTCATACGGGATAGTCTCCTCATACTGCTCCTGGCGCGTAACTACAACGTTCATAAAAGGCTGTTCTTGAGTTATCTTTATCTCGTCGCCTATATGTATCGAAGTTTGCAGGCTGAAGCCCGGGTTGAGCTGTGAAAGCTCCGCTATAGTCATACCGACCTTTTTCGAAATCATATAGGGCGAATCGTTTAGAACCGCCGTATAGTATGTAGCGACCTGCTTGTAAGAAATCACAAGGTCAATTATATCGCTCTCATCTACAAAGCTGTCCGCAAGATAAAGCCCCGAAACAAAGGACACTTCTTTGTCAAAAGCGACTGTTTCGGTCTCATTGTCCGTCCTGTATTTGTCAAGAATTTCTTCAAGCGCTTTATCAAGCTTGTCATGACTTAAAAGCGTTCCGTAATAGTCGCCGCCGATATAAAGCCCGAAGCCCTGTTCTACTTCTTCTCCGAGAAGTCTCAACATTCTGTCGGCTATCTGGTATTTTGTAGAAGGCGTAGTGCCATAGCTCATGGGGCTTAATTCATATTCGTGAGTGAAATTTACGCTCTCGGTGTCAGAACCCGTATAGTTTATCCTGTTAATTAAAAGCTGCTCTGCGTCTGTGAAAACGGTCTCGTCCTCTACATAGCCGATAAAGTTTCCGTTTACCGTAAGTTTAAGAGCATAAGTGCGACTTGTTGCATAGCTTACGATATTGAACAAAAACACACAGCAAACAATAGGCAGCGCATAGTTAAACGCCGTTACCGCAATGCCGCGCTTTCCGAACAATATCCTGCCCACAAATTTAAACTCGGCAAGAACGCCCGCAAAAAAGCCTTTTTCTTCTCTAATGTGTTCGACCTCTGTTCTTCCGCTTTTAAGCGCTTTTCCATAACGTCCGAACCGTGCCTTGAAAAAAGAGCCTATCTTTTTAAACAGCTTTTTCAGCGCATTTTTTATTATAACAAACAGTTTCAGAAAGAGCGACGCCAGAAACATAAGCGCCAATGCCGCATATTCCCCAACGACCGCGAGCGCCGTATACAGGCGGCAGCCGAGCCTCGACATTTCGGCATAGAACCCTTTTTCGTCGGCAGGTATATCTCTCTCTAAGCGTTTGGCTTTATACCTTAAAAATTTATCAAAGGAAGTCAAAATACACCCCCGTTGGCAGTTGACAGTGTACGCATTGAACGCTTCGCGTGCAACGCTATTTACAGTAAACAGTTATGGTGTCCGCTTCGCGGACAGTATTTAGATTGTTTTAAGTCAATAGGCACACAAGCCTACCGTTACGGTTGCGCTTAAAAACGTTTTAGTCCGATAACAATCTAATCTTATCCGCCTTAAGGCGGATACCTATGCTGTACACTGTACACTGTCCACTGTACCCTGTATACTCGTACTACGTAATGTAAACTACACCACGCTTGTAAATCTACCACTTAAAATAAAACAAAGAGGGCAGAGGATTTTCCCCCGCCCCCGCTCAACTTATGCTTCGCCAATATTACTCGGCAAATTCGCTGTCTACAAGCTTTACAAGGCCGTCGATCGCAAGCTGCTCGTCAGAACCGTCAGCGATGATCCTAATCTTCGCACCGCCTACGATACCGAGAGAAAGAATACCGAGAAGCGACTTTGCGTTTACTCTGCGCTCTTCCTTTTCAACCCAGATGGACGACTTATACTCGTTTGCCTTCTGGATAAAAAACGTAGCGGGTCTTGCGTGCAGGCCAACCTGGTTTTTAACTTCAATGTCTTTAACGCACATAGTAGAAACCTCCATTTTTCAATCTTTTGTCTCAGCAGCAACCATAATGTACTTTTGTTCTGCTTACAGCATTTAAAAGGCGCCGAATCGTTTTTTCGGACTTATCTTTTTTATCCGTGACGTTTTCGTTTCGGTCTCCCTTCTGTATGTAAGTATAGCCCAAAAAACTTTTTTCGTCAACAGTCATTTTTAAATTTTTCGTTAATTTTTTTCAAATTCGGCTGTTTTACTTATATTTGCACAAAGCCAAAGCTCAAGATTAGCGACTTTGCACAAAAAGTATTCAACTATGTGTCCAACATAGACACAAGTTTTCAACAAGTGCTTCCTGACGGAAGCTGACAAAGGGTTGACGGGGTACAGCGTACGCATTGAACGCTTCACGTGCAACGCTGTATGCAGTAATAGCGGAAAGGTTGTTCTTTTCAAACGTTATTTCGCTCAATAACGCACTTTCGCCCTAACCCCCTGCCCCCTTCCCCGAGGGGGAAGGGGGATAGTTCGGGGCGCTGCGCGCCCCGAGCCCCGCACTTTTAGAGGTTAGATATTGAGGAAAAGCGTGTTCCACACCAACGGCAGAGAGCGAGTAATTCAGGCGGGTGAGTTGGCTGGGTGTTTATGAGGGCGCGGGCGGGCAATTTGCCTTTCCGCCGAAGGCGGATAAAGCTGTAAGAATTTCGGGGAGTTTTTGGGAGATAAAGTTATTTGACTTTCAAAGAAAGAGGCTAGAGGCTAGAGTTTAAAACCTAGCCTCTTTTCTCTATTCATTTGTTTTATTCTGCAAACAGCTTTTCGGCTGTTACTGAATACTGTACCCTGTAAACTGTATACTGCCAACAGGCGGGTGCAGGGCGCGCAGCGCCCTGCAATTTTCCCCCTTCCCCATCTAGAGGTTAGAGGTAAGAGGTTAGAGGTTAGAGTTTTAGTGGAGAGGTTGTTCGATTTTCGTAAGTATTCTAGTCCCTAGCCTCTTTCCCCGAAAACCAAAAAACTTTATTTCCAAAAAGTTCCCCGAATTTCTTACCTCTTACTTCTTACCTCTAGAAGGGAAACTCTTGTTTTCCCCGCACCCTTTAGCGCTAAACTGGCGTTATTTCGCGGCTTCGCCGCGACCAAAGGGAAAAAATTTTTTGAAAAAAATTTTTTCCCTCTGGACACCCTTTTCAAAAAACTTTCGTGTCGCCGCCTGTTAGGTCGTTTTAAACGGAAAAGTTCTTCGCCGCTCAGAACAGCTTCTTTCCTCTAGTTTCTAAATGATTTTTTCCATTGTGTACTTCTGAACCGACAGCCCCATGCTTTTATAAAACGCTATCGCGCTTTCATTGCCCTCCCAGACATTGAGCGTGACATTATAACAGCCGCTGTCCTTGGCAAACTGCAGAACATATTCGTACAGCGCTTTTCCGATATGCCTGCCGCGCATTTTCTCATCAACGCACAAGTCGTCTATATATACGGTATCATGCTCCTCGAGCGAACTGTCCCCGAAATGCTCCATAACGCAGAATGCATATCCCATAACGCTGTCGTCTTCATCAGTCGCCACAAATATCGGGCGTTCGCTGTCCGCGATAATATCCCGCAGCTCATCATCCGTATACTTCTTCGAGCCCCTTCTGAAAAGGTCGGGGCGCTTGTCCGAATGTACCTTGTGCACCTGTAAAAGAAGCTCCGTTATGCGCGGGATATCCTTTACTTCCGCTTTTCTTATTTTGCTTATGTTCATTGTTTTATTCCTCAACACTAAATGAATTTTCGCCTATGGTAATTTTTGTCCCCAGAAAAATCGGCACAGCGCCGCCGCTCTTCGCAGTCCTCTCCTCGCCGTTAGGGAGAATGTAGCTCCAGTCGCTTTCCGAAAGGTTTTTAAGCCCCCAGAGCGCGGGGTTCTTTTTATTTCTGACGACTTCTCCGATAGGCTTTACATTGTCATCGAACAATTTTGCGCTTTCCGAAAGCAAAACGCCCGCTTTCCCGCCTTTAAGCTCCAGCGGCTTTGAGAAATGATTTTTGCACATGCAAACAAGCTTTCCGTTTTCGTCGGTGTCCATTGCGGACAAGAAATTCTGTATACCGCATGAACAGGAAACAATTTCCCCGCGCAGCCTTTTCAGAAGGTCGAGCCACTGCTTTTCAATAAGACGTTTCTGCGGCTCGCGAAGTCCTACGGTAAACGAAAATATAAAAGCCTCTCTTATGTAATCGGGCATTATCTGCCAGAATTTTATAATATTGTTATGCACACCGCGCACGGGGCGGTTTGAGTCGTCTACGGGGTCATAGACAAAAACAGGCTCAAAGCCGTAATGCCTGCGCTCGGCTTCTTCGGTAAGGCAAACGCTTTTAAGTACCTTGCAGCCCTCGAGCGGGTCACCCCTCAGCAAAAGCCTGAACAAGACCACCGCAAGTGAATATCTGTCGGTATACTTATCGGGAGCTTTTTCGCCTCTGACGGTTTCGGGAGCCATATAGCCCGGCTTTCCCGCAATTCCGAGATGTTCGCCGTATGGGGCGATATTGTCGCAGTCGCAGATAAGAACGTCGCCGTCGGACGGGCGTATGAAAAAGCCGCCGTCGTTTATGTCCTGGTAGCTTTTGCCGCTGTTGTGGAGGGTGCGGAAAGCGGAAGTTATCCGAATTGCCGAATTTACGACGGAATACAGCCCTTGGAGTTTTACTCGGGCATTTAAGATATCCGAAAAGGGCTTGTATTCTTTGGGGATAAGGTCCATTAAAAAGCCGAAGCTGCCGTCGATATTGTCCGTGAGCATAAGTGGCATGAGGAATGCTCTGTCGGAATTTTTGTCCTCGGTGAGGGCGCGGAGGTTTTCGCGGAAGAGGTCGGGGCTTTTGAGCTTGTTGGGGAAGTAGATTTTCAGAGCGTATTCCTTTCCCGAATATTCGGCGCGGTAGACGGTGCCTTGACCGCCCGAGCCGAGGATATCGGTAATAGTTGCATGCCCGCCGTGTTCGAGCGGGACGGTGCTGCCGATGTTAAGCATTGTTTTAAGACCACCTTTGTTGTCAGTGTTATAGTAAGCCGAAAGTGCTTTTAGCGGCAAAAGCATCTAGAAGCTAGAGGCTAGAAGCAAGAGGCTAGAATAAGTTACGAGCGGCGAACCGCTTTTCAAATTTCCAGTCACCGTACGGGCGGCGCGTTAAAGTTTTTTGAAAGGGAGCTTGAGGGAAAACTTTTTTTCAAAAAAGTTTTCC
>CANQFZ010000022.1 GCA_947600065.1 uncultured Clostridia bacterium | reverse complement strand
ATCAGCCGCTAGCTCGTCGCCTACGGCTCCTCCCTAGCGGCTGATGTCGTTCAAAGTTATTAACATCATATTTTTTTTGAGAAAAGTGTAACATATCATTGACAAACGTACAAATTTATCGGTTAAATTTTCTAAAACCCCTTGACAAACCTGTTTTTGTGTGATATAATGGTATTTACTTGATGAAAGTTACAAATCGCAAGAACAGATGTTGTTTCTTGTTTCTTTACTTCTTAGAGGGGGTGTACGATAATGGCAGTACCAAAGAGAAAGGTTTCCCGCGCAAGACGTGATAAAAGACGTTCGGCTGTTTGGAAGATAGACGCTCCGAACTTTACGAGATGCAGGAACTGCGGCGAGCTTAAACTCGCGCACAGAGTTTGCGGGAATTGCGGTTATTACAATAATAAGGTTGTTATTGCTAAAGAGGCTGAATGATCTTTTTAAAAATGACCGATCACGGGCTTGGCGGAAATTCGCCAAGCCCGTTTTTCTGTAGGGAGATACGGGTATGGAGATATTATTGTGTGGTATGAATATTTAGTTGTAACGCTTGCGGCGGCGCTTGCGGGCATAGGAACAGGATTGGTGGGGTTGAGCGCGGCGACTGCAATGGTCCCGCTCTTAATCGTGCTTTGTCCGACTTTCGGCGGAGAACACGGCGCGTATATGGCAACGGCAATCGCTCTTGCAAGCGACATACTCGGCTCGGCTGTTACGACAGGCGTTTATGCAAAAAACAAGAAGATCGACTTAAAGCACGGTTGGCTTATCGCCGCCTGTATTATCGGTATATGTACCGTCGGTTCGATTGCGGCTTACTTTACACATCAATCGGTGCTTGGAGGTTTCTCACTGTTTCTTTGCGTCGCTATCGGTATTCGCTTTCTTGTAAAGCCCGACTCGAAGGAGCGCCCCGCAAAGGACGGCAAGGTAAAACTTACGTTCAAGGAAGTTGCGGTTTCCCTGTTCTTCGGACTTACTATCGGTTTTGGAACGGGATTTTTCGGTTCGGGCGGCGGCATGATGATGCTTATTGTGTTTACCGCAATGCTCGGTTACGAGCGAAAAACCGCAGTCGGCACTTCAACCTTTATTATGACTTTCACGGCATTGATAGCGTCGGTCAGCCATATTCTTATTGAGCCGACTATCATTCTTGAATGTTGGGATTTCCTTTTGATAGCGATTGTAGTCGCGACATTGTTTTCGCTTATCAGCGCAAAGTTTGCAAACAAGGCAAACAGCAAGACGGTAGGTTATGTCACGGGAGCGGTATTGCTCGTGCTCGGTCTTTCTATGATCGTTATTAACATTTATTTAAAAAGCAGTTAATATACATTAGCCTTGACTGTTGTCGGCACAGTCAAATCGTAATTTGTAGGGGCTTTTATGGATATTGAAAAAACAAAAGAATATTACGCGGGTATGAAAAGAGAGGATATGTGCAAATGTATCTATTGTCAAAATCTGATAGACGAAATAAAACAAGCCTATCCCGATGTGGCGGAATATCTCTCGTCATTGGGAGTTGATATTGAAAGACCTTTTGAAGTGTTTCTGCCCGACGATCCTGTAGACGGGTATATGGATTATCCGATGGTTCAATATTTAATAGCAGGCGATCCCGATGATTTCAAGGAAACAAGCATCGGCGATATTAAAATCAGTATCAGCGATAGTCACCCTACTGCCGACTATGAAGGCGAGCATTTTATTATAGAAGCAGGAGAGTTTCATATAAAGTACCGATATGATAAGTACGACTTTAACGAATAATATCTGCGCTATATCAAAAATCCCCGTTCGTAAGAAAAGAGGTGTGTCTATTGTCGGGATTTGTACACTTAAATGTTCACACGGGTTACAGTCTGCTTGAGGGAGCTTGCAGGCTTAGAGAACTATGCGAAAAAGCAAAATCGCTTAATATGCCCGCGCTTGCGGTAACCGACACGGGCGCACTCTACGGCGCAATCGACTTTTTCGACATCTGCGAAGAACTCGGCATAAAAGCGATAATCGGCTGTGAAATTAGGGTCAGCGAAAACAGCAGATTTATGAAAGCGTCCTCCGCTCCGAGCAGACTTACGCTTTTGTGCAAAAATGAAACGGGCTATAAAAACCTTTGCCGCCTTATCTCCGAGCAAGTCGAAGTAATGGGCGAATTTGTAAGCGACAAGGACTGCATTGAAAAACACGCCGAGGGGCTTATTGCGCTTTCGGGCGGGAACAGGGGCGAAATTGCCCGCTTAATTCGGGAGAGAAGGACCGCCGAAGCGAAAAAGTGCGCCGAATGGTATAGGTCGATATTCGGCGAGGACTTTTATCTTGAACTGAACAGCCACGATACCTCCGAGGAAACGGCGCTTTGCAGGGGGCTTCGGGCATTGTCCGAAACAACGGGAATAAAAACCTGCCCCACAAACAATGTTCACTATGTCGAAAAATCGCAGAGCAGGGCGCAGAAGCTCCTTGAATGTATAAAAGAAAACCGTAGGCTCTCCGACAAATCGAGCGGCGGGCTTTTAAACGACGAATATTATCTGAAAAGCGCACAGGAGATGAAACGCTTTTTCACCGCCGAGGAGATCTCGCAAACCGAAACAATTGCCGAAAAATGCAATTTTAAATTTGAGTTTGGCGTTACAAAGCTCCCGCTTTTCAAAAAAGAGGGAGTTTCGGACAACGCCGCGTATTTTCGCAGGCTGTGCGAAAAAGGCGCGGAAAAGCGCTATGGCACAGTGACGGACGAGATAAAGAACCGCCTTGATTACGAGCTTTCGATAATAGAAAAAATGGGCTTTGTGGACTATTTTCTGATAGTATGGGATTTTGTGCGCTATGCAAAAACGAACGATATCCCCGTAGGACCCGGCAGAGGCAGCGGCGCAGGGTCGCTTTGCGCATACTGCATGGGGATAACGGAAATTGACCCGTTAAGATACAATCTTCTGTTCGAGAGATTTTTAAATCCCGAAAGAGTTTCAATGCCCGATTTTGATATAGACTTCTGCAACGAGCGCAGGGGAGAAGTCATAGAATATGTCCGCAGGCGTTACGGCGCGCCTTGTGTTGCGCAAATCGCCGCGTTCGATACCCTTAAATCAAAAGCGGCGATACGCGACGCGGGGCGGGCGCTTGCTATTCCCCAGCGCAAGATAGACGCCGCCGCAAGAGCCGTGCCGCCGCTCATAAATCCGCTCCTTTCGGAGGAAATAAAGCGCGGGGAGCTTAAAGCGCTCTATGAAACGGACGGCGAGATAAAAACGCTTATTGACGCGGCTATGCTTATCGAGGGATTTCCGCGGCATACTACCGTTCATGCGGCGGGGATAGTTATAACACGCGAGCCTGTCGTAGAATATGCGCCCGTAGAAGTAAACGCGGACGGCGCAAAAACGCAGTTTACCATGACCGCGCTTGAACGGCTCGGACTGCTGAAAATGGACTTTTTGGGGCTTAGAAATCTCACGGTCATTCACAAGGCTTGCGAAAAGATACGCATTTCGGAGCCGAATTTTGACATAAAGAAAATAAGCGAAAATGACGAAAAAACATTTAAAATGCTCGGAGAGGGAAAGACCTGCGGCGTATTTCAGCTTGAATCGGACGGAATGTCGTCGGTTATTGCGCGATTGAAACCGCAGTCTATAGAAGACCTTACGGCGGCAATTGCATTATACCGCCCGGGACCTATGGATTCAATTCCCGCATATATTGAAAACAGGCACAAAAAGCCCGAAGAGATAAAATACAAACACCCGCTTCTAAAAAATATACTCTCCGTAACATACGGCTGTATAGTATACCAAGAGCAGGTAATGCAGATATGCCGCGAGATAGGCGGGTATTCATACGGCAGAGCGGACCTTGTAAGGCGCGCGATGTCAAAGAAAAAACACGGCGTTATGGAAAAAGAGCATGACGCGTTCGTTTATGGCACTGAAACCAACTGCGGAGCGATAAAAAACGGCGTACCCGAGGATATTGCAAACGAGATATTTGACGAAATGGAAAAGTTTTCGAGCTATGCCTTTAACAAATCCCATGCGGCGGCTTATGCCACGGTAGCTTATCAGACGGCTTTTCTTCGTTGTCATTATTACAAAGAGTATATGAGCGCGCTTTGTTCAAGCGTTGAGGACTACAACTCGAAGCTTGCAGAATATGCCGCGGATATAAAAGCGAGCGGATATAAACTGCTCCCGCCCGATATAAACAAAAGCTATGCGGATTTTGTAGTCGAGGGAAACGCGATAAGGTTCGGACTTTCGGCGGTAAAAAGCCTCGGCAGGAGCTTTTCCGAAGAAGCCGCAAGAGAGCGCGATAAAAACGGGCTTTATTCCTCTCCCGAAGATTTTGCCGTAAGAACGGAGGCGCTTGGAAACAACCGCAGATATACCGAAGCGCTTATAAAATGCGGAGCTATGGACAACTTGGGCGTTACGCGCGCAAGTATGCTTTTGGGATTAGACGGGCTTATGAACTATGCGGAGCGCGAAAATTTCAGGCGGGAGAGCGGGCAGCTTGATCTGCTCGGAAGCGAAGAAACGCAAACGAAGTTTACTTTTCCGCACTCGGAAGAATTTCCTAAAACAAAGCTCCTTAGCCTTGAAACAGAGATGATCGGGTTTTATGTTTCGTGTCACCCCGCGAGCATTTACCTGCCGCGAGCGGAAAACGCTCCCGATCATGAGAGTTTTATGTTTATAGCGGACGCTCTCGAGAGGAAAGACGGCGCTGTTGCTTCGGTAGTCGCGCTTGTGCAGAATGTAAGAACGCATTTTTCAAAGAGCGGGGAAATGGCGTTTGCGGATATTGAGGACGAAAGCGGGACAATATCGGCGGTTGTATTTCCGAGCGTTTTTTCGGTTTCGGAGCGGCTGTCTGTCGGGAAGGTGTACTATTTCGGCGGAAAAATACAAAAGAAAGACGGGAAAACGAGCCTAATAGTAAACAGCATAAGGCGCGGAGAAAGTCTCCCCGAGGGGCGCACTAAAACGCTTTATGTCAATTTTGAGAATGAAAACGACCCGCGCATACCGAGGGTAACGGCGCTTCTTTTCGAGTATTGCGGGATAAGCGCCGCAAGAGTATGCTTTCGTGATAAACGCGAAGTAAGGCGGATAAACGGGCTTCGCGGGGTGTGCGTTTGCAACGAGCTCCTAAAGAGATTAAAAGACATTCTCGGCGGCGGGAATGTGGTCGTAAAGTAAAGAACTATCCCGCATTTCTGCGGGATTTGTTCTTCCTAAAAAAAGAGAGTTTGTGAAATTATCTTCTCTTGAAGGACTTATTCATTTGCGGCAATATCGGAACGCAAAAACCCTCGCGACAATATTCCGCCTTATGCAAAACGTTATTGCATAAACTTATAAACCGAAATTTGGAAATAAAAAAGTGCGCAGCCGAAACCACGCACCTGTAAAAATGCCGGCTCCGATTGCTGCGACTCAATTTTCGTTTCTACAAAAAATGACACGAAAAGAGCACACACTTTTACCATAGTAAAACTGTGCATTTTTTGCAGAAATATTCAATTGTGTCGCACGATAATTATACCACAAGACTTATAGTTTGTCAATAGTTATCGGAGATTTTCCCATGTTAAAGTGTTCGGCAGAACATTGTTTGCCAAAAAAGGGCGTATAAAACCTAATGGTTTCATACGCCCTTATAATTTCAAAACGATCTGAATATTATCCGCGAAGCGGATACCTTTACTGAATACTGTACACAGCGTTGTACGCGAAGCGTTCAATGCGTACCCTGTATACTGTACACGACATCTTTCGACCATTGTCAACGTTTCATTGAAAAAATACTTTAAATCCCTTATCTCCTCTCGGGAAGCGTGTACTTAGAGCGATAGTCGTTAAACTCGTCCATAAACTCGGACTTGTCGAGCTTTTTCAGCTCGTTTATATACTCGTGAGTATCAAGGCTGTTTTCCTTTATCTGGATAAGACATACCGCAATATTCGAGCAGTGGTCCGAAACCCTCTCATAATTCGTCAGCAGGTCCTGTAGGATAAACCCAAGCTCTATCGTGCATTTTCCTGTTTTCAGTCGCTCGACATGGCGGTTTTTAAGCTCTGTTCTAAGCCCGTCTATAACGTCCTCGAGCGGCTCTACCTCTTTCGCAAGTGCAACATCATCAGTTAAAAACGCCCTAAGCGACATATCTAGTATCTCTTTCAGCGCCGCCGTCATGACCGCCATTTCGTTTTCTGCGGCTTTTGAGAACTTTATCTTCTTGTCGTGCATTTCTTCGGCGGCTTCGGTTATGTTTACAGCATGGTCTGAAATGCGCTCGAGGTCGCCTATAGTATGAAGCAGATTTGAAACTGCTTGTCCGTCGTTTACCGAGAGGTCTTTAGAAGCGACCTGTAGGATATACGAGCCGATCTTGTCCTCGTATATGTCTATGGTGTTTTCATTTTCGACAATTTCCGCGGCGATCTTCGCGTCATAATTTCCCACAAGGTCAATTGACGCAAGAAGTGTTTTGTGCGTAAGCTCAGCCATTTTATACGCAACGTTCTTACATTCTTCAATTGCTACTGCGGGAGTATTAAGCAGACGCTTGTCCAGTATAGGCATTTTCGCTTCGTCGTCCTTGCTGTCGCGGATAGTAAGGCACGCCAGCTTTTCGAGCTGCTTTGTAAACGGCAGAAACAGCGCGGTAGCTAAAATGTTGAACAGCGAGTGAATAACGGCTATCCCGACAGCGTTAAGCTGTTCGTTTACTATCGGTATATCAATAAACGCCGTAATAAGATAGAACAGCCCCAGGAACACGATCGTTCCTATAACGTTGAAATAAAGATGAACAATAGCCACGCGCTTTGCGGCTTTGTTCGCGCCTATCGAAGAAATAAGCGCCGTAACGCACGAGCCTATGTTCTGTCCGAGAAGAATGGGGAGCGCTATTTTATATGTGATAGTTCCCGTCTGATTTGCGACAGACTGTAAAATACCTATAGAAACGGACGACGACTGTAACACCGCCGTAAGTATCGCGCCGGCGATAACTCCGAGTATCGGATTTGAGAACATTGTCATAAACTGCGTAAATTCGGGTACGTCCTTTAGCTTTTCCGAAGCGTCGGACATCATATTCATTCCGAACATCAGAAGCGCAAAGCCCATAAGTATATTTCCGATAGTCTTTTTTCTGTCGGATTTTGTAAACATTGCGAGGATTATTCCGATAAATGCGATAACGGTTATTACGGTGTTAAAGCTGAAAATGTTCATTATTCCCGAAACCTCGTCGCCCGCGAGCGAAGAAAGGCTCACAAGCCACGCCGTAGCGGTCGTTCCGATGTTTGCGCCCATAATAACGCTTATCGCCTGGGAGAGCTTTAAAAGTCCCGAGTTTACAAAGCCTACCATCATTACGGTGGTAGCCGCCGACGACTGAATAAGCGCCGTTACAGCCGCGCCCAGAGCCACGCCCTTTATGGGGTTTGAGGTCATTTTATTGAGCAGGTCTTCTATCCTGCTTCCCGCAAATTTTTCGAGCGACGCGGAGAGCGTGTGCATTCCGAACATAAATACGCACAATCCCGCTATCATTGACACCACATCTTGAAAGCTCATACGTTACTCCCAAAAAATTTTCTGTCGTTTTACTTTATCATTCTTCTATCTCACTTTACATTATACAGGAAATCTCCAAAAAAGTAAAGCCTTTTCACATAATTTTTCAAGATTTATGCAAAAGCGACATTTTTCCCCGTATGCGCCAAAAAATATGGTCTAGTTTAACAAGTTAAATGGTTATTGTCAACTGCTTTATTTTGGTAATTCTATGCGCCTTCCCGAACCGTCTATATAATAATCGTTGTTTTTAAGGGATGCCAGAATTATTATATCCACAAGCCAGCCTATGCCGAACATTCCGCCCGTAAACAGCCACAAAATTCCTGTTCCGACCTTGCCCTCATAAAAACGGTGAAATCCTAAACCCCCGAAAAGAATGCAAAGAATTATACTTACTACTCTGTTAAGTATTCTTACATTTGCGGGAACGGTCACAACGGTTTGGGTTTGGGGAATGTTCGTTTGAATAACGGTCGTCTGGTTGACATAATTTTGCTCGGATTTGAGCGTCTCGACCTGCCGCCCGCAGTTTGTGCAAATAACAGCGTCCATGTGTATAAGCTTTCCGCAGTATTTGCAGAACTTCAAATTTTCGCCTCGTTCAACTTGGACGCTTGAGGGAGATGAATATCGACCCGACTGATTTTGCTGATTTTGATTATTAACGGGCTGAGGTATCTGCGAAAATTCGGGAAACGATGTCTGATTTGAAAACGCGCCTGTCTGCGAGGAAGTGTTGGCTTTGCTTATTTCATTGGGATTTCCGCCGGGATAGTATTCTCCCGTCTGCGGGTCGGTCCAGCCCCTTTTCTTAAGGCTAAGTCTGCTGTTGTCATCCATATTAAAAAGCCTCCTTTTTTAAATATTGTTAATTAGACAATAAACTATTCAACCATTCAACTAATCATTTTTGAAAGAACATTATAGATACCTGTCGGTATAAACTGAAAAGTAAAGCTGTCTGCCGCGAGAAATAAACCGATTATGACCGTAACGCTCGAAAAGAATATTCCCCAGCGCTTTGCGGGCGACAATTCTTCTTGAACCTTCGGCACGCGGTATTTATTTAGCTTTATAAGCTTTGCGATAAGCATAAACAATCCCACAGCAATAAGCACCGCCATAAATACCATAAGCCCGATATAAATGCCGACCGCGGGAGTTATCTCCGCTTGTCTGCCCGACGCTGTTGCAAGGATATAATCCCCTACGCTCTTATCGGTTATAAGAAGCAGCAGAAGCGCCGCGACGCTGTTAAACATGGCGTGGAGAACGGTAGTTGTGATAACGCTTTTTGTTGAAACGGCGATATATCCCAGGCAAATTCCCAGAATGGCAGCATAGAAGAACTGCGCGAAATTCGCATGAGTAAGCCCGAACAGAAGCCCCGAAATGAAAATCGCTACGCCGTTTCCATACGGGCGCATGCTTTCGAGGACTATTCCCCTAAACCAAAACTCCTCTACTATCGGCGCAAGTATCGCCATCTGGAAGAATAATATAAGCCCGCAGGTGAAATTCGGCGCGGCAAAACTGTTCGCGGTATTGAAACTCTCGTTTACGTCCGTTTGTTTAAAAAACTGAGAGATAAACATAGTTATAAGATTTGTCACCATTCCCGCCGCATAAAGAGCGGGGAAGGTCCCGAGGGCGCTTCCGAAATACTTAGGTTTTTTGTAGCTCGTTCTGCCGACTTCGCTTATCGGCTTTTTTAACACTATAAGCGTAAGCGAAATGGGAATAACGTTCAGAAATAAAATAGAGATAAGCGTTTTTATGATATAAGCCGTTGTAACGTCGAGGTTATCGAGCGCGTCGGAAGCTAAGCTTAAAATTATCTCGGCAATTCCTCTTGCACAGAAGATGATTATTATCATAATGCCGAGCTTTAGGCTCACGGACTTAAAGCCCTCGCGGAGATCGGCGGGCTTGTTGTTTTCGGTAGTGATCTCTTCGGACATTTTACTTTGCTCCTATCATTCTGTGATAATCGGCTATCTCGGCTACGACGTCCTCGGCGGACTTTCCGTGACAATCGACTTCAATATCGCAATATTCTTCATAAAGCGCGCGCCTGTTTTTAAAGACCTCTTCTACGCTCTGACCTTTGCGCATGGCTATGCCGCGCGTTTTTATGTTTTTAAGGCGCGGGAGAAGCTCCTCGGACGGCAGCGACAGATAATAGACAGCCCCGTTTTTCTTTAGATACAGCATGGCGTCTCTGCTGTAGACCGCGCTCCCGCCCGTTGCGATAACGGCGTTTTCCGTGTCGGAAACGGAGAGTATCGCGCGTTCTTCGGCTATACAAAAGGCGTCGAGCCCGTCGCTGTCGATCATATCCTGCAAGAGCCTGCCCGTTTGTTTCTGAATAATAAGGTCGGTGTCGATAAACTCATATCCAAGAGATTTCGCCAGCAGAACGCCTATTGTTGACTTTCCCGCGGCGGGCATTCCGATAAGCACAATGTTTTTCATCAGAACCTCACCACCTCACCTCATCGAGCGGCATTGTCGCATAAGCATTAAGGTCAGTCTTTGCAATATTCCCCGCCATAAACTCATAATACCCCTGACAGCCTATCATCGCGGCATTGTCCCCGCAAAGCGACAGCGGCGGCGCAAAAAGCGTCATACCGTGTTCTGCGGCGGCTTTTGACAATGCCGAGCGCAGTCCGCTGTTTGCGGCTACGCCTCCCGCGACGGCAATTGTCTTATAGTTGTTTTCAACTGCGGCGGAGATGAATTTTTCCGTCAGCATTTCGCACACTGTTTCCTGAAAGCAAGCCGAAAGGGAATTTACGTCAATTTCTTCTCCGCGCTGTTCGGTGTTGTGGATAAGATTAAGGACGGCGGTTTTAAGCCCCGAAAAGCTGAAATCATAGGGGTTTTGCGTATGCGGGCGGGGGAGCTTATATTTCGAGCTGTCGCCGAGCTTTGCGGCGCTGTCGATAAAAACTCCTCCGGGATAGGGAAAGCCCATAGCCCGCGCGGCTTTGTCAAAGGCTTCTCCCGCCGCGTCGTCTATAGTTCTTCCGAGCGTTTCAAACTCGGTGTGGCTTTTTACTTTTACTATGTGCGAGTGACTTCCCGAAACGACAAGGCACATATAGGGCGGTTCAAGCTCTTTGTGAGCGAGATAGTTCGCCGCGATATGCCCTCTTATGTGATGAACGGGGATAAGCGGTTTTCCGAGCGAAAACGCAAGTCCCTTTGCGAAATTAACTCCCACAAGAAGCGCTCCCACAAGCCCCGGCGCAAACGACACCGCAATTGCGTCAACCTCTTTCGCCGTCACTTGTGCTTTTTCGAGAGCCTCGGACACCACCCCGCAAATGCTCTCGCAGTGCCGTCTTGAAGCAATTTCGGGAACAACGCCGCCGTATAGACGGTGTTCTTCTATCTGCGTGGCTACGACCGAGGAAATTATTTCCCGCCCGTCGCGCACAACGGCTGCGGCAGTTTCGTCGCAGGAGCTTTCTATTGCTAATATATCCATAAATCCCTCTGTTTTTTAAACTGTATAGAAATCTTGTTTCAGACTGTAGAGAAAGTCCCAGATACTAGGAAGAAATCCTGCGGCTAGGCTTTTGCCTGCCGCTGGGTTTCTGACGACGTAGATGGGGCTTTATCTACAGTCTGAAGTTATTCTTCTCTGTCTTTCATTATCTCTATTTCATTCTCGGTCTGCCTTCCCGTTAAAAAGCAGACCGCGTTTTCGGGAGACACTTCGGCGTTTTCGGAAAGAGGCTTTCCGACGTTGCGGTAATCAAAGCTCCTGCAAAGCTCTTCAAGCCCGCTTCTTATAAGCTTCAGCTTTTCTTTTGAGAGCCGCTCGGTCTCCTGTGAAAACTGTTTCAGAATATCCTTTTTGAGATACTTTCGGGCATTGTTCAACAGAAGATTTCTGTGCGGAAAGCAAATGTATTCCTGCTCGGAAAAAAGCTTTCTAAAGCTCTCGTCCTCCGCGTACATTTTAAACATTCCGTGTAAAAAGCGGTCGAGGTCGTCGTTCATACGATTGCAGACATAACAGGTCTTTTCAAATTCCGCGCCGCGCTCGGCTTTGGTGTTTTTCCCAAACGCAGTTTCGCTTTCATAGGCTTTGGCTTCTATCTCGTCGAGGTGGGTGCTTAGTATAAGCGCGATAGGAAGCCTTGCGCTTGTTTTAAGGAGCATATCGAAATGCCTTTCGCAAAAGCCGAGTTTGTTTGTTTCAATGCGTATTTCGGGCGTCATCATAGCCGAACCCGCAATATATTCGCAGGCGTTTTCCTCGGATATCCTTTTTGTAAGGCAGATAGGACAGCCGCATTTCTGCCCGAAAATGTCGTCTACGCGGATAGTCAGAATGTTTTTGTTCACTGCTCTCTGTCCTCCGTAAATCCAAAAGTCGTTTAAGACCGATAGAAAATTGTGTGTTGTATAAGTGAAAAAAATGAGAAAACACTTGAAATCCCAATAAAATTATATTATAATTAAAGTAAATAATCAAGGGGTTTTTGAAAAATTTTGAAAATCATAATAAACAAAAGCGAACTTTCTCCCGCGCGTACTTTCCTTTGCGGACAGTGTTTCCGCTGGAGCGCGGACGAAAGCGGGAATTTTACGGGCATTGTCCGTGGGCGGAAACTGACTGTAACTCAAAAAGGCGAAACCGTAGAAATTGACGGCGTGACGACAACCGACAATAAATTCTGGAACGAATATTTCGACCTTAATGCGGATTATAATGAATACATAGCGCGGCTTTCTAAAGATGAAACGCTGAAAAAAGCCTGCGAAGCGTCATACGGCATAAGGATCTTAAAGCAAGAGCCGTTTGAAACGCTTTTGAGTTTTATCATCTCCCAAAACAACAACATTCCGCGCATTTCGGGAATTATCTCGCGGTTTTGCGAAAAGTTTGGAGAGAAGATAGCGGGCGGCTGTGCTTTTCCGACAGCCGAAAGTTTAAGAGGGATAGAAGAAGGCGACCTCTCAGAGCTGAGGGCGGGTTTTCGCGCAAGGTATATTGTTGACGCGGTTTCAAAGATAAACCGCGGGGAAATAAACTTTGAGGAGATAGATGCGCTGGCGCTCGACCCCGCGAGGGAAAAGCTCAAAACCATAGTGGGCGTAGGGGATAAGGTAGCGGACTGCGTGCTGTTATTTGCGTTTCATAAGCTTAGTGCATTTCCGAAAGATGTATGGATAAAGCGGATAATGAGCGAATATTTTCCGAGCGGGCTTCCCGAATGCACAAAAGGCATAGAGGGCATAGCCCAGCAATATCTGTTTGATTATTTCAGGAATATTCAAAATAAAGAAGCAGTTTCGGTGTAATGAATTTAAAGGAAGGTATAAATTATGTTTTGTTCTTATTGCGGAAAGCAGCTTGGCGACGGAGCGAGATTTTGCAGCTTTTGCGGAAAAGCCGTTTCGGGAAATGTTATAAGACCCGCTCAGCCGATACAATCTGTACAACCTGTAGAGCCTGTACAATCCGTTGAAACGTTTCAGCCTGTCGAGCAGGCGGCGGCCGGTCTTATGGGGCAGAATGTTGAACAAGAAAAAGAGCAGATCTCCGAGCCCGTTATTCAGAGGGCAGAAGCGGCAGAGCAGACTGAACAAGTTGTTTTTCAGTCTATTGAACAGACGGCTAATGAGTTTTTTGGGCAGACAGTTGAACAGGAAAGAATTGAACAGCAAATTTCCGAGCCCGTTATGCCGAGGGCGGAAGTTGAGCCTGTGGGGCAGAATGTTGAACAAGCAATTGACAGACCGATATCCGAACAAGCGCTTTCTCAGCCGACATTCAACTACCGTCCTGCAGAGACCGTAAACAGCGCAACGGGAAGACAGCTTAACGAAACGCCTTGGACGGGCGCGGATATGACCGTAAATACAGGGAATGCTGCTAATGTTCCGAATGTTGTTAATATTCCGAATGTTCCCACAAAGAAAGAGCCCGAGCGCAAATATACTTTTGCTCATTTGATGATGTGCCTTGCTTCAACGGCGATCTTTGCAATTGCCGCGGGAATTTTCGCGGGGTTATACTTTGCAGGGCTGTAATTGTTAAAAAGAATGTAAAAGATCAAAAGCACCGCATAAGGGCGTTCTTATGCGGTGCTTTAGTTTGTATAAAAACCTGTTTGTTGTTCTTTTCAAACGTTATTTAGAGTAAATACCGTTTGAAAAGAACAACCTTTAGGCAATTACCGAATACAGCGTTGTACGCAAAGCGTTCAATGCGTACATTGTACCCTGTCAACTAACAACAAAGCTGCACTAAATAAGAAAGCTTGCACCACAAAAGGGCTTGCTTATGTGCGGCTTTTTCAGTGGATTAGCACAAAAACTGACGTGTTCTTTTAATCAATTGTACAATTTTCATAAATTCAATTGACATCACGCTTTAAATATTGTATAATAAGATTAGTAATTTTGTGCTTTGTTAGCAACGGGGGAATACATATGTTTTGCGGAAATTGCGGTAAAAAGCTTATAGACGGAAGTTTGTTCTGTATGGAGTGCGGCACGCCTGTGCCTGTGGGAAGATTTCCGAAAAAACCTCCCGTACAGCAGAACCCTGCCTATACGGACGCGCCTGACAGCAGCGCACCCTTCGGTGCTTCGGGCGAAGCGGATCTTTTCGGAACGAACAGCTTTTCCGAAGAAGCAGTTTCGGCGGTCTCGGGCGCAATAAACGCGTTTGGCGCGGAAGGTTTTCAGGTGCCGACAATTGAGGCGGTTGATTTATCGACAGGGCGCGTTCGCCAGAAAGCTCCGAAGAAGGGCGACGAAATGCGCGTCGAGAACTTTTCGATGAGCGACGGCGGTGAAAACATTGAGATAACGAACAACATTCCCGTTATAGACGGCTGTTCTATGGAAGAAAATGCCGAGCTTGACGTTATACTTGACCCTTATCGTTTTCTTGGCGGCTCTATGGATGAAGTTTCGCTCGAACCCGAACAGACTATGCCCGAGCAGCCTAAAGCCGCAACCGCCGAGCCTGTCACTGTCGAACCCGTTACATTTGCGGGAATGGCGGACAATTTTGCGGCGCTTGCTGCCGAGCCCGATATTCAGCCTACGGTATATGAAGAACCCGTTGCTGAGCAAGAAGTTGAAGAACCCGTTGCCGAGCAAGTAGTTGAAGAAACCGTTGCGGAGCAAGCGGTTGAAGAACCCGTTGCTGAGCAAGTAGTTGAAGAACCCGTTGTTGAGCAAGTAGTCGAAGAACCCGTTGCAGAGCAAGTGGTTGAAGAACCAGTTGTTGAGCAAGAAGCTGAAGAACCTGTTGCAGAGCAAGCAGTTGAAGAACCTGTTGCAGAACAGGAAGTCGAAGAACCTATTGCAGAGCAAGCAGTCGAAGAAGCTGTAGTTGAACAGGAAGTTGAAGAACCTGTTGCGGAGCAAGTAGCTGAAGAACCCGTTGCAGAGCAAGTGGTTGAAGAACCTGTTGCAGAGCCAGAAGTTGAAGAACCCGTTGCGGAGCAAGAGATTGAAGAACCAGTTGCAGAGCAAGCAGTCGAAGAACCTGTTGCCGAGCAAGCAGCTGAAGAACCCGTAGAGGAGCAAGCGGTTGAAGAAGTTGTTGTTGAGCAAGCAGTCGAAGAACCTGTTGCAGAACAGGAAGTTGAAGAACCTGTTGTTGAGCAAGCAGTCGAAGAACCCGTTGCTGAGCAAGAAGCTGAAGAACCCGTTGCTGAGCAAGAAGCTGAAGAACCCATTGCAGAGCAAGAGGTTGAAGAACCCATTGCAGAGCAAGCAGTCGAAGAACCAGTTGCCGAGCAGGCAGTCGAAGAACCTGTTGTTGAGCAAGCAGTTGAAGAACCCGTAGAGGAGCAAGCGGTTGAAGAACCTGTTGTTGAGCAAGAAGTTGAAGAACCAGTTGTTGAGCAAGCAGTCGAAGAACCCGTTGCGGAGCAAGAGATTGAAGAACCCGTAGTTGAAGAAGCTCCCGTTATTCCACAACCGACAGAGCAACCCGTTAAGGAAACTACACCGCCCATAACGCCCGTTCAGCCCGCTGTTCCCACTGTTCAGCCCGCCGAGCCTGTCAGGCAGGAAGAACCGCCCGTTCAAACCGTTGAACAGCCGCCCGTACCGCAGAAGAAAGGCGTTCCCGTGGGGCTTTTCGTTGCGGCGGTCATAGCGCTGATAATTGCAATAATTGTAATAATCATAATGGGCATGAACAAGTAAAATTAAAATCAAATAAAAAAAAGCGCTGTCCTTTGCGAACAGCGCTTTTGTTGTTTTGTGTCGGTTTATCGGATAATGGCAAGTTTTCCGTCCATTGTGCCGACCTTTATCGTATCGCCCTGGTGGAGTTTGTCCTCCAGAATTTCCTTTGCGATAAGGGTTTCGAGATTGCGCTGCATATAGCGCTTGAGCGGTCTTGCGCCAAATGCGGGATCGTAGCTTTCGTCAACGATAAACTGCTTGGCTTCTTCGGTTATCTCCAGACCAAGCTGTTTTTCTTTCAGGCGCTTTGCAAGGTCGTTCGCCTGAATGTCGATTATGCCGAAGATATTATCCTTAGACAAAGGCTTGTAGAATACTATCTCATCGAGCCTGTTCAGAAATTCGGGTCTGAACGACCGTTTAAGCAAAGCTTCGACATTATTCCTCGCTTCTTCGGTTATTTCGCCGTTTTCGTCAATGCCTTCAAGAATAAACTGCGAGCCTAAATTTGAGGTGAGTATGATTATCGTGTTTTTGAAATCAATGAGCCTACCTTGGCTGTCGGTTATTCTTCCGTCGTCAAGTACCTGCAAAAGGACGTTGAACACGTCGGGGTGAGCCTTTTCCACCTCGTCGAAAAGCACCACGGAATACGGTTTTCTGCGGACGGCGTCAGTCAGCTGTCCGCCTTCTTCATAACCGACATATCCCGGAGGCGCGCCGATAAGACGCGAAACGGTGTGCTTTTCCATATACTCGCTCATGTCAAGGCGAATTAGGTTTTTCTCGTCGTCAAACAGCGCCTCGGCGAGCGATTTTGCAAGCTCCGTTTTTCCTACGCCCGTAGGACCTAAGAACAAGAACGAGCCCAGCGGTTTTCTCGGGTCGTTTATTCCCGCTCTTGAACGCATAATGCTCTCGCTTACGCGCTCGACAGCTTCGTCCTGCCCCATAACTCTCTTGTGGAGAGTGTCGGAAAGGCGCAGTATCTTTTCGCGCTCGCCCTCTGCAAGTTTATCTACGGGGATACCCGTTCTTCTGGCTATTATGAGCGCAATTTCGTCGTCCGTTACCTTGTCGCGAAGGAGCGAATCGGACTTTGCCTTCTCGGCAAGCTCTTCTTCGGTTTTAAGATCCGCCTGCAATTTCGGGAGCTTTCCGTACATAAGCTCGGCGGCTTTATTCATGTTATACTCGCGCTTTGCTTTTTCTATGTCGGCATTTGTCTGCTCGATTTCCTTGCGCAGGTCCTGAACTTTGGAAATGGCGTTCTTTTCGTTTTCCCACTTTGCTTTCATTGCGGAGAACTTCTCGCGCTTTTCGGCAAGCTCTTTCTGAAGCTCTGCAAGATGTTCCTGCGACAGCGCGTCGGTTTCCTTTTTAAGCGCGGTCTCCTCGATTTCAAGCTGTAGAATGCTCCTCGAAATTTCATCAAGCTCTGCGGGCATACTCTCCATTTCCGTTCTTATCATTGCGCAGGCTTCGTCTATAAGGTCTATTGCCTTATCGGGGAGAAATCTGTCGGTTATATAGCGGTCGGACATTGTCGCGGCGGCAATTATGGCGTTGTCCTGAATTTTAACGCCGTGAAAGACCTCGTATCTTTCTTTAAGTCCGCGCAGAATTGAAACGGTGTCTTCAACCGTCGGCTCGTCTACAAGCACTTTCTGGAAACGGCGTTCGAGCGCAGGGTCTTTTTCGATGTACTTTGAATATTCATCGAGCGTTGTCGCACCTATACAGTGCAGTTCTCCGCGCGCAAGCATGGGCTTTAAGAGGTTTCCCGCGTCCATAGCACCGCTCGATTTTCCCGCTCCGACAATAAGATGAAGCTCGTCGATAAAGAGAATTATCTGTCCTTCGCTCTTTTTAATTTCGTTTAGTACAGCCTTTAAGCGCTCCTCAAATTCTCCCTGATATTTAGCGCCCGCGATAAGCGCGCCCATATCCAGCGAAAAAAGCTTTCTGTCTTTAAGGTTAGAGGGAACGTCTCCGCGCACTATTCTAAGCGCAAGCCCCTCGGCAATAGCCGTTTTTCCTACGCCCGGCTCGCCGATAAGGCAGGGGTTATTTTTGGTCTTTCGTGACAGTATGCGGATAACGTTTCTTATCTCGCTGTCGCGCCCGATAACGGGGTCTAGCTTGTTCTGGCGGGCAAGCTCGACAAGATCCTGTCCGTATTTTCTTAAAACGTCGTAGGTGTCCTCGGGGTCTTGGGAAGTGACGCGCTGATTTCCGCGTATTTCCTGCAATGCTTTAAGCAGCTTGTTTTTATCAATTCCGAAGCTCTTTATTATTCCCGAAACGCCGCTGTCAGCCTTTTCTATAAGCGCCATAAGCAGGTGTTCTACAGACACATAATCGTCTTTCATTCTCTCCGCCATTGCTTCGGCTTCTGTAAACACCTTATCAAGGTCGGGGGAAACATAGATCTTTCCCGCTTCTCTGCCGCTTCCCGAAACGCGCGACATTCCCTCGATAAAACGAAGCGCCGCCGTTCTTACGCCGTTTGCGTCAACTCCCGTTTTTGTGAGTATCTGCGGGCAAAGTCCGCCCTCGTCGTTTAACAGCGCGTAGAACAAGTGCATTTGTTCTACGCAGTTGTTCTGATAGGAAACCGAAACGTCCTGTGCGCTTTGAACGGCTTCTATTGACTTTTTGGTCATCTTGTTTGGGTTCATGTTATATCAACTCCTTTGTTGACAGTATACAGTGTACAATGTACAGTGTACAGTATAATACAAGTCAGACAGTACTTTTTGTATCAGTGTACAGTTAAAAGTTTATAGTGAACAGCATAATAACCACCGCGCGTTTACAGCGTTTTGCGCGCGCATCGCACAGCGCACGGCGGGGCGGCGGGGCGCTGCGCGCCCCGCCATTTTCCCCCTTCCCCTTCGGGGAAGGGGGTTAGGGGGTTAGGGCGAATTAACTTTATTTAAAGAAAAGAACGTTTGAAAAGAACCACCGCAAATTTACTGAATATCCGTCACTTTATAGTCTTTGTCCTCAACGGCTTTTTTGAGAACTTCTTTGTCAACGTTTCCGCTTAGTTTAACTACAGCCGTTCCGTTTTCGTGGCTAACTGTGGCTTCGGAAACTCCGTCTACCGCTTCGAGCGCCTTTTTAACAGTCGCCTCGCAGTGACCGCACATCATACCTTCGATTTTCATTGTTACTTCCATTGTCTGTTCCTCCTGATTTTCATTATTATTTTCAAGCGAATGTTTCGCTTTGATTTTCCTGTCATGCTTTGGGTCGTAGATATTGCAGAAATTGAGCCGCAAAGCGTTTGTCACTACGAAAAAGCTCGAAAGCGACATAGCCAGCGCCCCGAACATCGGATTGAGCCGCCACCCGAAAAGCGGTATCCATACTCCCGCCGCAAGAGGTATTCCTATAACGTTATAGAAGAACGCCCAGAAAAGGTTCTGCCTTATGTTGCGGAGCGTTTTTCTTGAAAGCCTTATCGCCGCGGGAACGTCCGAGAGCCTGCTTTTCATAAGGACAACGTCCGCCGCGTCTACGGCTACGTCTGCTCCCGCGCCTATCGCTATTCCCGTATCGGCGCGCGTCAGAGCGGGCGCGTCGTTTATGCCGTCGCCGACCATTGCGACCTTGCCTTCTTTTTGAAAACGCCTTACGACGCTTTCTTTATCTGCGGGCATAACTTCGGCGATCACCTCGTCTATTCCCGCGAGCTTTCCGACGGCTTCGGCGGTGCGCTTGTTGTCGCCCGTCAGCATAACGGTCTTTATTCCCATGTTTTTAAGCTCGGACACAGCAGAGGGGCTTTCGGGCTTTATCTTGTCCGCAACGGCAATCATGCCCAAAAGCGACTTTTCCCGACAGAAAAACAGCGGTGTTTTCCCGTCGTTTGAGAGCTTGTCGGCATTTTCGCGAATGCTTTTAGGAATATCGCAGATACCCTCGCAGAGCTTTAAATTGCCGGCGGAATAATTTTCGCCGTTTATTACTGCCGCAACTCCCGCGCCCTTTAATACCTCAAACCTTTCGGGTTCGTCCGCGGTGTATCCCTTTTCGCTGCCGAGGTTTACTATTGCTTTTGCGAGAGGGTGTTCGCTGCGCTTTTCTAGGGCGCAGGCGGTTTTCAAAAGCTCGTCTTCTGAAATGCCAAAGGGAATTATATCCGTAACGGCGGGTTCTCCGCCGGTTATTGTGCCTGTCTTATCGAGCAGGACAATTTCCGTTTTTCCTGCCTGTTCAAGTGAAACGGCGGTTTTAAACAATATCCCGTTTTTCGCGCCCATTCCGCTTCCAACCATTATCGCCACGGGGGTTGCAAGTCCTAAAGCGCAGGGGCAGGAGATGACGAGGACGGATATCCCGCGCTCTATCGCATAGCCTGCGCCGCCGCCCGTTATGAGCCAAACGGCGATCGTCACAAGCGCAATTGAAATAACCGCAGGCACGAACACTCCCGAAACCTTATCCGCTATCTTTGCTATCGGAGCTTTTGTTGCGGACGCGTCGCTTACCATTTTTATTATCTGCGAAAGAGAGGTGTCTTCTCCGACGCGTGTAGCCCTACAGCGAATATACCCCGAAAGGTTTATTGTCGCCGCCGAAACATCATCTCCTACAGATTTATCCGCGGGAATGCTTTCGCCCGTTAGAGCGCTTTCATTTACGGAAGTTTCTCCCTCGATTATTACTGCGTCTGTCGGGATATTTTCTCCCGCCTTAACGGCAAAAATGTCGCCGACCTTTACTTGTTCGATCGGAACGGTTATTTCCTGTCCGTCTTTAATTAAAACGGCGGTTTTCGGCGCCAGCTTTATAAGGCTTTTAAGGGCGTCTGTCGTCCTGCCTTTAGAGCGGGCTTCGAGATATTTTCCGAGAGTAATGAGCGTTAGGATAGTGCCTGCGCTCTCGAAATAAAGCTCGTGCATATAAGTCATAACAAGCTCGTGGTCTCCGGCCGCTTGTGCGTTTGACATAACAAATGTTGCATAGACGCTGTAAATAAATGCCGCGGCAGAGCCCAACGCAACGAGCGTATCCATATTCGGTGCGCGGTGTATAATTCCCTTAAAGCCGCTGATAAAGAACTTTTGGTTTATAACCATTATAATGCCCGAAAGCAAAAGCTGGACTATCGCCATGGAAACATGATCGTCAGCTAAAAACGGCGGGAGCGGAGCGCCCCACATCATGCCGCCCATTGAGATATACAAAAGCACCACCATAAAACCCAAACTCCAGAAAAGTCTGCGTTTTATTTTCGGGGACTCTTTATCTTCGAGAGAACTGTCGTCGGCGGATTTTTCGGCGGGCTTATCCTTCAGCGCCGCGCCGTAGCCCGCTTTTTCAACAGCGCTTATTATGTCGGCGCTTTCTCCGCCCTCAACGCTCATTGAGTTTGTGAGTAAATTAACCGAGCACTGTTTAACGCCTTTTACAGCGCTTACAGCTTTTTCAATTCTTGCGGAACAAGCCGCACAGCTCATTCCCGTGACATTATACAAGACCATTTCTATCCCCTATTTCATAAGTTTTCGGAGAGTTTCGACAAGTTCTTCAACTATTTCGTCGTCGCCTTCTCTTATATTATCCGCAACGCACGTCCTTATATGCTCGGAAAGCAGAGCCTTGTTAAAGGAATTAAGGGCGGAGTTCACCGCCGACACCTGTATAAGAATGTCGGTGCAATAGGCGCTCTCCTCGACCATTTTCTTTATTCCGTTTATCTGTCCCGAAATTCTGTTCAGGCGGTTTATAAGGCTTTTATATTCTTCGGGGGAGCGGTCTTTTCGCTTTTTTGAACAATCACACTCGCGCATTTTATCACCTCTTGCTTTCTTCACGCTTGTTCAGCCGAATAGCAGTTAGCCCCTTGCCCGCTAAACGCTTAGCGCTTATCAAGTTAGCCGTTTAGCCATATGCACGTCAAATACTTAGTAGTCAGCAAGTTAGCCAGATAGCAGTTAGCCCCTTGCCCACTAAACGCTTAGCACTTATCAAGTTAGCCATTTAGCCATATGCACGCCAAATACTTAGTAGTCGGCAAGTTAGCCAAACGGTTGGTTGTTTAGCCCTTTGCCCGCTAAACGCTTAAAGCTTATCAAGTTAGCCGTCTGCTCACGAGTATATTATATACCCCCGTGGGGTATTTGTCAAGAGGGAAATGTGAAAATTTGGTGAAAAAAAGCGACACCCTGTTGGCAGTTGACAGTGTACGCATTGAACGCTTCGCGTACAACGCTGTATACAGTATTCAGTAAGAGCGGAAAGGTTGTTCTTTTCAAACGTTGTTTCTCTCAATAACGTTATCTCGCCCCAACCCCCTGACCCCCTTCCCCGAAGGGGAAGGGGGAAGAGTGCAGGGCGCTGCGCGCCCTGCACCCGCTGTCGGCAGTTGACAATTGACAGGGTACAGTATTCAGTAATTGCCGAAAGGTTGTCCGATGATTATAACGCATAAAAAGAAAAAGTGGCTAGGGTTCAAAACTCTAGCCTCTAGCTTCTTTTTCTGAGTATCAATAAACTTTATCTTTCAAAAGCTCCTTGAAATTCTTACCTCTTATCTCTTACTTCTTACCTCTAGCAGGGAAAACTCTTGTTTTCCCCGCACCCCAGATTCAATGCCGCAGGCATTTAATCTAATGCGCTTGCTGACGCGATGGGGGCGCTGCCCCCATACCCCTGCCAGAGAGGAAACTTTTTTGCAAAAAAGTTTCCTCTCTGGACTTTCCTTCAAAAAACTTCAATGCGCCGCCCGTTAGGTGGTTTGTAAATCAAACGTTGTTTGCCGCTCGGAACAGCTTCTAAATGTTCTCAATTATCAGCGTGTCTTCTTTCTTGAAACCACTATCGCCGCGCCCGCGAGAGCAACTACCGCCATTGCAGCGCCGCCAAAGCCCGTTTCGGGGTTCGAGGGTTCGCCTTCCGTTGTATAAGTCACAAGATAGGTCTTGTCGCCGTTTATTGCAATAAACAGATCGTCGTCTATCGCAACAACGTCGTCAGCCTCTATCTCGGTCGAAACCTCATTCATTTCCTTGTCGATAAGAAAAGCCTTTCCGTTCTTTACAACGGGAGCGTAAAGTTCAGCCTTAAAGCCGCCCGCAACGTCGAAATAAGCGAGAACTTTTCCGCTTTCGTCCATATAGCCTTTCTTGCCGTCATTGTCCTCAAACGTCAGAATGGCCTTTACGTCGCCCTCGTCAAAGGTATAATAAGTAAGATCTTTATAGTATGTCTTGCTCTCCCAGTTTGCTATGTCTTCAACATTGTCGAATATTGCGCAGCCTTTAACGCTCCAGGTGTCGTCCTCTTCGGAATATGTCTGTACTTCGCCAACTATTTTGCCGCTGTCCATCACAAAATACGGATCGAAGTAGGAAAGACCGTCTGTTTTATAATCAACGGAGCTTACTTTTTTGCTCTCGGTGTCATAAAAACAGATCCTGGTCCAGATTTTCTGTCCGAGAGCGTCTACCTCGTTCCAGTAATAATAGTCGCCTATTCTGTATGCATTGCCGTGATATGTCGTTTTATCCTCGTTTGTTGTTTCATAGACTGTTTCTACATTTCCGTCTAAGTCAGCCTTATATATTGCAAAGCCGAGATCGTCATTCCCGGAGGTAAACCCATTCTGGCGAATAAGGGTCGAATATACAGTGCCGTCGTTTCTGACGGAAAAATTATAATAATGGCTGTTGAAATAGTACAGATCTTCAAACTGCTTTAAGAACTCTTCCTCGTTGAAATTCTCGTCGGTATAGTCGACGGTGATTTCCATATCTTTAAGCGGAGCTTCTGCAATAACGGTTTCCTTTTTAGTGCCGTCGGGCTGAGTAACGACCATTTTCATTCCTACAAGGTATTTTTCGTCGGTTTCGGTCGTCTTGACTTCGCCTGTCTCCTCGTCTTTGGCGGTCTCAATGCGGTGGATAGTTGCATATTCTTCTTTAAAGCCAACCGAAACGCCGTTTGATCTCGAAGTTGTCCAGAAAGTATCAAGGTCGCAGCATTTCTTTATTTCGCCGTTTTCGATCTTGTAAAGCCCTCTGTATGTGACAACATTTTCTTCTTCCTCGCTGCCTTCGACTTTCTGCTTTTCCATTTTCACAAGCTGAACATAACCGTTCTCGTCGTTGAACATTCCCCACTTCAAGCCCGTGGTGTCGAAATCGGCTTTAAGGGTAGTAAGCTTAAGCTCGCCCGTTTCCTGCCATTTGTTCAGATCTTCCTTGCTGAGATAAGAAATGCTTTCAAAATCAACGTCAAGGTTCGCGTCTTTATCAGCGTTACTGTTCTCGCTCGAAGCAATTCCCTTGCCCGTGATGTCAACAAGACCATAGCCCTCAATGTAGATCAAGTCGGACTTCATCTCGGCTTTTATTTCCGAAGACAGAAGCGAGAGCTTGCTCTCCTTTGCTTCTTCGGCAGACGCGCAGAACGTGAACGCCGAAAGCGCTGCCGTCGCCGCGAGCATTGAAGCGGCAATTTTCTTCATTTTCATAGTTTGTTCTCCTTTTTGTTTTGTTTAATTATAAGCGCCGTTTCGGGGAAACAGCGCCTAAGGTCATTTGTTATCCTCAGGCTGTTGAGAAAGTCCCAGATACCGCATTGAACGCTTCGCGTACAACGCTGAAGCGCGGCTGCGGCTAGGCTTTGTGCCTGCCGCAGTTGCGCTGACGACGTAGATGGGGCTTTATCGACAGCCTGAAATATATTCATCCATTGCCTTTGCCGCAGTTTTTCCCGCGCCCATTGCGAGAATAACGGTCGCCGCGCCCGTTACTGCGTCGCCGCCCGCGAAAACGCCCTCTCGCGAGGTCTGCCCGTTTTCGTCGGCAATGAAACAGCCGTGCTTGTTGGTTTCAAGACCTTTCGTTGTGTTTCTGATAAGCGGGTTAGGAGAAGTTCCTATCGACATTACTACGCAGTCAACGTCAATAGTAAACTCGCTGTCGGGTTTTTCAACGGGTCTGCGCCTGCCGCTTGCGTCGGGCTCGCCAAGCTCCATTTCTATGCACTTCATGCCTGTTACAAACTTATGCTCGTCGCCGAGTATCTCAACGGGGTTGTTGAGTGTTTTAAAGATAATGCCTTCTTCCATAGCGTGCTCGACTTCTTCTTTACGCGCGGGCATTTCTTCAAGTCCTCTGCGGTATACTATGTAGACATTTTCCGCGCCCAGGCGCTTAGCACATCTCGCCGCGTCCATTGCGACGTTTCCTCCGCCCACAACGGCAACGTTCGTGTTTTTCTTTATTGGCGTGTCCGAGCCGTCCTTGTAGGCTTTCATAAGATTAACGCGCGTCAAAAACTCGTTCGCGGAATATACGCCCTTTAAGTTTTCGCCGGGAATGTTCATAAATCTCGGAAGTCCCGCGCCCGAGCCTATGAAAATTGCCTCATAGCCTTCTTCAAATAGCTCGTCAACTTCAATTGTCTTTCCTATAACAACATTTGTTTCTATCTTAACGCCGAGGGCTTTCAGATTTTCAACTTCATGTGCAACGATAGCTTTCGGAAGTCTGAATTCGGGAATACCGTATACGAGAACTCCTCCCGCGAGGTGAAGCGCCTCGAATACCGTAACGTCATATCCCATTTTCGCGAGGTCGCCCGCGCAGGTAAGTCCGCTGGGTCCCGCGCCGATAACAGCGCACTTGTGACCGTTCTTTTCGGGGGCTTTCGGGGCTTCTGTACAGTTCTTGTTGTGATAGTCCGCTACAAAGCGCTCCAGTCTGCCGATTGCGACAGGCTCGCCCTTTATTCCTCTCACGCACTTGCTTTCGCACTGCGTTTCCTGCGGGCACACGCGTCCGCAGACCGCGGGCAGAGAACTGCTCTTTGCAATTGTATCATAAGCTCCCTCAAAGTCCTTTTCGCGTATCTTCGCGATAAATGCGGGAATGTCTATCGACACGGGGCAGCCCGAAACGCAGGGCTTGTTTTTGCAGTTTAAGCAGCGGTTAGCCTCATCAACTGCCTGTTCTTCGGTATAGCCGAGAGCAACCTCGCTGAAATTCTTGTTTCTGACATTGGGATCCTGCGTCGGCATTTCGTTTTTCTTTAAGCTCATGTTCGGCATTTTACTTTACCTCCTTAAAGAGATTGCAGACTTCTTCGCGTTTTTTCGCTTCAAATTCGCGGTACATAGAGCCGCGCTCCAGCGCTTCGTCAAAGTCTACAAGATGTCCGTCAAAGTCGGGACCGTCAACGCAGGCAAACTTTGTTTCCCCGCCGACCGTAAGTCTGCAGCCGCCGCACATTCCCGTTCCGTCTATCATAATGGGGTTCATGGAAACAACGGTCTTTATGCCGTATTCTTTCGTCAGCTTGCAGACAAACTTCATCATTATAACGGGACCTATCGCAATTACCTCGTCATATTTGTTGCCCGCTTCTATAAGAGCCTTCAGAGCGTCTGTTACAAGACCCTTTGTCCCGTAAGTGCCGTCGTCGGTCATTATTTTAAGCTCGGTCGAAGCCGCCTTAAATTCGTCCTCAAGAATAACAAGATCCTTGTTTCTAAAGCCTACTATCGAGTGCACCTCGCAGCCGTTGTCGTGGAGCTTTTTCGCTACGGGATATGCTATAGCGCAGCCAACGCCGCCGCCCACAACAGCGACCTTTTTCAGCCCCTCCGTTTCGGTAGCCTTTCCCAAAGGACCGACAAAGTCCTGAATGTACTCGCCCTCGTTTTTGTGGTTTAAAAGCTCGGTCGTTCCGCCTACTATCTGGAAGATAATGGTAACCGTTCCTTTTTCGCGGTCATAGTCCGCCACGGTCAGCGGTATTCTCTCGCCGTTTTCATTTACGCGCAGAATGACGAACTGTCCGGGTTCTGCTTTCTTTGCGATAAGCGGCGCTTCGATATCCATAAGCGTGACCGTAGGATTAAGCTCTTTTTTCCTAAGTATCTTATACATTGTAAAATAAACTCCTCCCCATATAATTGTACATTGTAATTATATCACAACACAACGAAAAATTCAATAGTTTTTTGACACTGAGCGTGAATTACCGTGAAATTCCGAATAAAGTTTCATAATATTTTCACAAATTATGTATTGACAAATTATATAAAATGCATTATAATGTGGAATATCCAACAAATTTAGAAGTTGTTTAGAGCTTAAACCTTCTAGAGGTAAGATGTAAGAGGTAAGAGGTAAGACTTTCGAGGAACTTTCGAGAGAAAAAGTTGTTGGTTTTCAAAGTAAGAGGCTAGAGGCTAGAGTTTAACTCCAACATCTTATTTCTTTTCAAACGCTATTTCGCTCAATAACGCACTTTCGCCCTATCCCCCTGACCCCCTTCCCCGATGGGGAAGGGGGAAAGTCGCGGGGACTTCGTCCCCGCTGCCCCTGCCGGCAGGTGACAGGAGACAGGGTACAGTATGCAGTAAGAGCGGAAAGGCAATTGCTCGCCCGTACCTTCTCAACTCCAAACCGGCTTACCCGCCCGATTTGCGCGTTTTCCACTTTTGGTATTGAACGCGCGTTTAAGAGAAACGGGAGGTTAGACCAAGGCAGGGTTCGGGGCGCGCCAGCGCCCCGAACCCTCCCCCTTCCCCTTCTAGAGGTTAGAGGTTAGAGGTAAGAGGTTAGAGTTGTAACTGAAAGGCAGTTCGTTTCTCGTTAGCATTCTAGCCTCCAGCCTCTTTCTCCGAAAACCAAACAACTTTTTATCTCAGAAGTTCCCCGAAATTCTTACCTCTTACTTCTTACATCTAACCTCTAGAAGGGCAGGGGGATAGGGCTGTAGTCAGTTGACAGTGTACGCATTGAACGCTTCGCGTACAACGCTGTGTACAGTATTCAGTAAAATGTGCCCGCTGTCGCGGGCGTTATTTAGATTGTTTTAAGTCAATAGGTACACAAGCAAAACTGTTACGGTAGCGCTTGAAAACGTTTCAGTCCGATAACAATCTAAATTATATCCGCCGCAAGGCGGATACCATAACTGTACACTGTCCATTGTACACTGTAAACTGTCAACAGCCGACAGGGGTTTCAGAGGAATCAATTACGAATTTTAGGTAAAGGGGTGAATTTCCTTGACGGATAACAATGGCAACAAGGGCGTAGGCTTAAGGCTGAGAATGATAAGCAACGCCATAAGGCGCTATCTTGACGGAAACTCGGAGCTGAAAGAAGAACTCGACAAACTCACTTGCTCCAACAAATGGATAATAGGCTATCTGTATGAAGCCGAACAGGAGCAGCGCGATATTTTCCAGAAAGATTTCGAGGAGAAATTCGGCATAACGCGCTCGACCGTGTCGAAAATGCTGTCGCTCTTAGAAAAGAAGGAGCTTGTGCGCAGGGTTGTCGTGTCGCATGACGCGAGGCTCAGAAAGATAGTGCTGACTGAAAAATCCCGCGAGCTTGGCAGAGCCATGCGCGGCGAGGTAAACGATATAGAAGAAAAGCTCGTAAAGGGTTTTTCCGAAGCCGAGCTTAAACAGCTGAACGAATATTTCGACCGTCTCGAAAATAATATAGACAGCGCCGCCAGAGAAAGAAAAGGCGCTGAGAAAAGAGGAAATGATGATTAAAACACTTGCGAAATGCGTAAGGCAAGCGCTTTTGCCCGCAATATTAACGCCGATTTTCGTATTGTGCGAGAGCTTTGTAGAGGTGTCAATTCCAAGCACCATGGCGCACCTTATAGACGACGGCATAACCGTCGGAAATATGGATATGGTCTTGAGATACGGAATTGAACTGCTGATAAGAACGCTTACGGCGCTGTGCTTCGGCGTTATCGCGGGATATACCGCGTCGCGCGCCTCGTCTTATTTTTCGAGGAATTTAAGGCACGATATGTACTACAATATCCAGAATTTCAGCTTTTCAAACATAGACAAGTTTTCTCCTGCGAGCCTTGTAACGCGCCTTACGACAGACGTCACAAACGTTCAGATGTCGTTTCAGATGCTGACGAGAATTGTTTTCCGCGCGCCCGCAATGCTCATTTTCGCGTTTACATTCTCGTTTAGAGCAAGCAAAGAGCTTTCGATGATATTCCTTTGCGTAATACCGTTTCTTGTTATTGTGCTTGCAATTATCGTCAAGACGGCTTTCCCGATGTTCAGAAAGGTGTTTACGACTTATGACGATTTAAATAATGTCGTTGAGGAAAATTTAAGAGGAATACGCGTTGTAAAGAGCTTTGTGCGCGAGGATCACGAAATAGGAAAGTTCGGCAAGATCTCAAAGCTTATCTACGACCGTTTCACCAAAGCCGAAAAAACCGTTGCATTCAATGCTCCCGCAATGCAGATTTCCGTCTACACCTGCATTATTGCCATTTCATGGCTCGGCGCGCAGGCGGTCGTTGCAAGCGGCAATAACGAGGCGTTAGGACTTACCACGGGAAGTCTAATGGAGCTGTTTACATATACAATGCAGATACTTATGAGCCTTATGATGCTGTCGATGATCTTCGTTATGCTGACAATGTCGAAGGCAAGCGCAGACCGCGTCTGCGAGGTATTAAATGAAAAGAGCGACCTGCGCGACGGCGAGCGCAACTTGACCGAAGTCAAAGACGGCTCTATTGAGTTTAAGAACGTCGGTTTCAGATACTTTAAGACTTCGGAAAAAGCCGCGCTGAATAACATTGATCTTAAAATAAAGAGCGGCGAGACTATCGGCATTATCGGCGGCACGGGTTCTTCAAAATCCACGCTCGTTCAGATGATACCGCGCCTTTACGACGCCGACGAGGGAGAAGTTCTTGTCGGCGGGGAAAACGTAAAGGACTATAACATTGAGGCGCTCAGAAACAACGTCGCAATGGTGCTCCAGAAAAACACGCTCTTTTCGGGAACGATCGCCGAGAATATCCGCTGGGGCGACGAAAACGCAACTGACGAAGAAGTTGAAAAGGTGTGCAAGCTGGCATGCGCGGACGAATTTATACAGACCTTCCCCGATAAATACAATACCTATATAGAACAAGGCGGAACGAACGTTTCGGGCGGACAAAAGCAGAGATTGTGCATAGCGAGGGCGCTTCTTAAAAAGCCGAAGATACTTATACTTGACGACTCGACTTCGGCTGTTGATACCCACACGGACGCAATGATAAGAAAGGCTTTCCGCGAGGAAATTCCCGACACTACAAAGATAATCATAGCCCAGCGCGTTTCGTCGGTCTGCGACGCCGACAGGATAATAATAATGGACAACGGCAGAATATCCGAGATAGGAACGCATGAAGAGCTTTACGAGCGCGGGGGAATTTACCGCGAGATATACGATTCTCAGACGAAAGGAGCGGCGGAAGAATGAGCGACATGAAAGAAGAAAAAATGCCGACAAGAACAGGCAGACCGCCGCGCGGAGCGAGAGTTCCGATGAAGTTCGACAAAAAGGTAATAAAGCGGCTTTTCGGTTATATGAAGCCGTTCAGGAAAAGGCTTATACTTGTCGTTGTGTGTATTGTAGTAAGCGCGCTGGCGAGCGTTGCGTCGTCGCTGTTTATAAAAACGCTTATCGACGACTATATACTTCCGCTTGTAGAAGTGCATAAAAACGGCGACGTTCCCGATTATTCGGGATTATTGAGGACAATTATCCTCATGGCGGCGCTGTTTCTTGCGGGAGCGGGAAGCTCTCTTATTCAGGCAAGGATAATGGCGACCGTTTCACAGGGCGTATTAAAAAAGATCCGAGACGAAATGTTCTCGCATATGCAGACGCTTCCGATAAAATACTTTGACACCCACACCCACGGCGACGTTATGAGCTTTTATACAAACGACGCGGACGCTATGCAGCAGATGTTGTCGCAGTCTTTGCCGCAGGCCATTTCCTCGGGAATAACGCTGTTTTCAATTTTCTGTTCAATGCTTTCGCTGTCATTGTGGCTGACGCTGACGGTGTTGGTTTTCCTGCTGTTAATACTGTGTATAACCGCGATAATTGCCAAAAAATCGGGAACGTATTTTATCCGTCAGCAGGGCTCGATGGCGAAAGTAAACGGCTATATCGAAGAAATGATAAACGGACAGCGCGTTATAAAGATCTTCTGCCGCGAACAGAAATCCAAAGAGGGCTTTGACACAAGAAACTTCGACCTCTCCGAAAACACCTGCCGCGCGAACGCTTATGCAAATGTTCTTATGCCGATAAATAACTGCCTGGGATATTTTCTGTATGTGGTGCTGGCGATAGTGGGCGGTTATCTTGCGATAAACGGAGTAACAAACGTAGCTTGCTTTGCGGTGAATACGCTGACGCTCGGAGCTATCGCTTCGTTCCTGCAGCTTTCGAGGAGCTTTATCGGTCCTATAGGACAGGTGTCACAGCAGTTGAACTCCGTCGCTATGGCAATGGCGGGCGCGGGAAGAATATTCGCGCTTATTGACGAGCCGAGCGAGACCGACAACGGCTATGTAACGCTTGTAAACGCAAAGCGCGGCAAGAACGGCGAGCTTATCGAGACCGCCGAGCATACGGGTCTGTGGGCATGGAAACACCCGCACAGCGCCGACGGCACCGTAACATACGAGGAACTTAAGGGCGATATTGTTCTCGATAATGTTGATTTCGGATATGTACCCGAAAAGCTTGTGTTGCAGGATATAAACATCTATGCCGAGCCCGGGCAGAAGGTGGCTTTTGTCGGTGCGACGGGCGCAGGCAAGACGACCATAACGAACCTTATAAACCGTTTCTATGACATAGACGACGGAAAAATTCGCTATGACGGGATAAACGTAAACAAGATAAAAAAGAGTGATTTAAGGCGCTCGCTTGGAGTTGTTTTGCAGGACGTAAATCTGTTTACGGGAACGGTTATGGACAACTTGCGCTATGGAAAGCCCGACGCGACGGACGAAGAATGTATAGCGGCGGCGAAGCTTGCAAATGCGGACAGCTTTATAAGAATGCTGCCCGAGGGTTATAATACGGTGCTTCGCGGCGACGGAAGCGGACTTTCGCAGGGGCAGAGACAGCTTATCTCGATAGCGAGAGCGGCGGTTGCAGACCCGCCCGTTATGATACTTGACGAGGCGACAAGCTCGATAGATACCCGCACGGAAGCGATAGTTCAAGCAGGAATGGACGCGCTTATGAAAGGGAGAACGGTCTTTGTAATTGCGCACAGACTTTCGACCGTCAGAAATTCGGACGTTATAATGGTTTTAGACCACGGCAGAATAATCGAGCGCGGCTCGCATGATAAACTTATCGCCGAGAAAGGGCAGTATTATAGACTGTATACGGGGGCTTTTGAACTAGACTAGAGACTAGAAGTTAGAGGCTAGAGGCTAGAAACTGTTTTGAGCGGCAAAGCACTTTTCCATTCAAACCACCTAACGAGCGGGCGCACGAAAGTTTTTTGAAAAGGGAGTCCAGAGGGAAAAACTTTTTTGTCAAAAAAGTTTT
>CANQFZ010000021.1 GCA_947600065.1 uncultured Clostridia bacterium | reverse complement strand
GCCCCACCCCCCTGCCCTTCTAGAGGTTAGAGGTTAGAGGTTAGAGGTTAAACTCCGAAATCTTATTTATTATCAAACGTTGTTTCACTAAATAACGTTATCTCGCCCTATCCCCCTGCCCCCTTCCCCTGAGGGGAAGGGGGAGATTCGCGGGAACTACGTCCCCGCGACCCCTGTTGTCAGTTGACAGTATGAGCATTATGCACGCAAAACTCTGACAACGCAGATAAGGCTTTATTATAGTAAAACGCGCGCCGAAATGCGGCGCGCGTTTAGGTGTTTATGCTTCAGCAGTTTCTCGGAATTTTATCCTGATAAGAATCGAGCAGTTCACCGAAGCGCTGGAAATGTACGACTTCGCGCTCGCGCAGGAACTTTATTACCTCGTTTACATCGGGATCGTCCGAAAGACGCAGAATATTGTCATAAGTTGCTCTTGCTTTCTGCTCTGCCGCAAGGTTTTCGGTAAGGTCCGCTATAGGGTCGCCCTTTGACTGTATGTATGCGGCGGTAAAGGGTACTCCCGCCGCGCTAGCGGGATAGACTGCGTTTCCATGGTCGACATAATAATCGGCGCTTCCGTATTTGTCAAAGCTCTTTGCGCCCTCCCCCTCGGTAAGCTGGGAAACTATGCTCCCCACTATCTCAAGGTGTGCAAGCTCTTCTGTTCCGATATCGGTGAGGAGAGCTTTTCCCTTGTTGTCGGGCATGGTAAATCTCTGCGACAGATAGCGCAGCGACGCCGCAAGCTCTCCGTCGGGTCCGCCGTATTGTGAAAGTATTATCCCCGCAAGACGCGGATTTCTGTTTTTGATACATACGGGTATCTGAGTTCTTTTCTCAAAAATAAACATAATTCTTCACCTCGTTTTCAAATCTTAGCTCTGAGGAGGAAACGCGCCGCAGAGCCAGTCCCATTCGCCGTCTTTGCCGGCGCTGTGAGCGGTTAGAGGATAAAAGCTTTCCTCAAACGCCGCCTTGCAGGCGTTGCTTTGCTTTACTGCTTCGCGGAACATCATTATTGCTTTTTCGTCGTCGGGATGTGTGTCGAGATAGAGCTTTAAGTCCTGAGCAAAAAAGTCCGCTTCCATAATTGCCTTTAAGAGATCCGCACAGGCGGTCTGGTTGTTGTTCTGGTTGTTTTCATTCCTGCGAGGCATACGGTTCATCATATTATTATTTGCCACAGTAAAGCCCCCTTTCATATTCGTCAATGGTGATGTTAAGCTCCGGGAAGATAGTTCCCGCCATAAGAGCCTTGGACGGTGAATAGACCTTATCCATTCGCTGGATCGGAACAAACGAATATCCGACGCGCGCTTTCATTTTATCCAAAAAAATCATCCTTTCTCATATATTGAACAGCTCCGCTTTGGAGCATTGTTCAGCGGTCGCTTCCGCTTCTTCATTATATGCAATTAAATAAATCAGGTTCATAATCGGCTCTTTTGGCTCATAGACTTGTACAAAACGCAATACCAAAAGGAAGGACTGCTTATGAACGATAAACGATTTTTTAAAAACGCCGCATTCCTGTTTGTTTCAATGGCGATAACAAAGATAGTCGGAGCGCTGTTTAAAATTCCTCTCGCAAATCTCCTCGGCGGAACGGGAATGGGTTATTTCTCTACGGCATACGGTCTTTATTCTCCGATATTTGCACTGACGGCGGCGGGCATACCTACGGCAATAATGCGTACTACCGCGAGGTGCGCCGCCTGTGACAACCTTTGCAGAGCGGCTGTTGTGAGGAAATATGCCGTTTTGCTGTTTACGGGAACGGGGCTTTTGGGAACGTTTCTCATAGCCGCGCTTTCCGTGCCGTTTGCGGAATACATAGCCTGCTCTCCGAAAAGCGTTCCCGCAATATTATGCATAGCTCCAGCAGTCACTTTATGCTGTATAGCGAGCGTTTTCAGAGGTTATCGCGAGGGACTTGCGGATGTAAAGCCTTCTGCGGCGGCTTCTGTTGCAGAGGCGGTATCAAGAGCGGTCTTCGGACTGTCGCTTTCATATGCGGCTATATATTACGGGAAAACGGCTTTTTTAAACGGGAAAGATGTATTCGGCGTTTCGTGTTCTACGATAGAGCAGGCATACAGCGCTTCTCTGCCTTATGCGGCGGCGGGAGCAATACTTGCGGTCAGCATAAGCGAGGGCTTCGGGCTTATCACGCTCCTTATCATTGAAAAAAAGAATCCGCTTAAAATTCGTATTCCCAAAAGGTGCGAATACAGCATAAGGGAGATATGTCTTTCGCTCATAAAGGAAACATTTCCGCTTTCGGCGTCTGCGCTTGTGATGAACTGTGTTTCTTTTGCAGACCTGCTTACAGTAACGAGGACTATTTCCGTTTCGGCAGAACAAGACCCTGCGTTTTATACGGAACATTTTCGCGAAATTTTAGAACAGTGCGGCGGGCTTTCAGGGCTTGCGAACTTTATGTATGGAAGCTATACGGGCATAGCTACATCGCTGTTTATGCTTATTCCGTCATTTGCGGGAATGGCAGGGACAGCCGCTGCTCCCGAAATTGCGGCGGCATGGGAGAAAAAGGACGTAAAGCTTATTGCGGATAAAATCTCGCTACAGATAAAGACAAGCACGCTCATAGCCTGTCCTGCCTGCTTCGGAGCGGCGGCTCTCGCAGAGCCTGTCCTCAGTCTGCTTTACAGGTCGCGCGCGGCAGAGGTTTCGGTTTGTATAAATGCATTTACCATTCTGTGTCTCGGAGGGATATTTATGGTCATCTCCTCCGCGCTTTTCGGAATATTCCAGTCGATAGGAAAGCCGTTTGTTCCGCTGGTTCTTATGATAATATCGGTACTTATGAAGCTTTTCTTAAACCCGCTTCTTATCTCCATACCCGCGCTCAATATTTCGGGAGCGGCACTTTCGAGTATAATCGGATATGCATTTACGGCTTTTTTCGGTCTTATTGCCCTGAAACATTATTTTCCGCAAAAAACGGGAATTATAAAAGCTGTCGTCCCAAATGTCTTTATAGGGATTTTTTGCGGGATAACCGCGAAAGCAGTGTACGAATGTATGAAAAATTCCGTGAATGAAGTCTTATGTATCGGAATTTCGGTCGTTTCAGGCGTTTTTGTTTGTGCAATATTTACGATTTTAAACACCACAATTTGTAGAAAGAATATAATTCAAAAAAAAATTGAAAAAAAATGAAAAAAGCCCTTGAAAAATAACGCAAAATCGGGTATTATAGAAAAGTAGTATTTGTTTGGGAGTGTTTGAAATGGCTTTTACATTCAAAAATAATTATGACATTTCCGACTTGCTTGAAATAGTAAAAATACTCCGAAGCGAAAACGGCTGTCCGTGGGATAAAGTCCAGACGCACGAAAGTATCCGTTCGGATCTTATAGAAGAAACCTATGAGGTCTGCGAAGGGATAGATAATGACAGCCCCGAAATGCTCCGAGAGGAGCTGGGAGATCTCCTGTTACAGATAGTTTTTCATACGCAGATAGAACGTGAAAAAGGTAATTTCGTTTTCAGCGATGTGTGCGACGATATCTGCAAGAAACTTATTGAGCGTCACCCCCATGTTTTTGGAAGTGTAAAGGTCGAAAACGAAGATGAAGTTCTGAAAAATTGGGACGCGATAAAAAAGAAAGCCAAAAAACAGGAGAATTATTCGGATACGCTCGAAAGTATACCGAAAACATTCCCCGCTTTGATTAGAGGCGACAAGATCTGCAGGAGGGCATCAAGAGCGGGCATTTGCGAAAAAGACGCCGTGAGCGCTCTGAAAAATCTTTCAAATGAGATAAGCTCCCTTGCGGACAATATTGAAAACGGCTCGAACGCAGATAAGGAACAGCTTTATCAGGATAAAATGGGCGAGATACTGCTGAGGACGTGCGAAGCGGACAGGCTTTTAAAGGTTGACAGCGAGAAAGCCCTTACTTATGCGTCTCAAAGGTTTACGAAATCATTTAAAGCGGCAGAAGAACAAATTTCCGCGAGCGGAAGAAAGCTGGATGAGCTTTCCGAAGAAGAGCTTGGCGGGATACAAAAAAGGATCTTTAGCGGAGAGACCGCTATTAGATAGAATTATTTGGAGGTTATACACATGACAAAAGCAGAATTAGTTACGGAAGTAGCAGCAAAAGCGGGTCTTACAAAGAAAGACACCGAAAAGGCAGTTGCTGCGGTTATCGAGACTGTTACTGAGACTCTCGCTAAGGGTGAGTCCATTCAGCTCGTTGGCTTCGGAACATTTGAGGTTCGTGAGCGCGCTGCGAGAACAGGCATCAATCCTCGTACAAAGGAAAAGATCTCTATTCCCGCTACAAAGGTTCCCGCTTTCAAGGCAGGCCGTGCTCTCAAGGACGCTGTAAGCGTTCCTGTTCAGACCAAGAAGAAAAAGAAAAAATAATTTTCAGGCTTAGTCAAAAAAGCGGCGGGTATCTCCTGCCGCTTTTTAATATCATAAAGAGGAGCCAAAAATGAGATTAGATAAATTTTTAAAAGTGTCGAGGCTGATAAAGCGCCGCACTACGGCAAACGAGGCCTGCGATGCGGAAAAGGTGCTTGTAAACGGTAAAGTTGCGAGGGCGTCTTATGAAGTAAAGGTCGCCGATATAATTGAAATAAATATAGGGAAGCCGCTTAAAGTCCGCGTTGTAGACATAAAAGAGTTTACGAAGAAAGACGACGCCGCGGCAATGTACGAAGTGATTTAGAAGTAAGAGGTAAGAATTTTGCGAACCGCAAAAAACGTTTCAGCCCGAAAACAATCTAATATTATCCGCCGAAAGGCGGATACCTACTACTGTACACTTTAAACTGTCAACTGTATACTCAGCCTCCCCTGAATGAGAAATAACCTCTCCTAAAAATAAAGTTCCGATCATCAGAATAATCCTCCCCCCTGCCGAATACAAATTGTATCAGCGGGGGTGAATTATATGCAGGAAAAGCACAATGTCATAATGGAAAACAGAAGTTCGCTGAAAATATCGGGAGTGAACGATATCGACAAGTTCAGCGATACGACCATAGTTTTATCAACGGTCATGGGGGAGCTTGTCATTAAAGGAGAGGATCTTCATGTCACGACGCTCGAAGCGCAGACAGGCGATTTTCTGATGACAGGGACAATAAACAGCTTAAGCTACAGCAAAAACAGCGTTATGGACGGACCGTTCAAAAAAATCTTCAGATAATAAAGGTGAGAAGTATGAATGTAAGTATAGCCGACTGCTTTGCGATTGCTTTTACCGCCGGGTTTATATTCGGACTTGTTTATGAATTTTTCAGGATAATAAGGCTAATCTTTCAGTTTAAGCCCGCAGTATTTATTTGCGATATTTTGTTTTTTATCGCTTCGGCATTTGCGGTCATAGCAATATCGGAAAATCTTGGAAACTATGTCAGGGTTTATACCATATTAGGCTTTGGGGCGGGAGTTTTTGCATATATAGTAACTGTCGGCAGGATACTTAATATCATAGAAAACGCTATGGCAGAAGTATGGAGAAGAACGCTCGGACGCTTATTCTATAAAACACGCTCTATATTGGGAAATTTCATTAGGAAAATTGCACACAAAGCAAAAGCGCAATTTGTTAAAATCTCTGAAAATGCGCGCAATAATAAGAAAAAATTGTTTAACGGCTTGAATTTAAGGCGAAACATAGTGTATAATAATAAGGGGTCGGAAAATATTGGGGAAGGTGGAAAGAATAATGTCATTAAGGCTGTCGTCAAAAGAAGCCCGTAAAAACGAAAAGCATTTCAGTTTCGTAAAGATAATTGCGGGTGCGGCGGTTTTAATTGCTTTGGTCTTCGTTGTTTATACCGTTGTTAAAAACGGTATCACTATAAGAGAGAAAACAAAACAATATGAAGATCTTGCAGCTCAAACCAACGAAATAAACCAGAAAAACGCGCAGATAAACGGATATCTGAACGGTGAAAATCTTGATGAATACATTGAGAATATAGCGCGCGACAAGTTTGATTATGCAAATCCGGACGAACGTATTTATTATGTTGTTCCGGGCTGATAAGAAAACTTAAAACAACGACAGCCTCTAAAGGCTGTTTTTGTTTTGAAAGAGGTTTTTATGAATTTTATCAAGAAGCTTCTGAAGAAGATATTTACAAGGGCGTTTGTCTGTATTGTAGGCATTCTGCTTCAGATAATATATCTCATGTCTTTGTTCTGGGAGCTCGGAACACTTTATAACTACTCTTTCCTTGTCTTTCAGGGGATAGGAGTAGTTATCTCGTTTTTTATTGTAAACTCCGACATAAATCCGAGCTATAAGATCGCATGGATATTGACGATCCTTACGTTCCCTATTTTCGGCGTTATGTTCTATATCTTTTTCGGTTACAGCCGTTCGGGTGAAAGACTGAGAAAGAAAATGAACTTTTATCAAAAAGAAGAACGCAAGATCTTAAAGCAAAACGAGGATATAGTAAACAACCTTTCGGGAATAAACGAACCCGCGAGAAAACAAGCCGACTATCTTTTTAAATTCGGCGGATATCCCGTTTATGAAAATTCAGACGCTGAATATTTTCCAACGGGAGAAGATAAATTCAAAGCAATGACAGAAGAACTTGAAAAAGCCGAGAAATTTATTTTCCTTGAATATTTCATTATCAGCGAAGGCGAAATGTGGAATACGATACTTGATATCCTTGTGAGGAAAGCGGGAGAAGGCGTTGACGTTAGGCTTATATACGATGACATAGGCTGCCTTCTGACGCTCCCATATAAGTATGACCAGGAGCTTGAAAAGAAAGGCGTTAAATGCAGGGTGTTCAATAAATTCAGACCGATCTTATCAACAAAGATGAACAACCGCGACCACAGAAAAATACTGATAATAGACGGAAATACTGCCTTTACGGGCGGTGTAAATCTTGCGGACGAATATATAAACCGCTATGAAAAACACGGTCACTGGAAAGACTCGGCAGTTATGATAAAGGGACAAGCTGTCTGGAGCTTTACGCTGATGTTCCTTACAATGTGGAACTTTCTCACAAACACCGAAGAAGATCCCGCAAAGTATGCTCCCGAATGTATTGATGAAAATGAAAACGGTTTTATTGTTCCGTTTACTGACAGCCCGCTTGACAACGAACCTGTTGGCGAAAACGTCTATATGAACATTGTAAACTCCGCGAAAAGGTATGTTTATATAACTACTCCCTATCTTATCATAGACAACGAAATGCAGAGCGCGCTTATACTTGCGGCTAAAAGCGGAGTAGACGTTAGGATAATTACGCCGCATATCCCCGACAAATGGTATGTACACTGCGTCACGAAAGCATACTACAGGATACTCACAAAATTCGGAGTGAGGATATATGAATATACTCCGGGTTTTATTCATGCGAAAAACTTTGTGTGTGATGATAATTTCGGCGTTGTAGGTACAATAAATCTTGATTTCAGAAGTCTTTACCTGCACTTTGAATGTGCGGCATGGATGTATAAGACCTCATGTATAGCCGACATTAAAGCCGACTTTTTAAAGACGCTTGAAGAATGTAAAGAGATAACATATGAACAATGTCTGAAAGAAAACTTTTTTGTTCGTATAGGCAGAATGTTTTTAAGGCTTTTGGCGCCGCTAATGTGACAAATGAAGAGGCTGGGGTGTAAACTCCAGCCTCTTATCTCTAAAACTTAATTTCTTTCAATAACGCACACTCGCCCTGCACCCGCCCTTCTAGAGGTAAGAGCTTGACCCCTTACCTCTCTTTATTCATTAAATTCAGCGGACAGCCTTTCGCCATAAATTCTTACCTCTTACCTCTAATCTCTTACCTCTATTTGTAATAAATCCCCCGTCAAAATCATACAAATAAATATCTGAATTTATTTGACGGAGGTAAAAAATGACCGAATATATGCCCGAGGGCTTTCTTTTAAACACACCCGAAAATATTGCGAAGATCACATCAAAGGACGCAATATATAACTGTATAAAGACAGGAGAAATTCTCGAAGCGCCGTGTATAGTATGTGACAGCAGGCACAATCTCATAGTTGATCTTGGAAAGATTCGCGGTATAATTCCCCGTGAAGAGGGCGCAGTCGGGATCTCAGACGGTTCGACAAAAGACATTGCTCTTATTTCGAGAGTAAACAAGCCCGTATGTTTTACAGTCAGAGGGGTGACAAAAGACGAGTTCGGAAACGAATGTGCGATATTATCAAGAAAAGAAGCACAGGAGCGCTGTCTTTCCGAATATATCCGAAAGCTTTCTCCGGGCGACGTTATAAACGCAAGGGTCACTCATCTCGAACAATTCGGGTGTTTTGTAGACGTGGGCTGCGGGATACCCTCGCTTATTCCGATAGACCTTATATCTGTTTCAAGGATATCTCACCCGTCCGACAGGTTCGCTGTCGGAATGGACATAAAGGCAGTCGTAAAAGCGCTCGACAACAACAGGATATTCCTTTCTCACAAGGAACTTTTAGGGACATGGAAACAGAATGCCGCGCTTTTTGAAAACGGAGAGACTGTCACGGGCATAGCGCGCTCTATAGAAGAATACGGCGTTTTTGTGGAGCTTGCTCCAAATCTTGCGGGGCTTGCCGAGCCGCACGCAAATATAACCGTAAATCAGCATATCAGCGTTTACATAAAGGCGATAATCCCCGAAAAGATGAAAATAAAGCTGATAATAGTAAACACCGCGGACACAAATATCGCTCACGAAAGCAAGCTGAACTATTTCATAAGCTCGGGGCATATTGACAAGTGGGTGTATTCAACAGAGAATTGTCCGAAAATAATTGAAACTGATTTCACGCTTACATGAAAAATTTGGGCATTAAGGAAAACTTAATGCCCAAAATCTATATTTTATTATTTTATTTTCTTCCAGTATTCCTCTGCGGCTTTTTCCAGCTTGTTATCGCCGAAATGGTAGTATACTCTGTCCTTTAAATTATCGGGCAGATACTGCTGTTTAACATAATGGTTCGGAAAATCATGGGGATAAAGATAATTCTGACCGCGTACCTCTGCGTCTTCCCCGTCGCAATGCTTGTTCTGCAAATGACGCGGAAAATCTCCAACAGCGCCGTTCTTAACGTCCGCAAGCGCTTCGTTTATGGCGTTATATCCGCTGTTTGACTTAGGCGAGGTCGCAAGAAGTATGACCGCATCTCCGAGCGGTATGCGCGCTTCGGGAAGTCCAAGCTGCATAGCGCTGTCAACACAAGCCTTTACTATCGGGATAGCCTGTGGATAAGCGAGCCCTATATCCTCTGCGGCTATTACAAGAAGCCGTCTTGAAAGCGAAATGATATCCCCCGCGTCTATAAGCCTTGCGGCATAATGGAGCGCGGCATTTTCATCAGAACCTCTTATTGATTTCTGCAATGCCGACAAGAGATCATAATGCTGATCTCCGTCGCGGTCATAGCGCATATTGCTTCGCTGAGTAAGTTCTTTCGCAAGCTCAAGGTCTACCCTTCCGTCAACTGCCGAAATTGCGCAAAGCTCTACGGTATTAAGACACTTTCTCACATCGCCGCCTACGCCGTGGCAAATGTAATTTACGGCTTCATCGGAAACTTCATAATCTACGCCGTTTTCTTTCGTCATCTCCGCAAATCCGCGCCTTACCGCTTTTTCAAGCTCCGCGGGTTCTACGGGTTTAAACTCGAAAACGGTACAGCGCGACAATATAGCGTTGTAGATATAAAAATAAGGGTTTTCCGTTGTTGAGGCTATAAGCGTTATAGAGCCGTCCTCGATATATTCAAGAAGGCTTTGCTGCTGTTTTTTATTGAGATACTGTATCTCGTCAAGATAAAGCAAAATCCCGTTGCTTCCGAGAAATGTGTTTATCTCGCCGACTATTTCTTTTATATCCGAGGTCGAAGCGGAAGTTCCGTTCAGCTTATGGAGCCGCATATTCGCGGAATTTGCGATTATGCGCGCGATAGTTGTCTTTCCTACGCCCGACGGACCATAGAAAATCATATTCGGAATTTTTCCCGAATTTATAATTTTCAGAAGCGGTTTATTTTCACCGATTAGGTGAGGCTGCCCGACAACGTCGTTTAGCGTTTCGGGACGTATTTTATCAGCAAGAGGCATTTTATTTCTTTCTGTGCTCCGCAAGAAGCGCGTCTATTTTTGCATGGGGGTCTATAAGACTGCTGACGGAGATGTCATGATTTAACGAAGCGATAAAGTACGCCATGTACTTTGACACGTCAACTTCTTTGAACCACTCGCGCTTTTTAAGCTCCGGAGAACGGTATGTAAGATTAGTTCCGAATACGGCGTCGATCAGTCCCTGCTCATACGCTTTATCAAATTCTTCAAGACCGTTGGTAAAGATAGCGTATGTCGCATAAGCAAAGAACTGCTTTGCGTTGCGCTTTTTAAGCTCACGCGCTACCTCGAGCATACTCTCTCCGCTTGAAATAATGTCGTCCGCAACAAACACCGTCTTTCCCTCAACGGAAGTTCCAAGGTATTCATGTGCAACTATCGGATTTCTGCCGTTAACTATCGTAGAATAATCACGGCGCTTATAGAACATTCCCATTTCTACTCCCAAAACGGAAGCGTAGAACATATTCCTGTTCAGAGCGCCTTCGTCTGGGCTGATTATCATAAAGTTGTCTTTATCTACAACGAGGTCGGGGAAGGCGTTGAACATTGATTTTAATACCTGATACGACGGTATGACATTGTCGAAGCCCATAAGCGGGATAGCGTTGCAGACGCGCGGGTCGTGAGCGTCTACCGTGATAAGATTTTCTACGCCCATATCCTGTAATTCCTGGAGCATAAACGCGCAGTCAAGGCTCTCGCGGTATGAGCGTCTGTGCTGTCTTCCGCCATATAAAAGCGGCATAATTACGTTTATTCTGTGCGGCTTTCCCGAAGCCGCCTGTATTATGCGCTTTAAATCGGAATAATGGTCGTCGGGAGACATATAGTTCACGTTGTCGAAATACTTGTACTTTATGCTGTAATTTCCCACGTCAACAAGAATGAACAGATCTTTTCCGCGGACGGTGTTTTTGATAAGTCCCTTTGCGTCGCCCGAAGCAAATCTCGGACATTCCGCCTCGATCATATAGTTATAGGACGGCTTTCCGTTTCTGGTGCTCCATTTAGTAAGATAGCCGTTTATCCTCTGGGCAAGCTCCTCTGTTCCGTTCATCGCGATAAGTCCGAGAGGGGCTACCTCGTTATATTCCTTATAAAGAACCTCTGTGTTTTTTACAGTCGTCATTTTTGTCCTTCCCTTTCGATCCGTTTTGTCGCTTTGAAGTAACATCACATTTCCGAAAGTCTGTCGCGTACTTCCATAAGCGCAAAACCGAGAAAATTTGTTCCCTTCCAAAAAAACGGATTTTCAATGTTAATATCGTTTTCAGCCATACCTATGCCCCATATCCTGTCAAGAGGAGAAGCTTCGACAAGAACTCTGTTCCCCGTATTGATAAGAAATGCCTTTAGATCCTCGTTCTGCGAGAATTTGGCAATATTTCCCTCGATAACGATCTGACAGCATTTCTCGTCCCAAAGCTTCTGAACAAAACCCGAAACCTTTCTTCCGAGCTTTTGATACTCGTGAGGGTGATTGGCAGACATAATTTCCGAAAACGTTTTCTTATCACCGAACATCAGCGCTTTCTGAGACATCATATACTGCTCTGCGGTATGGTATTCCACGCCGTCAACAGTAAATTTGCAGTCCCACCACTGACTGAAACAAGCCTTTGAAACGCTTTGGTCATATTCGGGCTTTCCGCTCCAAAAGAACACATATTTCAAGCGTTCTCCCGAAGCGAAAAGCTCACGAACATAATTCAGATCATATTTCATCACTCGTAAAGCGGGTATTTCTTAGTAAGCTCGGTTACCATAGAGCGAACCTTTTCGGCGTTGCCCTCGAAATCCTTTGCTACAAGATAAATGCACTCGCCGATTATTTTCATATCGTCCTCTTTAAGACCTCTCGTTGTTACAGCGGGAGTTCCTATGCGGACGCCGCTTGTATAAGCGGGCTTTTGAGGATCGTTCGGAATTGCGTTTTTGTTTACGGTGATGTAGACCTCGTCGAGCTTTGTTTCAAGCTCCTTGCCCGTGATATTGAACGGACGCAAGTCGACAAGCATAAGGTGGTTATCCGTGCCGCCCGAAACAAGGTCAAATCCCTTTTCGAGCAGAGTATCCGCAAGGACCTTTGCGTTCTTTACTATCTGCTCGCCGTATGCCTTAAATTCGGGTTTTAACGCCTCACCGAAGCAAACTGCCTTTCCAGCTATGACGTGCATAAGAGGTCCGCCCTGAGTACCGGGGAAGATAGCCGAATTTATTTTCTTTGCGAGATACTCGTTGTTTGTGAGAATAAGACCGCCGCGAGGACCGCGGAGAGTTTTATGAGTTGTAGTGGTTACTATATCGGCATAAGGAACGGGGCTTAAATGCTGTCCTGTTGCAACAAGACCCGCGATGTGCGCCATATCTACCATAAGGTATGCGCCGACCGCTCGCGCTATCTGCGAAAGCTTTACAAAATCAATTGCGCGGGGATAAGCCGAAGCGCCTGCGACGATGAGCTTAGGCTTGCATTTATTAGCCTGCTTATAAAGCTCCTCGTAGTCGATAAAGCCCTCGTCGTTCGTTCCGTAAGGCACGAAGTTAAAATACTTTCCCGAAATATTTACGGGAGAACCGTGGGTGAGGTGTCCGCCGTGTGCGAGGCTCATTCCCATAACGGTATCGCCGGGCTGTAAAAGCGCAACATAGACCGCCGTGTTTGCCTGCGCGCCCGAATGTGCCTGGACATTCGCAAACTTCGCGCCGAAGAGCTTCTTCGCGCGCTCTATCGCGATATTCTCGACAATATCGACATTTTCACAGCCGCCGTAATAGCGCTTTCCGGGATAGCCCTCCGCATATTTGTTTGTAAGGACGCTGCCCATTGCCGCCATAACAGCGGGAGAAACGATATTCTCGCTCGCAATAAGCTCAAGATTGCGTTTCTGACGCGCAAGCTCAAGTCCCATTGCGTCGGCAACTTCCTTGTCATACTGTCCGAGAAAGCCGATAGTATCCACCAAATCGTTGTACATAAAAATCTCCTTTTTCATGAAATTGACCGAGCACTTTTGCTCAAATCATCACAGAATAATTTTACCATAAAATCAACTTTATTTCAACCGCTTTTTTAAATTTTTCCAAAATTCAGACAAATTCCGCTATTTTGTCGCCCATTTCCGAGCAAGACAGGAGCTTCATTCCCTCGCTCATGATGTCGCCCGTGCGATAGCCTGCTTCTAAAACGCCGCTTACGGCATTTTCAACGGCGTCTGCCTCTTTGTCCATTTTGAACGAATAACGCATCATCATTGCGGCGGAAAGAATAGTAGCTATGGGATTTGCTTTGTTCTGTCCCGCAATATCGGGCGCAGAGCCGCCGCTCGGCTCGTAAAGTCCGAAACTTGTTTCGTTCATTGAAGCGGAAGCCAACATCCCGATAGAACCCGTAATCATTGACGCTTCGTCCGACAGGATATCTCCGAACATATTTTCCGTAACCATAACGTCAAACTGCGCGGGGTCTTTTACGAGCTGCATAGCAGAATTGTCCACGAGCATATGTTCAAGAGTAACTTCGGGATATTCCTTTGCTACTTCTTCTACGACTTTTCTCCAAAGGCGCGAGCTGTCGAGGACGTTTGCCTTATCGACGCTCGTGACCTTTTTTCTTCTCTGCATTGCAACATCAAACGCCTTTTTAGCAATTCTGCGTATTTCGTTTTCGTCGTATTTGAGCGTGTCGATCGCGGTCATAACGCCGTTTACTTCTTCGGTCTTTCTCTCGCCGAAATAAAGTCCGCCCGTAAGCTCGCGCATAATGAGCATATCAAAACCCTTGTCCGCTATTTCTTTTTTCAGCGGGCAAGCTTCCGAAAGCTGTTTATAAAGCACGCAAGGACGAAGATTTGCGAAAAGTCCTAATGCCTTGCGAAGTCCTAAAAGCCCTGCCTCGGGGCGAAGATTTGCGGGGAGTTTATACCACGGAGAAGTGGTAGTATTACCGCCTATCGAACCCATTAAAACAGCGTCGGACGCTTTACAGCGGGCAATAGTTTCGTCCGTGAGCGGAACGCCGTTTGCGTCTATAGAACAACCGCCCATAAGGAGCTGTTCGTAGTTGAACTTATGACCGAATTTTTCTGCGACCTTATCAAGTACCTTCATAGCCTCTGTTACTATTTCGGGTCCTATGCCGTCGCCTTTGATAACTGCAATATTCTTTTCCATTGGATCTTACCTCTTTTCAATTTCTTCAAGAAAAATCGGCGGAACATTTTTTGTCAGCCACACGCCGTTTTCCGAAAGCCAAAACTTATATCCCTGTCTTGACATCTCCCCAGTTTTAACCGCAAACACAACGCATTTCCCGTGTCTTGAACCCACTTTTACGGCGGTTTCGACATCTTTTGAAAGATGAACATACAGCCGCGACATAGGCTTAAGACCTTCTTTTCGTATGCCTTCGCAAAAACGCTCGGCTGTGCCGTGATAAAGCGTTTCGGGAGGTATCGTCTCTTTAAGCTCCACATCAACGTTTATCGAGTGACCTTGATTTGCGCGGATCTTTGTCTTATCGTCGTTAAAGGAATACCGTCCCTTTTCGTCGGTACGGACTATTTCCATAAGCGTATCCATATCAATTGAATGTCCGCTTTGGTTCATTCCGTCCATAAGCTCATCTACACTTGCCCAACCGTTTCGGTCGAGCGAAATGCCGATAGTTTCGGGCTTATGCCGCAGAATGAGCGCAATAAACTTACTAAGCTCTGTAAAACTTTTCATTTTTTTATAGAATTAAGCAGTCCGCCCTTGTTTATAATGTCCTTTATGAATTCGGGGAACGGCAGAGCCTGATATGTCTTGTTTTTGGTGATATTGGTGATAACTCCGCTGTCGAAGTCAATCTCTACTTCGTTTCCGTTTTCTATATCCTTTGCCGCCTCGTCACATTCGAGGATAGGCAAGCCTATGTTTATCGAATTGCGATAGAAAATTCTTGCAAAAGTAGACGCGATAACACAGCTTATGCCGCTTGCTTTTATCGCGATAGGCGCGTGCTCGCGCGAGCTTCCGCAGCCGAAATTCATATTCGCAACGATTATATCGCCGTCTTTAACGTTCTTTACAAAGTCCTTGTCGATGTCCTCCATACAGTGAGCGGCAAGCTCCTTGTGGTCGGCGGTATTTAAATAACGCGCGGGAATAATTACGTCCGTATCGACGTTATCTCCGTATTTATGTACAATTCCGTGTGCTTTCATTTCAATTCTCCTTTATTTCAAAATCAATGCATTTTCTTTCAGCCGTAAACGGTCTGACATAACCGTCCGCAATTTTAACATGCTCGGGGTGGACAGAATATGCTTTCAGCGCGTTAAAATCAACAAACGTACTGTCGAGCATAAGGTCGCCGTTTGAGGTAGGCAATGTGTCGGTTATTACCTTTATATTGAGAAGTCCGTCTATCTTGCCCTTTAAACTCTCCAAACCATCTTTTATCTGCCTTTTGCGCTCGGCTTTTTCAGCTTCGGGCATTTCCTTTAAAGTCCATATAATAACGTGCTTTACCATTATTCAAACTCTCCCGAAATATAACCCTTTATCGCACTTGCCGCAGCAACAGCGGGACTCGCGAGATAGACCTCCGAAGATGTATCGCCCATTCTTCCGACAAAGTTTCTGTTTGTAGTGGAAACGGCTCTTTCATTCGGAGCAAGTATGCCCATATGACCGCCAAGGCACGGACCGCAGGTCGGCGCGGAAACTACCATTCCCGCTTCGATAAATGTTTCGAGCAGACCGTTTTTGAGCGCTTCGAGGTAAATTTTCTGCGTTGCGGGAATAACTATCGCGCGAACGCCCTTTGCGACTTTCTTTCCCTTTACGATTTTCGCCGCCGCTTCAAGGTCGCTGTATCTACCGTTGGTGCAAGAGCCTATTACAACTTGATCTATCTTTATGTTCAGCTTTTCGGCTTCGTCAATTGTCTTTGTATTCTCGGGGAGATGCGGGAAAGATACAGTAGGCTTTATTGTGCTTAGGTCAATGTCAATTACTCTGCTGTACTTTGCGTCTGCGTCAGCCTTAAATATTTCGGGGGTGCGGTCGGAATGTTCTTTTATGTAGTCGAGAGTAACGTCGTCTACCTCGAAAATGCCGTTCTTTGCGCCCGCTTCTATAGCCATATTCGCCATACAGAGCCTGTCGTCCATAGAGAGAGTTTTAAGTCCCTCGCCCGTAAACTCCATAGACTGATAAAGCGCGCCGTCTACGCCTATCATTCCGATTATATGCAGGATAACGTCCTTTCCGCTTACCCACTTATTGAGCTTGCCCGTGAGGTTGAATTTGATAGCCGACGGAACTTTAAACCAAGCTTCGCCTGTTGCCATTCCCGCCGCCATATCCGTTGAACCTACGCCCGTTGAAAACGCTCCAAGCGCTCCGTATGTGCAGGTATGGCTGTCCGCGCCTATTACGCAGTCGCCCGCAATTACAAGTCCTTTTTCGGGCAGGAGAGCGTGTTCTATTCCAACGTTTCCTACGTCGTAATAATTCAGAATGTCGTATTTATCCGCAAAATTACGGCACTGCCGGCACTGTTTTGCCGCCTTTATATCCTTGTTCGGCGTAAAGTGATCCATTACAAGCGATATCTTCGTCCTGTCGAAGACGCCCGTAAAGCCGTTTTTCTCGAACTCGTTTATTGCAACGGGGCTTGTGATGTCGTTGCCCAAAACCATATCGAGCTTCGCCCTTATAAGCTGTCCCTCAACAACGCTTTCGAGTCCCGCTTTTTTCGCGAGAATTTTCTGTGTCATTGTCATTCCCATTTGTTTTACCTCCACGTTAAATCATTTTTAAAAATTGTTCCTCGGAGATGACCGTTATTCCGAGCTCGTTTGCCTTTGTGAGCTTTGAACCCGCTTCTTCTCCCGCGAGAACATAATTTGTCTTTTTTGAAACAGAACCGCTGCATTTCCCGCCGTTTTGCTCTATCAGTTCCTTTGCCTGGTCGCGTTTTAATGTGGGAAGCGTTCCTGTTATTACGAAAGTAAGTCCCGAGAGCTTGTCCGATTTTTTCTTGCTTTCGTATTTCATATTTAACCCAAGCTCTTTAAGCCTGTTTATAAGCTCTATTCTGTGAGGCTCGCGCATTGCGGTATAGACCGATTTAGCAAGCACCTCGCCAAAGCCGTCTATTGACGAAATATCTTCTTCGCTTGCAGCCATAATGCCGTCCATATCTCCGAATTTCTCGCAAAGAAGCGTTGCTCTGCCGCCTATTCCCCTTATGCCGAGCGCGTATATAAGTCTCGGAAGCTCGTTCTGTTTAGAGCCTTCAATTGCCGAAAGCAGATTTTCAGCCGACTTTTGTCCAAAGCGTTCAAGCGACGTAAGGTCTTGAATATCAAGCGTATACAAATCAGCGACCGTTTTCACAAGTCCCGCATTTAAAAGCTGTTCTACTATCGCTTCTCCGAGCCCGTCGATGTTCATTGCGCTTCTAGAAGCAAAATGCTCGATAGAATGAAGTATCTGCGCGGGGCAGTTAAAGTTTGAACATCTAATAACGGCGTCGTCTTCATCACGTACAGCCTCGGCTCCGCAAACGGGACAAACATTCGGTATCAAAAACCGCTCGGAATTTTCGGCGTGTGAAACGCTTTTTACTACCTCGGGGATTATATCTCCCGCTTTTCTGACAACTATCCTGTCGCCGACGCGGATATCCTTTTCGGAAATATAATCCTGATTATGCAAAACAGCGCGAGACACCGATGTACCCGCAAGCTGAACGGTATCAAACACCGCAACGGGAGTGAGCGCGCCCGTTCTTCCAACGTTTATTTCAATTGAATTAAGCGTTGTTTCCTTTTCCTCGGGAGGATATTTAAAAGCTACCGCCCATTTCGGAGTTTTCGCGGTCGAGCCTATTTCCGTTCTCAGGGAAAGATCATTTACCTTTACTACCGCTCCGTCGATATCAAACGGAAGCGAGACGCGCATTTTTCCTATCTCGGATATCCTCGACAATATTTCGTCTACGGTTTTACAAACACGATAATCGGGAATTATCCTGAACCCCTGCTTTTTAAGATATTCAAGGCTTTCGGAATGAGTTTTAAACTCAATTCCCCTTGCCTGCTGAACGTTAAAGCAAAATATGTCAAGCCCGCGCTCGGCGGTTATCCTGCTGTCCTTTTGCCGAAGCGATCCCGCCGCAGCGTTGCGCGGATTTTTAGGCAGCGGCTCGCCGTTCTTTTCCTGCAATTCGCAGAGCTTTCCAAAGCTCTCTTTGGGCATATAGACCTCTCCGCGCACCTCAAGAAACGGAATTTCTTCCGTTAATTTAAGAGGTATGGAACGTATCGTCTTTAGATTTGCCGTAATATTCTCGCCGATAAAGCCGTCGCCGCGCGTTGAACCTCTGACAAATATGCCGTTTTCATATTCAAGCGACACGGATAGCCCGTCTATTTTCGGCTCTACGGTAAACTCCTCCGCGCCCGTTTCAGACACGCGCTCGAAAAATGCTCTTACCTCGTCCTCGCCGAAAACGTCCTGCAAGCTCGCCATTTGCACGGCGTGGTCTACCTTTTCAAACGTATTGAGCGCAGAACCGCCCACTCTCTGAGAAGGTGAATTTTCGCTTTTAAGTTCGGGGTATTCCTGTTCTATAGCTCTAAGCTCGCGCATATAAGCGTCGTATTCATCGTCTTCGAGAGTAGGACTGTCGAGATCGTAATAATTGTGGTTTGCTTTTTCGAGAATTTCCGTAAGCTTTGACACTCTCTTTTTCGCTTCGTTTATTTCCAATTTTTCATCTCCCTTAATTCAGCGTTGCTCCGTAATCATTAAGATACCCGTCGATCTCCTCGCTCGCAATGACGTGTGTATACGCATCGGGAACTCTCCCGACGATCACCGTTTCTGCGGCTATAATTGAAGTCTTTACGGGAACTCTCGTCGAATATCCCGGTATCACGGAATCAACATCTGTGCTTATTTCAATAACTATCCTGTGCAAAGTCTGGTTTATCCCTGCAGATGTAAACTGGCTTATTATTGTTGTAGAAGCCGCTCCGACAGGCTCTACCGTCATTCCGATATTAAATCCTTTTCCGTGAAGGAGCTGTATTCCGAGAAGCGTTCCTATGGGGATCTCAATATCGTATGACGAAAGCCGCGCTATCTCGCGCTCCAGTCTGCGGGTTATTCCCGTTTTAAGCTTATTTATGTTCACCACATTGCTTTCAACGGAGATGACCTCTCCCTCGCTGTTTGTGGAAAGCGTCACAAGCTTATTGTAATCGGTGTCCTCGTTTTCAAGCTCCTCGGCGACCGCTTGGTTTATGAGCCCCGAAATAATTTCGTGGCACTCATAAGCGTTTACGGTCTCAATAATATCCCGAAAGCTGAGATCCATAAGGAGAAGTAAACCGACAGCTACCATCCCTACAGCTATGAGCTTCATTCCGAGTTTTCTGAAAAAAACGCGAGCTTTAGCCCCTAAAGCCATATCATCACCCCATTCACTATATGTTTATTAAGCGAAAAGGTGATTTAGGACAAGAGACAGTCAATAACAGATCAGCTGTTTATAAACGCTTCAAATGCTTTATAAGCCGCGAAAACATCGGTCTTTGCGGTTATTTCAAACGGAGCGTGCATAGACATAACAGGAACTCCCACATCAATAGTGTCAACATTCAGATTTGCTATATAAGCCGCGACAGTTCCGCCGCCGCCTATATCAACTTTTCCCAGCTCGCCCGTCTGCCAGATGACCTTATTCTTATCAAGAATAGCGCGCACTTCTCCGACAAATTCTGCCGAAGCGTCGCTTGTTCCGCTTTTTCCGCGCGAACCCGTATATTTTGTAACGCATACGCCTCCGTTTAAAACGCTCGCGTTGTTCTTTTCAAATACATCGGGGAATGTCGGGTCATATGCGGCGTTTACGTCTGCGGAAAGGCATTTTGAATTTGAAAGCACATCTCTGCCCTCTTTTCCGAAGGAAGCGGCAAGATCGTCTATGAAATATCTCAGATAAGCCGAGCGAAGTCCCGTGTTTCCGTCGGAGCCTGTTTCCTCTTTATCCGTGAGTATGGCAACAGCAGTTTTACGCAAATCCTTCGCTTCGAGGACCGCCATAAGCTCGGTATATGCGCAGACCCTGTCGTCCTGACCGTAGCCGCCTATAAGGCTTCTGTCAAAGCCTATGTCGCATGCCTTGAACGCGGGAACGGCTTCGAGCTCTGCCGAAAGAAAATCTTCTTCGGTTATGCCGTATTTTTCATTAAGGAGCATAAGCAAATTCAGCTTTACTCTTTCACTTGCTTCGTCGTCCTTGAACGGGCGAGAACCTATTATGAGATTAAGTTCCTCGCCTTTTACTATCTCTGTCGAAGGGCGCTTCATCTGTGCCGCAGCAAGATGCGGAAGCAGATCCGAAACGCAGAACACAGGGTCGCCCTCGTCTTCGCCTATGCGTACAACGACCTTTGTGTTGTCAGCTTTTATTATAACTCCGTGGAGCGACAGAGGAACTGTCGGCCACTGGTATTTTTTTATTCCGCCATAATAATGCGTCTTGAAATAAGCCACGTCGTCCTTTTCTATCATGGGGTTTTGCTTCATGTCAAGGCGCGGGCTGTCAATATGCGCCGCCACGAGATTTACGCCGTTTTCTACGGGCTCTTTTCCTATAACCGCGAGTATTACCGCTTTTTCGCGGTTTACAAGGTAAACCTTGTCGCCTGCTTTATACTTCTTGTTCTTGTCAAACGGAACAAATCCCGCTTTCTTTGCCGCGCGCTCGATAAATCCCGCCGCCTCGCGCTCGGTCTTTGCCTCGTCGAGAAAAGCCTTATAGCCCTCGCAGAACTTGTTGCATCTTCCTATTTCCGCTTCGCTCATTCTGAGATAAGCGTTTTTTCTCTGCAAAAAGAGCTTTTCTTTAAGATCTTTTGCCGTTTCCTTTTTTGCCATTTTTATTTTCTTCCTTTCATTTATTTTGTTCGGTTTATTATTTTGCCGAATACAGGCTAAGATATGTTTTCATTGTGAAATTTATCTTGTCAACATAGTGTGCTGTATCCGAAATAGGTATATGGTCCAGATGTTTTCCGTCGGAGGAATACTGTCTATCGGAAAGCCAGTTGTTTACATTTGTTCTTCCCGCATGATAAGCCGCCGCGACACAATCGGCGTCCTCAAATTCCCTGCAAAGAAATCCCAAAAGCCAGCAGCCGTATTCAATATTCTTCTCTGCAGAATACATATCATAATAAACGGTATCGCTGTCGCCCTTCTTATATTTTATCCAGTCGAAGGTCTCCTCCATTATCTGCATAAGCCCTCTCGCTCCTACATTCGAACGCGCGTCGGTCTTAAAATCGCTCTCGGTCTTTATGACAGCATACACAAAATATTTATCCAAGCCGTTCTCACTCGCATATTTTTCGACATAATCAGAATACTTCAGCGGATATAACGCCATCATTATGCTATTATATCCCCATATGCCGCCTATTAAAAGAGCAACAGCAAAAATAACGGCAATAACGGCTATAAGAGCTCTTTTTTTCTTTTTTACGTATGCTATATTATCACCTGTTTCTTATGGTTCTGATTATTTTATTTACCTTTTCGGACAGATCTCCGCCGTCGTTTTCTATGACAAATTCCGAATTTTCCCTGAAAAACTTTTCGCCATGCTGGGCGGAAAGCCTTAATCCGGCCTGTTCTTCACTAAGCTTATCTCTATCGGCTATCCTTCTTATACAGGTCTGCTCACTTGCCACAATGCTTACAACATTATCGCAAAGCATATCTATTTTTGCCTCAAAAAGTGTTGGTGCGTCTATAATAACATCACCGACACAAGAACGTAAATTGTCCAAAACTTCAAAAGTAATATACGGGAAAATGATCCCGAAATACTTTTTGTTTTTATCCTTGTCTCTAAAGACGACTTCGGCGGTCTTTTTTCTGTCAAGCGTTCCGTCCGAATTTAAAAGCCGCTCTTCGAACCTTTCGGAAAGCTCCTTTAAAAACGACTTGTTTTGGGCGACTTTTCTTGCGATAAGGTCGCAGTCTATGACGGTAAATCCGCGCTCCGAGAACAATTTCGCCGCGGTAGATTTTCCCGCGCCGCTCATACCCGTAAGTCCCGTTATACTGATATTCGGAATATCCCGCATTTTATTCGTCGACCACCTTAAATCCTGCCGCTCTTATGAGCCTGTTGTAAACGGCAAGTCCCACTCCGCTCTTATCGGGAATTTCAACATAGACTTTCTCAACGCCGTTTTCATCGGCTTTTCTCAAAAGCGCGAACAATCTCTGAGCCTGTATCTCTGCAGTCTCACCGAAATCCACAAAGCCCTCTCCGTATTTTCCCCTTGACAAAAACCATGCGTTTTCGCTATTTCTGGTATCGCGGAATTTTACAAAATCCCCCGCTCTTTTATTCACGACAAAAACTTCTGCTTTCGGGGAATAATGCTTATACTTCATTCCCGGAGAAATTACGCGATCGTCTGCCTTAGGGGCGGCTTCTACTGCCCTGTCAATCTCTACCTCGGCATATTCGGACAGCATTTCCGCGGTTATCCCGCCCGGACGGAGGATATGTATCCTGTCATTTACGAAACAGATAACCGTGCTTTCTACTCCAACAGCACACTCCCCGCCGTCGATTATAAGCGGTATCTTTCCGTTCATATCCTCGAAAACGTGTTGGGCAGTAGTTGGACTTGGCTTTCCCGAAAGATTTGCAGACGGCGCGGCAAGCGGAAAACCGCATTTTTCGATAACCGCCCTTGCCGCATCATTTGCAGGCATTCTTACGGCAACCGTCGAAAGTCCGCCGCTCGTTGCATTTGGAACAATGTCCGTTTTATTGAATATCACTGTCAGCGGTCCTGCCCAGAAGCGCTCCGCGAGCCTTTTCGCAAGCTCGGGTATCTCGGTCGTAAGCGGTTTTATCATATCAAAACTGCTTATATGAACGATAAGCGGGTTATCCTGCGGTCTGCCCTTTGCAGCGAAAATGCTTTTTACAGCCGTTTCGTCGAGTGCGTTTGCCGCAAGCCCGTAGACCGTTTCCGTCGGTATTGCGACTATCCCGCCGTTTTTTAATATTTCGGCAGCTTTTTCTACACTATCTTGCGAGAAAGGTAAAATTTCCGTATTCATTCTCTCACTCTCCCGCTTTAGTTCTTATTCTCGCTTTTCGCAAGCAGCGCTGTCTTTTCCGCAAGTCTAAGAGCTTCAAATATCTCGTCGCAACCGCCGTTCATCATCTCATCGAGCTTATACAAAGTAAGACCTATCCTGTGGTCGGTCACTCTCGACTGGGGAAAATTATATGTCCGAATGCGCTCGGAGCGGTCGCCTGTTCCGACCTGAACGCGGCGCTCTTCCGCTATTGCGCTGTCGCGGGCAGTGCGCTCTGCTTCGTACAGCCTGCTGTACAGCATTTTGAGAGCCTTTTCCTTGTTTTTCATCTGCGAGCGTTCTTCCTGACATTCGACTACCGTTCCTGTGGGATTATGGATTATCCTTACAGCTGATTCGGTCTTGTTTATATGCTGACCGCCCGCTCCGCTCGAACGAAAGGTCTGTACGGTGAGATCGGAGGGATCTATGTTTACATCGACTTCTTCTACCTCCGGCAAGACTGCCACGGTAACCGTAGAGGTCTGTATCCTTCCTTGGCTTTCAGTTTCGGGAACGCGCTGGACGCGGTGTACTCCGCTTTCATACTTCAGCTTTGCATAAACGCCTTCGCCCTCAACTCCGAAAGAAATTTCCTTATAACCCCCGAGCTCCGTCGGGTTTCCGCCGAGTATATCTATTTTCCAGCCCTGTTTTGCCGCGTACATGGAATACATTCTGAACATCGAATTTGCAAAGAGCGCTGCTTCTTCGCCGCCTGCTCCGGCGCGTATTTCGACTATAACGCTTTTGTCATCGTCGGGGTCGCGCGGCAGAAGCATAATTTTAAGTTCCTCCGACAACTCCTCGCAAAGCGCTTTGTTTTCCTCATACACGCTTCTTGCCAACTCTTTGAGTTCTTCATCGTCGCCCGCTTCCGAAAGCTCTTCTAAAGCTCCGTCGCGATCTTTTACCGCTTTTTGATAGCGCTTATGAGTATCAATAAGCGGGGTGAGATTTTTAAATTCTTTCATAAGCTCCGTATAGAGTTTATTGTCCGAAACAACTTTCGGATCGGACAGTTTTGCGCTTATCTCATCATAGCGCGAGATTATCATATCCAACTTTTCCTGCATAATATCTCCGATTTGATGTGCAGAAAATGCACATCATTTTTCTTTGTGTATAACGGACTTTATATTCTTCTCGCACTTTGAGCGAGCGATCATAAAAATATGCCCGCACTTTTCACACTCAAGTCTGAAGTCCGCTCCAACGCGCAGAACTTTCATAGTATTGCTTCCGCAGACATGATTTTTTTTCATCTGAAGAATATCTCCTACGCTGATTTCCACACAAACAACCCTTTCAGAATGTTGTACATATATATTTAAGTATATCACTTTTTTATCTTTATTTCAATACATATCTTAAAAAAAATAAAAAATTTGAAAAATTGAAAAAAAGCTATTGACAAAAATATTTTGTTATGATATAATGATTAAGTTATTTGATCGTGTGATTTATGGTCCACTAGCTCAGTCGGTAGAGCACCTGGCTTTTAATCAGGGTGTCCCGGGTTCGAATCCCGGGTGGATCACCAGATTTTTTAGTAAGCAAGAGGGTTGGAGAACGACCGTTCATACTAAAATTATATTTTTATCATGAGCGCCCGTAGCTCAGCTGGATAGAGCAATAGCCTCCGACGCTATGTGTCGTGCGTTCGAATCGCATCGGGCGTACCATTTAGAAGTAAGAGGTAAGATGTAAGAGGTAAGAATTTGTATTATTACCGTTTGCTTCTTAGAATTAAAAGTTCAAAGGTAAGAGTTCAAAATTTTACCTGTTGCTTCTTTTTATAAGTTTTTTAGGTCAGGCAAATATATTAAGGATAATGCTTCTTGTTTCTTAAAAATTAAATGATTAGGGTTCGGGGAGTTTTTGCTCTCCGTTTTTTGATAGTTTATGGTGAACTGTATGCAAAATAAAGAGAATTTGCACAAAGGGCACAGACAAAGATTATTAAAAAAATATAGCGAATACGGCATTGATTCGCTTGAGGAACACGAGTTACTCGAAATATTGCTGTTCTTTGCTTTTTCAAGATGCAACACAAACGAAATAAGTCATGAGCTTATACAAGTTTTCGGCTCATTAAAGAACGTGCTTTATGCTCCGGTAGAGGACATCTTGCAGATAAAAGGTATGGGATATACTTCTGCCGTACTTTTACGGTTTTTGGGAGACTTTGTTGACCACTTCAGGATTCCCGATAAATCGCCAACAAGGCTTTGCAGCATAGATAAGATCATTGAGTTTTGCAAAATAAATTTTCCGAATACAGATAGGGAATTTTGTCATATTTTAATGCTCGATAAAAGGGATTATTACTTAGGCTGCTTAAGTCTGACGGAGCGTCTGTTCAGTACCATAAACTTAGATATGAAAAAAATTCTTATGAAAGCGTTCATTGTAAACGCTTCGAATGCGATACTTGTACACAATCACCCGCACGGCACCGCCGAGGCATCTAACAGCGATGTCAAATATACAAGAATTATTGCACACACCCTAAGCTCGCTTAATATAGGTCTTATAGATCATGTGATAGCAGGAGATGACGGGTATTATTCAATGCGCATCGAATGTATGCTGGAAGATATATGGAAATAGAAACTATTGACAAAGTCTCCGTTCACTTATAAATATAAGTGAACGGTTTTGATTTATGTTGTAATCAGGGAGCATTATGGAAAAATTTGAACTTCATTCCGAATATAAGCCCACGGGAGATCAGCCCGAGGCAATTGAGGCACTCTCGGAAGGCGTGCTGAGAGGAGACAAGGAACAAACGCTCTTAGGAGTTACGGGTTCGGGAAAAACATTTACAATGGCAAACATTATTGCAAACGTAAATAAGCCGACGCTTGTCCTCGCTCACAACAAGACACTTGCGGCACAGCTCTGCTCCGAATTCCGCGAGTTCTTTCCGAAAAATGCGGTAGAGAGTTTTTTGTAAGCTATTATGACTATTATCAGCCCGAAGCATATATTCCCTCAACGGACGCTTATATCGAAAAAGACAGCGCGATAAACGACGAGATCGACCGCCTAAGACACTCCGCAACGGCGGCGCTTGCCGAAAGGCGCGATGTTGTTATAGTGGCGAGCGTTTCATGCATTTACTCTCTCGGCTCGCCCGAAGATTACCGCTCGAATACGCTTTCCCTGCGCGAGGGTATGGAAATATCGCGCGAGGAAGTTATAAAGCGGCTTGTTGAAATGCAATATGAGCGAAACGAGCTGAATTTTATACGAAACAAATTCCGCGTCCGCGGAGATACAATAGAGATATTCCCCGCGGGAAGCACAAACGAAACTGCGGTTAGAGTTGAATTTTTCGGAGACGAGATAGAAAGGCTCTCCGAATTTGAAGTAGTCACCGGAAAGATACGCGGAACGCTTTTACACGCGATGATATTCCCCGCTTCTCATTATATAATCGGCAGGGATAAAATGGAAGAAGCGCTGAATGAACTTGAAACCGAGCTTGAAGAGAGAATAAAGTTTTTTAAGGACAACAACAGGCTTATTGAAGCGCAGAGGATAGAACAGCGCACAAGATACGATATGGAAATGCTGCGTGAAATAGGGACTTGTAAGGGCGTAGAAAACTACTCGCGTGTGCTTGCCCGCAGACCGAAAGGAAGCACGCCCATAACGCTGATAGACCACTTTCCGAAAGATTTTCTGCTTATGGTCGACGAAAGCCATGTTACGCTCCCGCAGGTTAGAGGAATGTACGGCGGCGATATTGCAAGAAAGAAAAACCTCGTAGACTACGGTTTCAGGCTTCCCTGCGCTTATGACAACAGACCTCTAAATTTTGACGAGTTTTATGCAAAAGTAAATCAAGCTGTTTTTGTTTCGGCAACTCCCGGAGAATTTGAGCGCGAAAGGTCAACTCAAATAGTTGAACAGATAATACGCCCTACCGGACTTTTAGATCCCGAAATAATCGTAAAGCCGACTGACGGGCAGATCGAGGATCTGATTTCCGAAATCAATATCCGTGTAGAAAAGCAACAGCGTGTTCTTGTCACAACGCTGACAAAGAAAATGGCAGAGGACCTTACGGAATTTTTAGACAAGGCGGGAATAAAAGTCCGCTATATGCACCACGATATTGACACGATAGAACGTATGGAAATAATCCGCGATCTGAGAGAGGGAGAATTTGACGTTCTTGTCGGGATAAATCTGCTCAGAGAAGGGCTAGATATTCCCGAAGTTTCGCTTGTGGCAATTCTTGACGCGGACAAAGAGGGTTTTCTCCGCTCGGAAACGTCGCTTGTGCAGACGATAGGACGTGCGGCAAGAAACGCCGAGGGCACGGTAATAATGTACGCGGATTTTGTCACGCAGTCAATGGAAAGGGCAATTTCCGAAACTCTGCGCAGGCGCGAGATACAGCAGGCATACAACAAAGAACACGGTATCGTTCCGAAAACTATCGTTAAGGAAGTACGCGATGTTCTTGAAATAACAAGAAAGACCGACAAGAAGATGAAAAAGAGCGATTATAAAAAGCTGCCTAGGCGTGAGCGCGAGAAGCTTATCGCTCAATATACGGTCGAGATGAAAAAGGCGGCGAAGCTGCTTGATTTTGAACACGCGGCATATCTGCGCGACAGGATAAAAGAGCTTCAGGAATGAGCATTGTTTGATTTATTTAAATCGACAATGCTTGACAAAATCAACAGATTGCAATATAATGTAGTTGTCTGTTCAGACAATTATGTGTTTAAAAAAGCAGGGAAAAACTATGGCAAATGATAAAATTATAATAAAAGGCGCAAGAGAGCACAATCTCAAAAACATAGACGTTACCATTCCGAGGGACAAGCTCGTTGTACTCACGGGTGTTTCGGGCTCGGGAAAAAGCTCTCTCGCTTTCGACACGATTTTTGCCGACGGGCAGAAACGCTATATGGAGAGCCTTTCGAGCTATGCGAGAATGTTTTTGGGGCAAATGGAAAAGCCCGATGTTGACAGCATAGAGGGGCTTTCCCCCGCTATTTCCATAGACCAGAAAACTACCTCGAAAAACCCTCGCTCAACTGTCGGCACTGTTACGGAGATATATGACTATCTGCGTCTTATGTATGCGAGGATAGGTATTCCCCACTGCCCTGTCTGCGGAAGAGAGATAAAACAGCAAACGGTTGACGAAATTGTCGATAAGGTTTTGGAGCTTCCCGAAAAGACAAAGTTTCAGGTACTTGCGCCCGTTGTAAGGCAGCGCAAGGGCGAGCACAAAAAGGAATTTGAAAGCGCGAGAAAAGCGGGATTTTCGCGCGTAAGAGTTGACGGCATAACATATGACCTCAATGAAAAAATAACTCTCGAAAAAAACAACAAGCACTCTATAGAAATAATCGTAGACCGCCTTGTAATAAAGGACGGCATACGCTCGCGCCTTGCGGAGAGCATTGAAACGGCGGGAAGTCTCACGGGCGGGCTTATTTATATTGACGTTATAGACAAGGAGGAGCTTCATTTCTCGCAGAGCTATGCCTGCCCCGAACACGGAGTTTCGGTAGACGAGCTTGTTCCGAGAATGTTCTCGTTCAACAATCCTTTAGGCGCTTGCCCCGAATGTACGGGAATAGGAAGCTACCGCCGAATTGACCCCGACCTTATAATGCCCAACAGGTATCTTTCGATAAAAGACGGCGCAATAAAGGGATACGGCTGGAACTATGCCGAAGGGAATATCGCGTCGATGTATTTTGACGCTATATGTGAACGAAACGGCGTTTCAGTTGAACAGCCGGTTTCGGAATTTCCCGAAAAAGCCATAAACGAGCTTATGTATGGAACAAACGGCGAGAAAATTCTTGTAAAGCGTCCGAAAAAACAAGGCGGCGGAGAATACTACACCGAATTTGAGGGAGTGGCGAACAATCTCCAGAGGCGCTATAACGAGGCGCAGGGCTGGCAGTTCTATTCTAAAGACGCGCTCGAAGATTTTATGAGCGACGTTGAATGTCCGAAATGTCACGGAGAAAGGCTAAACGATACCGCGCTTTCGGTAACTGTCGGCGGGATAAACATAATGGACTTCTGCAAGATGTCCGTTCTTAAAGCGATAGAATTTGTGGACAATTTAAAGCTTTCGGAACACGAGAGAATGATAGCGGGACAGATATTGAAAGAAATAAAAAACCGACTGGGATTTTTAAAATCGGTGGGGCTCGAATATCTGACGCTTTCGAGAGCGGCAGGCTCTCTTTCGGGAGGAGAAAGTCAGCGCATAAGGCTCGCAACGCAGATAGGAAGCGCGCTTACGGGTGTGCTTTACATTCTTGACGAGCCGAGCATAGGACTTCACCAGCGCGACAATGACAAGCTCATAGCCACTCTTAAAAATCTGCGCGACCTCGGAAACACGCTTATTGTCGTAGAGCATGACGAGGACACAATGCGCGCGGCGGACTGGATAGTTGACATTGGTCCTCTCGCGGGAGTTCACGGAGGAGAAGTTATTTACAGCGGAGACGTAAAGGGTATTCTCAAATGCAAGAACTCCATTACAGGGCAGTACCTCTGCGGAAAGAGGAAAATTGCCGTTCCCGAAAAGCGCAGAAAGCTTTCGGGAAAATGGCTGAAAGTTATAGGCGCGGAAGAAAACAATCTCAAAAAGATAAACGTTGATGTGCCTATCGGCGTTTTCACCTGCGTTACGGGAGTTTCGGGGAGCGGAAAGAGCTCGCTAGTAAACGAGATAATCTACAAGAACCTTTATGGGAAGCTGAACAGGGGACGCGTCAGAGCGGGGAAATTCCGCGATATGAAGGGCGTAGAAAATCTCGACAAGGTTATTATGATAGACCAGTCGCCCATAGGAAGAACGCCGCGCTCAAATCCCGCGACATATACGGGCGTTTTTACGGATATTCGAGAGCTGTTTGCTCAGACAACCGACGCCAAAACGCGCGGTTATACGGCGGGAAGATTTTCATTCAACGTAAAGGGCGGACGGTGCGAAGCGTGCGAGGGCGACGGTATACTGAAGATAGAAATGCACTTTTTGCCCGATATATATGTGCCGTGCGAGATATGCAAGGGGCAGAGATACAACCGCGAAACTCTCGAAGTAAAGTATAAGGGAAAGAATATTTTTGACGTTCTGGATATGACTGTTGCAGAGGGAGTTGAATTTTTCTCGAATATCCCGCGCATATACAACAAACTAAAAACGCTGAATGACGTTGGACTGGGCTATATAAAGATAGGGCAAAGCTCTACTACCCTTTCGGGCGGCGAAGCACAGAGGATAAAACTTGCGACGGAACTTTCAAAACGCTCTACGGGAAAGACTATTTATATCCTTGACGAACCGACGACAGGACTTCATTCTGCCGATGTACAAAAGCTCATTGATATATTGCAGGCGCTTGCTGACGCGGGAAATACGGTGCTTGTCATAGAGCATAATCTTGACGTTATAAAATGCGCCGACTATATAATAGACATGGGTCCCGAAGGCGGCGACGGCGGAGGAACGGTCGTTGCAAAAGGAACGCCCGAGGAGATAGCGGAAAATCCGGCTTCTTACACGGGAATTTATCTAAAGAAAATGCTGTGAAATTATTGACAAATCATTCTGAATGTGGTAAAATGTTCTTATCAAAAAAATGAAAGGAAGTTTTCAAATGAAAAAGTTTTTTAAGGAATTTAAAGAATTTGCCCTCAAAGGCAATGTTATGAGTATGGCGGTCGGCGTTATCATAGGCGGCGCTTTTCAGACAATAGTTACGGCGCTGACCAACAGCTTTATCAATCCGCTTATTGCTCTGCTGATGGGCGGAGTTCAGCATGATGAAAACGGAAACCCCATCTATGTCGGCGGAAGTTTTACTATAAACGGGGTTGAATTTACATATGGCGCGTTCCTCTCCGCTGTCATTAACTTCCTCATAATGGCTCTTATTCTTTTCCTTTTGATAAAGGGAATGAACAAGCTTATGTCTATCGGCAAGAAAAAGGAAGAAGAAAAGCCCGCAGAGCCCCCTGCTCCTACAAAAGAAGAAGTTTTACTCACCGAGATACGCGATCTGCTCAAGGAAAACAATAAAAAATAATACATAAAAGGCGCTCTGAAACGAGCGCCTTTTTTAAGTCGTTCACATAATGGCCTTATTCCCCATACTGCGGCAAAGTTTTTCTCAACTTCGTTCCGAATATCCCGATATTTGCAAAAGTTCGGCATTTGAGCGTTTTTTTAATGAACCGTGATATGTAACATTTTCAAAAAAATTGTGTCTATATAAGTGAAAGGCAAAAAATATACGAATATATTCGGAGAGTTATAATGGACGAGGAAAAACTGCTGAATGAATTTATAGGCGGAGATCAAAAAGCATTAGAAAAAATTATAGCCAAATATTCGGGATATGTTTATACGGTTGCAAAAAATTTTTCAAAGGGCAGGCTTTCGGCTGAAGAACTTGATGATATTGTGATCGAGATTTTTTATAAGCTCTGGGAGCGCAGAGAAAAACTGAATATAAAAATCGGACTTTGCGCATATCTTTCAGCTTCCGCAAGAAACGCGGTCAAAAATCGTTTCAGAGATCTCTCACAGCCGCAGAAGGACATATCCGAGCTTGATATTTCGGCAGACTATCTCGTAGAAGACAAGGCTGTAATAGCGGATATGATGAACTGCCTGAACGAAGGCATATCGCAGCTTTCCGAAAAAAGCCGAGAAATTTTTCTAAGGTTTTATCTTTACGGAGAAAGCTCCGCGCAGATAGCAAAAGCTGTGAATATCTCCGAAAGCGCAGTCAGAACAGATCTTCACCGCACAAGGGTACGTCTTAAAAACTTTATGAACGAAAGGGGCTATGACCATGTTTAAGGATTTTTTACAGAGCTGTCCTATGCAGGACGAAATATTCCCGACAAAAAAGCAGACAAGAAAAAATATTTCCGCCGTAAATAAGCTTATTACTGCCGACAATAACGGACGAAAGATCAAAAAATTCAGACCGCTTTTTATAGCGGCGATAGCGCTTATTTCTGTCTTGTCTGTATTTACTGTGAGCGCGGTTTTAAAGGGCGAGCCGATAAGTTTCCTTATGGGCGGGAAAAATGTTGAGGGAGAATTTACCGACCAAATTAACAAAGATGGGTATCGGAACGTTTCATTTCGCGCGGAAATTCCTATTGACGCAAGGGATTTTGCTGTAATTTTCGACATTGACGCAAAAGAGGGGGAAAATGTCAGAGTTATTACAGATGAAACGGATTTGGAATTTATGAACAAGCTGAGAAAGCGCATGAATATCATAAAAGATTATAAAATTGACGACAACATACAGCTTAAAGACAGCGAGCTGGTTGCCTTTGAACTTACCGGACCTGGAGGCAGCTGCGGCGGAACTATAAGCGGAGAATTTATTAACGGTATCGGAAAGCATTTGAAATTTGTAGAGGAATATGAATATAAAGGAACCACTAAGATACTGAAAATTACTTTTTCTTATTATGCGGGAAATTAAAAACTGCTTATCTGAAAGGAGGAATGAAAAATGGACGTTATCGAGTATATCCGCGAAATGTTTTCGAGAGACTGCGCTATTGATACGGTATTGAGCCTTGTCATGAAAGAATACGGACTTTCCGAACAAGAGGCGCAAAAGAAAATAGACGAGTATTTTGAGATAATTGACGCAATAGACAGAGAACGGAATGAACGAAAGTAATTAAATCTTACTATCAAAAAATTAAAAGGGTTTTTAAAGCCGAATACTTTAAAAACCCTTTTTGTTATGAACTTAATTCTGTTTTCTGACCTTGATGTGAACTTCTCTCAGCTGCTGTTCGGTAACTTCGGTAGGAGCGCCGAGGAGCAAGTCCTGAGCGTTTGAATTGAGCGGGAAGGCTATTACTTCTCTTATGCTCTCCTCTCCCGTAATAAGCATTATCATACGGTCAACTCCGGGCGCCATTCCCGCATGAGGCGGAGCGCCGAACTTAAAGGCATTATACAATGCGCCGAACTTTGAAGCGACATCTTCTTCGGTATAGCCCGCTATTTCAAACGCCTTTACCATAATGTCAAGGTCGTGGTTTCTTACAGCTCCCGACGAAAGCTCAACGCCGTTGCAGACAATGTCATACTGATAAGCGAGGATATCGAGCGGATCTTTGTTTAAAAGCGCGTCGAGTCCGCCCTGCGGCATTGAGAAAGGATTATGGGTAAAGATTATTTTTCCCGTTTCATCGTCAAGCTCGTACATCGGGAAATCAACGATAAAGCACAGCTCAAAGCGGCTTTCGTCGATAAGCTCCATTCTCTTTGCAACTTCGGTTCTTATCTGTCCCGCGAATTTCGGAGCATTCTTCGGGGTATCGGCGATAAAGTAAAGGACATCGCCCACTTCAAGCTCGCAGCGCTTTGCAAGCTCAATTCTCTGGTCGTCATTCAAGAACTTGTCGATAGGACCGTTATACTTGAATACTCCGTTTTCGCCCTCTTCGACTTTGAAATATCCGAGCCCTTTCATTCCGACTTCGTTTACCGCGAAGTCTTCCATATTCTTAAAGAAACTCTTGGACTGAGAAGCCATTTTCGGCACTCTTATGCCGCGGACGCATTTGTTTGCAAAAGGCTTGAAATCGCTGTCAACAAACAGATCGGAAAGCTCTTTAATGATAAGAGGATTTCTAAGATCGGGCTTGTCTGTTCCGTAGTTTAACATCGACTCTGCAAAGGTTATTCTTCTGAACGGCGCGGGACTTACATTTTTATCCGAGAACTTTGTAAATACTGCCGAAAGGACTTCTTCTGCAACTTTAAAGACATCCTCCTGCGTCGCAAAGCTCATCTCAAAATCGAGCTGGTAAAACTCTCCGGGAGAACGGTCCGCTCTCGCGTCCTCGTCACGGAAGCACGGAGCTATCTGGAAATATCTGTCAAAGCCCGAGACCATATATATCTGCTTGAATATCTGCGGAGCCTGCGGTAAAGCATAAAACTTTCCATGGTGTTTGCGGCTGGGTATAAGATAATCGCGCGCGCCCTCGGGAGATGATGTGGACAGGATAGGCGTCTGAAGCTCTATAAATCCCATCTCGCGCATTTTATCGCGCAGAAAGGCAATAATATCCGAACGAAGCACAATATTGTCGTGCATTTTCTTGTTGCGCAAATCAAGATAGCGGTATTTAAGACGAACATCCTCGCGCGTTTCGCGTGAAGTTGCCACTTCAAACGGGAGCTGTTCTGTAACTTTTCCGAGAATACGGACTTCTTCGGCTTCTATCTCTATAGTTCCCGTAGCGATCTTTTCATTATATGTGCTTTCATCGCGCTTTAATACCGTACCCGTAATTGACACGGCACATTCTTTATGGATACCCTCGAGCAGGCTTTCATTGTGGAAAACGATCTGAACTTCTCCATAATGGTCGCGCAGATCTACAAACATAATGCCGCCGTGGTCGCGGATATTTTCGACCCAACCCGCCGCTCTGACTTTCTTTCCTATGTCATTTTCGCTGAAACCGCTGCAATATGCGGTTCTGTATTCATTTTCAATAAACAAAGCCTTCACCCTTTCGCTGTAATTCAACATCTTATTATACCACCATACACACATTTTGTCAAGTAATTTTAATATAATTTGGAAGAAAACCTGTACGTTTGTCAATGATATGTTACACTTTTCTCAAAAAATATGATGTTAATAACTTTGAACGAAATCAGCCGCTA
>CANQFZ010000020.1 GCA_947600065.1 uncultured Clostridia bacterium | reverse complement strand
GGAAAACTTTTTTGAAAAAAAGTTTTCCCTCAAACTCCCTTTCAAAAAACTTTCGTGCGCCGCCCGTTTAGTTGTTTTAAAAGGAAACGTTGTTCCCCGCTCAAAACAACTTCTTACCTCTATTTTTTCATTATTTCCATTTTTCTCTTGACTTTATTAAAAAATAATGTTAAAATAAATGAAGAAAAGATTTTCGGAGGATAACTATGGACATTACAAACGATATAAAATACGTCGGCGTTAACGACAGGGAGATCGACCTTTTCGAGGGAATGTACACCGTCCCCAACGGCATGGCGTATAATTCCTACGTCATACTTGACGAAAAAATTGCCGTTATGGATACCGTGGACAGACGTTTCGGCGGCGAGTGGCTGGAGAATGTAAAGAGCGTTCTCGGCGAAAAACAGCCCGACTACCTTGTTGTTCAGCACATGGAGCCCGACCATTCGGCAAACATTAAAGTCTTTACTGATTGTTATAAATCGGCGAAAATTGTCGCTTCGGCAAAAGCTTTCGTTATGATGAAGCAGTTTTTCGGAGATGATTTCGCCGACAGACAGGTAGTTGTAGGAGAAGGCGACACGCTCTCCCTCGGAAAGCATGTTCTCAATTTCGTTACCGCGCCTATGGTACACTGGCCCGAGGTAATTATGACCTATGACAGCACAGAAAAAGCTCTGTTTTCCGCTGACGCTTTCGGAAAGTTCGGCGCGCTGGATTGTGACGAGGACTGGGCTTGCGAGGCAAGGCGCTATTATTTCGGCATTGTCGGAAAATACGGCGCACAGGTACAGGCGCTTCTCAAAAAGGCTTCGGCGCTGGATATTCAAAAGATACTCCCGCTCCACGGTCCTATGCTTTTAGAGAACTTGGGTTATTATCTCGATCTGTACAACATTTGGTCAAGCTACGGTGTTGAGAGCGAGGGCGTTTGCATTATGTATACCTCGGTATACGGACACACAAAGGCCGCCGCAGAAATGCTCGCGGAAAAACTCGAAAAGGCGGGTTGCCCGAAAGTGGCAATAACCGACCTTGCCCGCGACGACATGGCAGAAGCGGTAGAGGACGCTTTCAGATACGGGAAAATGGTTCTTGCGACTACGACCTACAACGGCGATGTTTTCCCGTTTATGCGTGATTTTATAGAGCGCCTTACGGAGCGCAACTATCAGAACCGCTTTATAGGTATCATTGAAAACGGCTCTTGGGCGCCGAATGCGGCAAAGGTAATAAAGAAGCTGTTTGAAAACAGCAAGAACATCACTTTTGCAAATACGGTCGTTACTATAAAGTCCGCGCTTAATGCCGAAAGCGAAGCGCAGACCGATGAGCTTTTAAAGGAATTGTTATAAATCAAAAGGCGGCATTGCGGAGATATTATCCTCAATGCCGCTTAGTAATGTTCAGGGATATGCATAGACAGAATTTGCGGCAATTATGTCTATTTAAAAGTTTGGACTGCGCGAAAAATCCCCTTGACAAGACGGCTTAAATATAATATAATAATAAGGAGCAGTAATTCGCGGCTCAGAGCCGAGACAGACTGTATATAAAGCCCCATCTGCTGCGTAGCGTTATCCGCAGAAGGCGGATAACGCGGCGGCATACTACGGCAGGCACAAAGCCTAGCCGTAGCACCGCTACAGCGTTTTGCGCGAAGCACATAATGCGTGCATACTGGGACTTTCTATACAGTCTGTAGCCTGACTTTTTATACAGACTGTTACGGTAATTATCCGTGGTTATGCTCATATTTTCGGCGGTTGAATATCTGCCGTCGTCTGACAATGCATTTGTATGCGGCATTGCCTTTAACAATATCAGACTTGTTTATAAATATCTATTACAGTATGTTCAATTATGATTATTTATATCATAGGAAATTCGTTCCCAGACTGTCTAGAAAGCCCCAGTATGCACGTATTGAGCGCGGTGCGCTCAATACTGAAACGCCACTGCAACTAGCCTTTGTGGCTTTAATGGGAAGTTGACAGTACAGACGAATCTTTATAAACAGTCCGAATTTTATGCCGCAAAATTGCGGCTTTTTATTTTGTCAAATAATCAAGTAAAAGGAGGGCTTATGTCGCTTCTGCTTAAAAACGGATATGTAGTTGACAGTGTAAACAATTTCGAGGGTATTTCGGACTTGCTTATTGAAAACGGAATCATCATAAAGCGCGCGGAAAATATCGACGCGCCCGCAGACGAAATAATAGACTGCACGGGAAAGGCGGTCATTCCCGGCATTTGCGATATGCACGTTCATTTTCGCGACCCGGGTCAGACCCATAAAGAGGACATAATTACGGGCGGCGAAGCAGCAGTTGCAGGCGGCGTTACGGCAGTTGTATGTATGCCCAACACAACGCCCCCTGTTGACAGTCCCGAAACGGTAAAGTATATCCTCGAAAAGGCCAAGCAGTCTAAAGTAAAGGTCTATCCCGTGGGGTGCATAACAAAGGGGCTTAAAGGCGAGGAGCTCTGCGACTTTGAGGCGCTGAAAGAGGCGGGGTGCGTCGCGGTTTCCGACGACGGAAAACCCGTAAGAAACGCTCGGCTTATGGCGAGAGCGCTCGTAAAGGCTCACTATGCGGGGCTTAAAGTCGTTTCTCACTGCGAGGACCTCGACATAATAGACGGCGGTATAATGAACAGCGGCATTGTTTCAAAAGAGCTGGGAGTAAAGGGCATGCACAGGCTCTCCGAGGATATTTCAACGGCGAGAGAAATAATGCTCGCGGCGGATCTTGAAGTTCCCGTTCACATCTGCCATGTGTCCACGCAGGGAAGCCTTAAGGTCATAAAACTTGCGGCGGAACAGGGAGTTATGGTAACCTGCGAAACTGCTCCGCATTATTTCATGCTCACGGACGAAATGTTAAAAACGCGCGACGCGGACTATAGAATGAACCCCCCGCTGAGAACGCGCAGAGACGTAGACGCAATAACAGAGGGCATTTGCCAAGGGGCAATTGATTGTATAGTGACCGACCATGCGCCCCATGCGCCGAGCGAAAAAGCGGATTTTGAAAAAGCGCCGAACGGAGTAGTCGGTCTTGAAACCTCGCTTGCGGCGACGCTCACCGCGCTTTATCATACGGGAAAAGTAAAGCTTGGCAAGATAGTAAGGCTTATGTGCGTAAATCCCAGGCGCATACTCGGCATACCCGGCGGCAGTTTTTCGGACGGCGAGCCTGCGGATATTGCGATTGTTGACCTGAATGAAGAATGGACGGTAGATCCCGAAAAGCTTCATTCAAAGTCGAAAAACACCTGCTTTAAGGGGATAACACTTAAAGGCAGAGTTAAGATGACATTAGTAGACGGAAAGACGGTCTATACCGATAATTGATATATTGAACTAAAAAACAGAAAGGACGAAAGGTTATGTCACTCGATAGGCTAATCGAAAAGATCGAGCAAACGCAAAACCCGACTGTTGCGGGTCTTGATCCAAAGCTCGATTATGTTCCCGAATTTATAAAGGAAAGGTGCTTTGAAAAATACGGCGAAACGCTCAAAGGCGCGGCAAAGGCTCTTCTCGAATTTAACAAGGCACTTATTGACGCGCTTTATGACATCGTTCCCGCAGTAAAGCCCCAGGCGGCTTATTATGAAATGTACGGAACGGCGGGAGTAAAAACGCTGTATAAGACCCAGGAATACGCCCGCTCAAAGGGAATGTACGTCATCACCGACGGAAAGCGCAACGACATAGGAACTACCATGGAAGCCTATGCGGCGGCTCATCTCGGAAAAGTAAAGGTCGGAAATGAAGAATACGAGCCGTTTTTGGGAAATGCATTGACGGTAAACGGCTATCTCGGAAGCGACGGGATAAAGCCGCTTTTAAAGACCTGCCTTGACAATGACAAGGGCATTTTCGTTCTTGTAAAAACTTCTAACCCTTCGAGCGGCGAGCTTCAGGACAAGCTTGTTGACGGTATGCCCATTTATGAATACATGGGAAAGATGTGCGAAAAATGGGGAGAGGAGCTCCCGGGAGCCTACGGCTACAGCGGTGTCGGCGCGGTAGTTGGGGCTACATATCCCGAGCAGATAAAAAGACTTCGCGAGATACTTCCGCACACGTTTTTCCTTATCCCCGGCTATGGAGCGCAGGGAGCGACGGCGGCGGACATTGCGGCGGCGTTCGACAAAAACGGCTTGGGCGGCATTGTAAACAGCTCGCGCGGGATAATGTGCGCATATCAGAAACAGAAGTGCGACGAAAGAGAGTTTGCCCGGGTAGCAAGAAAAGAAGCCATTCGTATGCGCGACGAGATAATGACCTATGTCGGCAAAATAACTGTAAATAACCTACAGAGTTAATTTCGGAGGCTGAAATGATCTTAGAGAACAAAAGAAAAGCGAGCCTTGTCCTTGCAAACGGCGAAGTTTTCGAGGGCGCAGGCTTCGGAGCAGAGGGAAAGACGGTGGGCGAAATTGTCTTTACCACCGCCATGACAGGATATCAGGAAACGCTGACAGACCCCTCATACTGTGGGCAGATAGTAACGCAGACATTCCCGCTTATAGGAAACTACGGCGTGAATAAAATTGACCCCGAATCAAACGGGAGCGCGGTTTTCGGGTATGTTGTGCGCGAATATTGCGACGCTCCGTCAAATTTCAGATGTGAGGACAGCCTTGACAGCTATCTTAAATCGCTGAATATAATCGGCATTTGCGATATCGACACCAGAAAGCTCACGAGAATTATCCGCGAGAGCGGCGTTATGAACGGCGCTATCGTCAGCGGAGAATACGACAAAAACGAGCTTTTGAGCGAGATAAAAGCCTATAATGTCGGCGAAGTCGTTTCAAAAGTAAGCGTAAAGGAAAAACAGTTTTTCCCTGCGGAAGACCCGAAATATAACGTTGTGCTTATGGACTACGGATATAAGTTCAACATCAGGCGCGAGCTTGTAAAGCGCGGCTGTAACGTTACCGTTATGCCGTATAACGCTTCTGCCGAGGAGATAATTGCACAAAAGCCCGACGGAATTATGCTTTCAAACGGGCCGGGCGACCCCGCAGACAACGTGACTTCTATAAACACTCTTAGAGAGCTTATCCCCGCGCAGATACCTACTTTCGGCATTTGTCTCGGACATCAGCTTTTAGCTCTTGCAAACGGTGCAAAGACCGAAAAGCTTAAATACGGACACCGCGGCGGCAATCAGCCCGTAAAGGACATCGCCCGCGACAGAACGTTTATCACCTCTCAGAACCACGGCTATGCGGTGATTTCCGACAGCATTCCCGAAAGCGCCGGAAAAGTATCCCACATAAACGGAAACGACGGAACTTGCGAGGGAGTAAGATATACGAACGCGCCCGCGTTTACCGTTCAGTTCCACCCCGAAGCCTGCGGCGGTCCGCACGATACCTCATATTTGTTTGACGAGTTTTTAAAGCTGATGAAAGAACACAAATAGTTTATACTTTTGTGTTGTTGGCAAGTTGTTTTTTACTGCTCAATAAATCGCAATTTGAAAGAGAGTTTAACATGGAATTAAAAGACTATACCGGAAAACTCAACAGCCATGCGGATTATCTGAACATACTAAAACATTTGAAACAGAAAAGCAAATATATTGAATATGTTTTAGTGGACGAAGACGACACAAGAATTGTTGATAAGTTTAAGGATTTAGTTGTGTCTGTTCAGCCTAAAAATAAATGGTGGGGAACGAAATCAAGCAAAAAGAGCAAGGTGTATAAGCTGACGGCTTCAAGAGAACTGTTTCAATATCTGCAAAAGTTTGAGACCTTTTGTAAATATACGGTTTCCGATAAAGGAGACATTTCGGAAAACACTGATTTCGGGTTCAACGACATTGCTTTTTTTGATGATAAAGATTTGCCGCTGTTGTTTACAACAACGCATGAGGGATATATTGCAGTCAGGAATGATCTGGAAGATCAAGTTTTTTGAGGATGGTGTTATGGCTGAAAATGTATTGACATTGGACGACATTCGCCAAGCGGTGAAACCGTTTGCCGAGAAATATAAAATAAGCGAAGTGTATCTTTTCGGCTCGTATGCAAGAGGAGAAGCGGACGGCGAAAGCGACGTTGATTTTCTTATCATAGGCGGAGAGGGTTTTAAACTTGTGGACACTTTAGGATTTGGTCATGAAATGAGCCTTGCTTTAAAACGCGATGTTGACGCTTACGAGATAAGAGAACTAAAGTTAAACACACCGTTTTATCATAACGTTATGAAGGATAGGGTGAGGGTGGCTTGAAATATTCGGACGAACAGAGAATAGAAAAAATTCTGGACTATGCCGAAAAACTGATACAGTATGTTAAAGAGCATAATGTAAGCAGAGATATTATTAAGGAAGATTATGGCGTTCAATGGGCAATCACTACGCCGCTGTATAATATCGGTGAACACGCTTATTTGATTACACAGGAATTTAAAGATAAAACTCCTCAAATTCAATGGAGCTTAATTGCGGGGCTACGGCACAGACTTGTACACGATTATGACGGAACAAACTGGGAAATAATCGCAGATGTTGTACTAAATGAGATCCCTGTCTTGATAAAACAGCTTCAAGACGTTTTGAAATAAAAGAACAAAAAGGAAGGATAAAAAACTATGCCTTTAAGAGAAGATATAAAGAAAGTGCTTGTAATAGGCTCGGGCCCTATCGTTATAGGACAGGCGGCGGAGTTCGACTATGCGGGAACGCAGGCTTGCCGCGCGCTGAAAGCCGAGGGGCTTGAAGTTGTGCTTATAAACTCAAACCCCGCTACCATTATGACCGACAAGCATATGGCGGACAAGATCTACATAGAGCCGCTAACGCTTGACGTTGTAAAGCGCGTTATTGAAATCGAAAAGCCCGACTCGGTCGTTTCAAACCTCGGCGGGCAGACCGCGCTCACGCTTTCAATGCAGCTTGCAGAAAGCGGATTTCTTGCCGAACACAACGTAAAGCTCTTGGGCTCTAATCCCGAAACCATTCACAAAGCCGAGGACAGACAGGCTTTCAAGGACACTATGGAGGAAATAGGACAGCCCGTTATCCCGTCTAAAGTTGTCGAGGACATTGACAGCGCAATGGCTTTCGCGGAGGAGATAGGCTATCCCGTTATCGTCCGTCCCGCGTTTACGCTCGGAGGTACGGGCGGCGGTATCGCCGAAACGCGCGAGGAGCTTCACGAAATCGCGACAAACGGACTTAGGCTCTCGCCCATTACGCAGATACTTGTCGAAAAGTGCATTTCGGGCTGGAAGGAAATTGAGTTCGAGGTTATGCGCGACAGAAAGGGCAACGTTATAACCGTCTGCTCTATGGAAAACTTCGACCCCGTGGGCGTGCATACGGGCGACAGCATAGTAGTAGCGCCTACCGTTACGCTCGCGGATAAGGAATATCAGATGCTCAGAACGGCGGCGCTTGACATAATACAGGCTCTCAAGGTCGAGGGCGGCTGTAACTGTCAGTTTGCATTAAAGCCCGACAGCTTCGAGTACGCGGTAATAGAAGTAAATCCCCGTGTATCACGTTCTTCGGCGCTTGCGTCAAAGGCTACGGGTTATCCTATAGCAAAGGTCGCGGCGAGAATTGCCGTAGGCTACACGCTCGATGAAATTATAAATCAGGTCACGGGAAAGACCTACGCTTGTTTTGAGCCTGCGCTTGATTATCTTGTAGTAAAGTTCCCAAAGTGGCCGTTCGATAAATTCGTTTATGCCAAGAAAACGCTCGGCACGCAGATGAAAGCAACGGGCGAAATTATGGCGATCGCTCCCTCGTTTGAGGCGGGAATGATGAAAGCCGTGCGTTCTATTGAACTGGGAATGGACACCCTCACAAAGCGCGAGTTTACGGAGCTTTCGGACGAGCAGGTGCGCGAAAAGCTGAAAGACGTTGACGTTGACAGGGCGTTCTGCGTGTTCGAAGCGTTAAAGCGCGGGATTTCAGTTGACGACATTCACGAAATAACGAAGATAGACAAGTGGTTTATTTCAAAGCTCTTGAACCTTGTAAAACTTGAACGGCAGTTAAAAGACGGAGAACTTACGCAGGAGAAATACGACCTCGCGAAGAAATATTGCTATCTCGACAGCTCTATCGAAAAACTTTCGGGGCAGAAACTCGCCGACAAGGGCATAAAGAGAAAGCTCGCCGTTTATAAAATGGTCGACACCTGCGCGGCGGAGTTTTCTGCCGATACGCCCTATTTCTACAACGACTTTGACGACGAGAACGAAGCCGCAGAATTTATAGAACAGCACCCCTCGGACAAGAAAAAGGTTATAGTTTTCGGCTCGGGACCTATAAGAATAGGACAGGGTATTGAGTTTGACTATTGCTCGGTACACTGCGTGTGGACATTGAAAGAAGAAGGCTGTGAAGCAATAATCTGCAACAACAACCCCGAAACCGTTTCTACCGACTTCGACACTGGAACGCGCCTTTATTTCGACCCGCTGACGAAAGAGGACGTAGAAGCGCTTATCGCGACCGAAAAGCCGTATGGCTGCGTTGTTCAGTTCGGCGGTCAGACGGCGATAAAGCTGACAAAACACCTGACGGAAATGGGCGTTCGCATTCTCGGAACACAAGCCGCAGATATTGACGCCGCAGAGGACAGAGAGCTGTTCGACGAGCTGCTTGAAAAGTGCAATATCCCCCGCCCGAAGGGCGAAACGGTATTTACCGCAGAAGAGGCGCTCAAAGCCGCAAACGAGCTGGGTTATCCCGTTCTGCTCCGTCCGTCGTATGTCCTCGGCGGTCAGAATATGATAATAGCCCACTGCGACGCGGACGTTTCGGAATATATGGCGATAATAACCTCGCACGAGCTTGAAAACCCCGTTCTTATCGACAAGTATATGATGGGAACGGAAGTCGAAGTTGACGCTATCTGCGATGGAGAGGATTTTGTAATTCCCGGCATAATGGAGCACGTTGAGCGCGCGGGCATACATTCGGGCGACAGCATTTCGATATACCCCTCGCAGAATCTCACTCCGCATATCAAAAAGGTCATCATAGACTACACGGAAAAGCTCGCAAAGGCTCTCCATGTCATAGGTCTTGTAAATATCCAGTATGTTGTTTATAATCACGAAGTCTATGTAATAGAGGTAAACCCTCGTTCTTCAAGAACAGTGCCTTATATAAGCAAGGTCACGGGCGTTCCTATGGTAGACCTTGCGACAAAAATAATCCTAGGCAAAAAGCTGAAGGATATGGGATATAAGAACGGACTTTATCCAAATGCCGCTTATGTCGCGGTAAAAGTTCCCGTGTTCAGCTTTGAAAAGCTCCATGACGTTGACAATCAGCTCGGTCCCGAAATGAAGTCAACGGGCGAGTGCCTCGGAATTGCAAAGACTTTCGGCGAGGCTATCTACAAAGGACTTACTGCGGCGGGATATAAGTTCTGCCACCCCGACAGCGGGAAAAATCCCGATTCTCCCGACGGAACATACGGCGTTCTTATCTCCGTGCGCGACAGCGACAAGAACGAGATAATAGAGATCGCTTCAAGATTTGAGGCATTAGGCTTTACGATCTACGCTACGGGCGGCACGGCTTCGGTCCTTATCAGAAATATGATCGCCGCAAACCACGTTTACAGAATACACGAAGAACAAGAACCCAACGTTATGACCCTGCTCGAAAGCGGCGCGGTGAGCTATGTTGTTTCTACCTCGGAAACGGGAAGAAAGCCCTCGCTCGACAGCGTAAGAATGAGGAGAAAAGCCGTAGAGCGCTCTATCGTCTGCCTTACGGCAATAGACACGGCGAATGCGCTTCTTGATTGTCTTGAAGCAAACAGAAGCATAGACGATATTGAGCTTGTGGATATAACTAAGATATAAAGCGTTGGCATAACGCGGTTAAAAAAACGGATAATATATGCGCGGCTCGGGCAATTCGGTTTAATATGCTTTTAGCCGAATTGCCCGTATATAATGCCGACAAATAAGTTACCAAAAACGAAAGGGAGAGAATATGAGCTTTTTTTGCGGAAAATATCCCATAATTGAAAAGCGTACTCTTGCGAAAGGAATTTATTCGGTCGTTATTGACGCGCCCGAGCTTGCAGACGAAGCCGAGGCGGGTCAGTTCGCTAATATCGGCGTGCAGGGATTTACGCTCCGCCGCCCCATTTCTATCTGTCAAATTGACAAAGAACACGGAACACTTAGGTTTGTGTTCGAGGTGCGCGGAAAGGGAACATATGCGCTAGCTCAGCTTTCCGAGGGAGATTCGCTCGATGTTCTCGGTCCTTTGGGGCGCGGGTTTAATATCCCCGAGGGAAAGAAGATAATCGTTGTCGGCGGGGGAATAGGCGTTCCGCCGCTGTTGGAAATTTCCCGCGAAACAAGCTCGCTCTGTACCGCAATATTAGGCTTTCGCGATTATACGAGGATAATTTTAAACGACGAGTTCGAGGAGTTCGGAACGAAAACAATTCTTTGTACGGACGACGGGAGCGTCGGCGTTCACGGGCTTGTGACAGTGCCGCTGGAAGAAGAACTTAAAAGCGGAAATTATGCGCTGGTCTGCGCCTGCGGACCCGAGCCTATGATAAAGGCGGTTATAAAGACCTGCGAGGCGCATAATGTTCCGTGTCAGGTATCGCTTGAACAGCGAATGGGCTGCGGAGTGGGAGCGTGCGTGGTTTGCTCATGTATGACCGTCAGAAACGGACAGGAATATTATTCGCGCGTCTGCAAGGACGGACCCGTGTTCAATGCCGAGGAGGTGAGGTTCAATGGTTGATATGTCGTTGAAAATAGCAGGAGTTGAGTTTCCAAACCCCGTTATTGCCGCTTCGGGCACTTATGGAAACGGAGAATGTTATACCGACCTATATCCGCTTTCAAAGCTGGGAGGAATTTCCTGCAAGGGCATGACCATAGAACCGAAGCTCGGAAATCCTCCGCCGCGCATTGCGGAAAGCTATTCGGGAATTTTAAATTCCGTAGGACTTCAGAATATCGGAGTTCACGGTTTTGTGGAATACTATCTTCCTACTCTCAAAGAAGAGGGAAACGTGATAATCGCAAACGTTGCGGGAGCGACGATCGACGATTATGTCGCGGCGGTAGAAGTTCTTGAAGCTTCGGACGTCGATATGATAGAGCTTAATATTTCCTGCCCCAACGTAAAACAGGGCGGGGCTTCGTGGGGAATATCCTGCGAGGGAGCGGCTTCCGTGACTTCGGCAGTACGCAGAGCGACAAAAAAGCCGCTTATCGTAAAGCTCACTCCGAATGTAACGGACATAACCGCAATTGCAAAAGCGGCGGAGGCAGAGGGCGCGGACTGTATTTCGCTTATAAACACGCTCCTCGGAATGAGAATTGACGTAAAGACAAGAAGACCTATTCTTAAAAACAACGTCGGCGGACTAAGCGGACCTGCGGTATTTCCCGTTGCGGTGAGAATGGTGTGGCAGTGTCACAATGCCGTAAACATTCCCATAATCGGTATGGGCGGAATATCCACAGCCGAGGACGCAATAGAAATGATGCTCGCGGGAGCAAGCGCCGTACAAATGGGAACGGCGATATTTACAGACCCTTATTCGCCGCTTAAAGTAATAGACGGCATAGAAGAGTATATGGAAGAAAACGGCATAAGATCCCTTTCGGAAATTGTCGGACAGGTAAAGCCGTGGTGAAAGAATGGTAACTGAAGAACTAACGAGAACGGCTTCGCTTTTGGGAGAAGACGCGATAATAAAGCTGAGCAAATCAAAAGTCGCGGTATTCGGGCTTGGCGGAGTGGGCGGTTATGCGGCGGAATGTTTAGTGAGGAGCGGCATAGGCGCAATTGACCTTATAGACGGCGACAGAGTGGCGCTTTCAAATATAAACCGCCAGATAATAGCGCTCCACAGCACTGTCGGAATGTTAAAAACAGACGCATTTGCAGAGCGCCTTCTTGATATAAGCCCCGAAATAATTCTGCGGAAGTTTCCGCTTTTCCTGAATGAAAACAGCATAGGCGCGTTTGATTTCTCGGAGTATGACTATGTTATAGACGCGGTGGACGACGTTTCGGCGAAGGTCCTTCTGGCAGAAGTCTGCAACAGTCTTAACGTAAAGATAATAAGCTGTATGGGCGCGGGAAACAAGCTCGACCCCATGGGCTTTCGCGTTTCGGACATCTTTTCGACAAAGGTTTGTCCGCTGGCGAGGGTAGTAAGGCATGAATTGAGAAGCCGCGGCATAGAACACTTAAAGGTCGTTTTTTCGACCGAGCTTCCCATAAGAAGCGACAGAGTTCCCGCGAGCTGTGCGTTTGTTCCTGCGGCGGCGGGGCTTCTCTTAGCGTCTGAAGCGGTAAAGGACATTATTTCGGAAAGCACGCCTGTTCCGAACAGCGGAGAAAGGACAGAAAGTGAAGTTTGAAGATGAAAGCACGGCGTATGAGCTGATATCCGAAACCGTCGTAAAGGCGGGAATTTCGCTCGTAAATGCGATAAAATACATCTGTGCCGTTTCCGAAAAGGATTTCTATAACACGAGTATAAGAGAGATTCTGAAAATTTCGCTGAAAGACATAACGAACACAAAGGCGCTTTTTGCCGAGGGAGAAACCAAAGCTCCCAAAGACGCGGGATTTGAGCGGGTTTTGCCGCTTGTCGTTTATTCATTTGCAATAAGACTGCCCGAGCTTAAATACATAAAGACGAGCGGGGGAACTTTAACCGACAAGCAGATAAAGGACATTTTCGACATTATCTCCGCAAAAGGCGCGGCAAACTTCGGCGGTGTTATAGAAGAAGATTTGGATTATATAAACAAGCTCGTAAAAAAGAAAAAGCCCTTGCCCGTATACGACGCGGACTGGTTTAAAAGCTACATTATGAACTTCCTGCCGTCGCTTAGAGAGTTTACAAACGCGAATATGTTTCTCCTCGGAAGCTGCGACATACTGTTTACGCTGTTTTACGAGAGCCTTATGGAGAGGCTTGGAATTTTGGTTTGCTCGCTGGCTGATTATTGATTTTAATTGTACACTGTCAAATGACTACAGGTGATAAAATGAGCAGATACAACCGCCTTAAACGGCGCGTCTACGAGGTGCTCGAAGTCGCAAAGCCTGACGACAAGCTGAGCAAAGCCGTTGATATAATTTTGATGTCGCTTATTTTGCTCAATGTCGCGCTTATAATTGCGGGGACGTTTGAGCTGCATGAGACGGCAATACAAGTTTTCACGGTCATAGAAAATGTTTCTGTCGCTGTTTTTACGGTGGAATACATTCTGCGCCTTTGGACTTCCGACCTTAAATTTACGGAGCTTTCGCCGTTTCGCGCGCGTCTTAGATACATAAGGACTTTTGCGGCAGTTATCGACTTGGTATCGCTTTTGCCGAGTTTTATTCCCGCTATGTCGTCAAGTTTCATGGTTTTGCGTATGTTCCGTGTCCTGCGCCTCTTGCGCGTCTTTAAACTCAACCGCTACACTCACGCGCTTAAAGACATCGGCGAGGTATTTAAGCGCAAGGCAGGACAGCTTATTTCTTCAATGCTTGTTGTGTCATTTCTGATGATAATAGCCGCCGTCCTGATGTATGACGCGGAGCACGAGGCACAGCCCGAAGTTTTTGACAACGCGCTGTCGGGAATGTGGTGGGCAATAGCAACGCTCACAACTGTAGGCTATGGCGATATATACCCCGTTACAGTCGTCGGAAAAATTATGAGCGCAATTATAGCAATTTTGGGTATCGGACTTGTCGCCGTTCCGACGGGCATAATCTCGGCGGGATTTACGGAGCAAATAGAGCGCAACAAAGCGGAAAAAGAAACCCCCGAACCCGACGACGAGAAAACATTCTGCCCTTATTGCGGGCATAAGCTGGACAAGTAACAGATGTATTCGCTATGCGGACACATTTGCTGTACACTGTAAACTGTCTACTGTCAACTGACTACAGCGCCTCGCACTCTCCCCCTTCCCCTTCTAGAGGTAAGAGGTAAGAGGTAAGAATTTCGGGGAGTTTATGAGAGTTTAAGTTTTTTAAATATAATAAGAAGAAGCTAGAATCTGGAATTTGTTTCAGGCGGAAAACAACTTTTCCTTTTAAACTCTAGCATCTAGCCTCTTTCTCTGAACAACAAATAACTTTATCTCTTTAAAGTTCTTTAAGGCTCTTACCTCTTACTTCTTATCTCTTACCTCTAGAAGGGAAACTCTTGTTTTCCCCGCACCCCAGGTTAAATGCCGAAGGCATTTAACCTGATGCGCTTTTGCTAGCGCCGTTTCGCGGCTTCGCCGCGACCAAAGGGAAAAAATTTTTTGAAAAAAATTTTTTCCCTTTGGAAACCCTTTTCAAAAAACTTTCGTGCGCCCGCCCGTTTGGCGGTCTGAAAGTAAAACGCTGTCCGCCGCTCAATACAACTTTTACTTTACACTGTACACTACAAAACCCTTTCAAGTATTCCGCACGCTATCTTTGGCTCGCCGTCTGCTTTTATATGGAGCATAATCGCTTTCCCCGATATTTCGGACAAGACGGGCTTGTCAAAATAATAGTGCGCGTCCGCTTCGCCAAAGCGGTCGGACATAATGTCGGGAAATTCTAAAAGATGTTCGCCCGCGTTCGAGCAAATAAGCCCCTCATGAATATGAAACGGCAGATATTGAGAAGCGGGAACATCCGTAAAATGCGCGTAAAGGCAAAGCCCGTTTTTCGTCTGATAGACATTGACTTCTCCTTTAGCCTTTTCATAGCCGTTCATACCGTTCATTACTGCATGTAAAACAGGTCGCTCCTGTTCAATATATGAAAATTCCGACATAATAAATCACCTCGGAAAATTATATTCACGAAAGGAAATCATTATGAGTGAGATAAGAAACGAAGCTCTTTGGGAGAGCGGAAAAAGAAAAATAGACTGGGTAAGGAGAAATATGCCCCTCTTAAACGGCATAGAGCGCGACTTTTCGCAGACAAAGCCCTTTTTGGGTCTGAAAGTTGCGCTCTCGGTACACCTTGAGGCAAAGACCGCCTACCTCTGCAAAGTTTTGGCAGAGGGCGGCGCGGAAATGTACGTTACGGGCTCTAATCCTCTTTCAACACAAGACGACGTAGCCGCCGCGCTCGTGCATGACGGGCTTAACGTTTTCGCATGGTACGGCTCTACCGAAGAAGAATACCACCGCCATATCGCGAGCGTTATAAACGCCGCGCCGAATATTATCATAGACGACGGCGGCGACCTTGTAAACTACATTCACACCGAAAAGCCCGAGCTTATTGAAAACGTACTTGGCGGCTGTGAGGAAACGACAACGGGCATAATCCGCCTTAAAGCCATGGACAAGTCGGGGAGACTTAAATTCCCCATGGCGCTCGTAAATGACGCGGACTGCAAGCACCTTTTCGACAACCGCTACGGCACGGGACAGTCCGTTTGGGACGGAATAAACCGCACTACAAACCTTATCGTTGCGGGGAAGTATGTCGTTGTCGCGGGCTACGGCTGGTGCGGAAAGGGCGTGGCTATGCGAGCAAAGGGTCTTGGAGCAAAGGTCATTGTAACGGAAATTGACCCTATAAAAGCAATGGAAGCCGTTATGGACGGATTTACGGTAATGCAGATGAACGAAGCCGCAAAGGTCGGCGACTTTTTCGTTACGGTTACGGGCTGTAACGACGTTATAGGCGAGCAGGCTTTCTTAAACATGAAAGACGGCGTGATATGCTGTAATGCGGGACATTTCGACGTTGAAGTAAATATGGCTAAGCTGCGCGAAATGGCAACAGAAAGCTATCTTGCGAGAAACAACATCATGGGCTATAAGCTGAAAAACAACAACACGATATTCGTAATAGCCGAGGGAAGACTTGTAAACCTTGCGGCGGGCGACGGACACCCCGCGGAAATTATGGACATGAGCTTTGCCATACAGGCGCTGTCCGCGGAATATATCGCGAAGAACGGCGCAAGATTAAAGCAGAACGGCGGCTCTATGACCTTTAATGTCCCGAAAGAAATTGACAGAAAAGTTGCCGAGAGAAAACTAAACGCGTGGGGAATAACGATAGATAAGCTAACCCCCGAGCAGGAGGCGTATCTTAATTCCTAAAGCATAAGCGATTTTAAATTATCATAAGGAGATGAGAGCTTTGTTCAATATTCTGGTAGCCGACGACACGGCGAACATTCGGCGCTTGTTTGAGTATACTCTGGAGAAAAACGGCTTTAAGGCGTATACTGCCGAAAACGGCGAAAAGGCTCTCGAAATAATCGGAAATACGCATATCGACCTTATGATATTGGATCTTATGATGCCGAAAATGGACGGCTGGGAAACGCTTAAAACCCTGCGCGACAGCGGCAGCAGCCTGCCTGTTCTTATAATAACCGCAAAGGACAACGCCGACGACGTCAGAAAAAGCTTTATGCTCGGAACGGACGACTATATGACAAAGCCCGTAGACGAGGTAGAAATGATACTCAGAATAAAGGCATTGCTCCGAAGAAGCAGGATAGCCGAAGAACAGAGGATAGTAGTAGGAAACACGGTGCTTGACTACGGCTCGTTTTCGGTCACGGCAAACGGCGAAACGGCGGTGCTTCCGAGAAAAGAGTTTCAGATACTATTCAAGCTACTGTCATTCCCCGGAAAGACCTTTACGCGAACGGCGCTTATGGAGGAGTTCTGGGAAATGGATTCGGACAGCGAGGCGAGGACTGTTGATGTACACATAAACCGCCTGCGCGAGCGCTTTCGCGACAGCGAGGATTTTTCAATAATGACCGTCAGGGGGCTTGGCTATAAGGCAGAGGTAAAGACCGCAGTATGAAAAACGTCATGAAAAAGGCAAAACAGCGCCTGCGCTATATCTTCAAACCGTTCAACCGCGTAAACCGCCTCGGAATGAAGATGATGATATTCACGCTTTTGATAATTGTCGCGTCGGATATACTGACCTTTACTTCGACTATTGTTATTGGTTATGTTACGGGCGGCGGCGCGACGGACGTTTCAACCGTTATAGGCTCTGTTGTCGCAAGTATACTTATAGGCGGCATACTTGCGTTTTTTGTCACAAACACTGTCTTAAAGCCGCTTTCGAGCCTTACGAAAGCCACAAAGCGCGTAGCGAACGGCGACTATTCCGTAAAAGTAGACGAAAACGATTTTATAACGCGCCATACCTTGAAAGAATTAAGACAGCTTATTTCGGACTTTAATGTAATGACGGAAGAACTTGCTAACACCGAGCTTTTCAGGAATGACTTTGTGTCGAATTTTTCGCATGAGTTCAAAACTCCGCTCTCGTCGATAAGCGGCTTTGCGCGACAGCTCTGCGACGGTGATATCCCCGAAGAGCGCCGAAGGGAATTTTCAAAGATAATCCTTGAAGAAGCCGAATATCTGTCCGCTCTCGCGGCGAATACACAGCTTCTTACAAGCCTTGAAAACAAGGAGATAATAGAGGACAAGAAAGAGTTTTCCCTTGACGAGCAGCTTAGAAGCTGTATGCTCGGTCTTGAACCCTTGTGGAGCAAGAAGAACATTGAAATAAACATGGGCGACGTTGAAGAAGTAAAGTTTTATTTCAACGAGCAGCTCATGTCTCATGTCTGGCACAATCTTTTTGACAACGCCGTAAAGTTCACCCCCGAGGGCGGAAAGATAACCGTTTCATGCAGGAAAGCAAACTCCCGTATTCTTGTAAACGTTTCGGACAGCGGCTGCGGCATACCCGAAGAAGCAATATCGCACATCTTCGAGAAATTCTACCAGGCTGACCGCTCTCATGCCTCAAAGGGAAACGGCTTGGGGTTGTCGCTCGTAAAGAAGATAACGGAGCTTGCGGGAGGGAGAATTTCGGTTTCCTCAACTGTCGGAGAGGGAACGACCTTTGCCGTTGTTCTTCCCGCAAATGAACATAAGAAAACGGAAAACAAGAAATCGTGAATATTGAAAGGGGAATGTTATGAACACTGTTTATGAAAAGCTGATGAAATGTTATGAGCAGGTCGAAAAGAAAATAAGCTTCAGACCTAAGCTTGCGCTTGTGCTGGGGAGCGGTCTCGGAGATTTCTGCGATACGATCGAGATAAGCGAAACGCTCGACTATGGAGAGATAGAAGGCTTTCCGAAAAGCACTGTTTTAGGGCATAAGGGGCGCTTTGTGTTCGGATATTGCGGAGAAAAGCGCGTGCCTGTTGTAGTAATGCAGGGCAGAGTGCATTATTACGAGGGATATTCCGTCTGTGACGTTGTCCTTCCGACAAGGCTTATGAAGCTTATGGGCGCAAAGACCCTTTTCCTCACAAACGCCGCGGGCGGTATAAACCCCTCTTTCCATGCGGGCGACCTTATGCTTATTACCGACCATATAAGCTCGCTTGTGCCGTCGCCGCTTGTCGGGGAGAAAATAGAGGAGCTGGGCGTTAGATTTCCCGATATGAGCGAGGTCTACTCAAAGCGCCTGCGCTCGCTTATAGAAGAAGCCGCCGCAGAGGTGAAAGTGCCGCTTGTGCGCGGAGTTTATATCCAGACTTCGGGACCCAACTATGAAACTCCCGCCGAAATACGCGCCTATGGAAGACTGGGAGCGGACGCCGTGGGAATGTCAACGGCAATAGAAGCAATGGCGGCGCGACATATGGGAATGGAGATCTGCGGCATCTCGTGCATTTCAAATCTTGCCGCAGGGATATCCTCAAATCCCCTTTCGCATAAAGAAGTACAAGAGACCGCCGACAAAGCCGCGCCCATGTTCAGAAGGCTTGTGACTGCTTCAATTGAAAAAATAGCGGGCAAATAGACAGACTGTAATAGAGGTGATTATTATGAACGATATTCAGAAGAAAATTATTGAACTCAAGGAAAAGAACGATGTGTGCATTTTGGCGCATTGCTATCAGACGCACGATATCCTTGAAATAGCGGATTATGTCGGCGACAGCTTCGGTCTTGCACAAAAAGCCGCAAAAGCTCCGAACAAGACCATAATAATGTGCGGAGTAAGGTTTATGGCTGAAACGGTAAAAATACTTTCTCCCGAAAAGAAAGTGCTTATACCGAGAGAAGAGGCGGGCTGTCCTATGGCAGAGCAGCTCGACCCCGAAATGCTTATGCAGCTGAAGGAAAAATATCCCGAACATAAAGTTGTCGCTTATATAAATACGACTGCCGCGCTGAAAACCCTGTGCGACGTCTGCGTTACGTCGTCTTCGGCAGTAAAGATAATCAAAAAACTTGACTCTCAAAAGATACTGTTTATCCCCGACTGCAATCTCGGAGATTATGTAAAAAAGCAAGTACCCGAAAAGGAAATCAAACTCGTAAGCGGCGGTTGCCCTACCCACGCAAAACTCACCGCCGACGACGTTAAAAAGGCAAAAGCAAAACACCCGAAAGCGCTTTTCCTCGTTCACCCCGAATGTCAGCCCGAAGTGGTAGCTATGGCGGATTTTGTCGGAAGCACAACGGAGATAATGGACTTTGCCGCGAAAAGCGATAATGAAGAATTTATAATCGGCACGGAAAACAGCATTGTCCAACACCTCGGCATAGACCACCCCGAAAAGCTGTTCTTCCCGCTTTCAAAGGACTGCGTTTGCCATAATATGAAGGTGACGACAATTGCAGACGTGCTTCATACAATAGAAGGCAAAGACGGCTTTGAGATAAACATAGACGAAGACGAGCGGCTCAAAGCAAAGCACTGTATAGATGAAATGCTGAGGCTCGGAAATGGCTGAGACCGTCCTTGTTGCGATGAGCGGGGGAGTGGACAGCTCGGTAACTGCGGCGGTGCTTAAAAATCGCGGTTATGACTGCATAGGCGCAATGATGAAGCTGAGAAAGGACATAGACAGCGGCTTTGGCGACAAGACCTGCTGTTCAGCGGACGACGCTCTTGACGCGCGTAACGCCGCAAATGCCCTCGGGATAAACTTTTATGTGCTTGACTTTACAAGGGAATTTGAAGAAAACGTTATCGACCGTTTTGTCAGCGCATATGAGCAGGGCTTAACGCCAAACCCCTGCATTGACTGCAACCGTTTTATGAAGTTCGACCTGCTTTATCGGCGCGGCAGGGAGATAGGCTGCGACTATATTGCGACGGGGCATTATGCGCGGATTGAATACAGTGACGAATACAAAAGGTGGATATTAAAAAAGGCGAAGGACAGCGCCAAAGACCAGAGCTATGTTTTGTATTCTCTCACCCAGGAGCAGCTTTCGCACACGCTTTTTCCTCTCGGCGATTTTTCGGGAAAAGACGAGGTGAGGGCGTTTGCCGAGGAGCTCGGGCTTCTCAATGCCAAAAAGCATGACAGCCAGGACATCTGTTTTGTTCCCGACGGAGATTATGCAAAGTTTATCTGCAACAGGACGGGCAAGAGCTATCCGCGCGGGGATTTTGTTGACATAAACGGAAATAAGATAGGCGAACATCTCGGGCATATCCGCTATACCATAGGTCAGCGAAAAGGCTTTGGAGTGGGCTTTGGGGAAAGAATGTACGTAAAAGCAAAGGACGCTCAAAAGAACACCGTTACGCTTTCGAGAGACGAAGCGCTTTATTCTTCTTCGCTGATAGCCGATGATTTCAACTGGATCTTGTTTTCGGAGCCGCCGAGAGAGCCTGTTTCGGTGACTGTGCGTATTCGCTACCACGGGAAAGAAGCCCCCGCAAAAGCATACGCCGACGAGAGCGGCAATGTCCATGTAGACTTTGACCAACCCCAACGCGCCGTTACAAAAGGACAGGCGGTGGTGCTGTACCAAGGGGATATTGTGGTAGGCGGCGGAAGAATTTGCGGATAGGCATAATGAGCTGTTTTGAGCGGCGAGCAGCGTTTAATATCCAAACCACAAAACGGGCGGCGCACGAAAGTTTTTTGAAAGGGAGCTTGAGGGAAAACTTTTTTTCAAAAAAGTTTTCCCTCAATAACGCTAATTAGCGCATCAGGTTCAATGCCTGCGGCATTGAACCTGGGGTGCGGGGAAAACAAGAGTTTCCCTTCTAGAGGTTAGAGTGTAAGCGCGTTATCCGCCTTACGGCGGATAACGCTGTAAGAGGTAAGAAGTCAAAGGTAGTTTTGGAGATAAAGTTATTTGTTTTTCAGAGAAAGAAGCTAGAGGCTAGAGTTTAAACCCTAGCCTCTGAGCCTTTTTTACAGGTTATATTTAGCAAACAGCTTTTTAGCTTGTTACTGAATACTGTCCACTGTACCCTGTCAACTGCCAACAGCGCCCTGCAATTTTCCCCCTTCCCCTTCTAGAGGTTAGAGGTAAGATGTAAGAGGTAAGAAGTCAAAGGTAGTTTTGGAGATAAAGTTATTTGTTTTTCAGAGAAAGAAGCTAGAGGCTAGAGTTTAAACCCTAGCCTCTTTTTTTAAGCGTTATCTTGGTGGACAACCTTTCGGATGTTACTGAATACTGTCCGCTGTACCCTGTCAACTGCCAACAGCGGGTGCAGGGCGCGCAGCGCCCTGCAATTTTCCCCCTTCCCCATCGGGGAAGGGGGTTAGGGGGTTAGGGCGAGTAAACGTTATTTAGGAAAACAACGTTTGAAAAGAAATAAGATGTCGGAGTATAAACTCTAGCCTCTAGCTTCTAATCTCTAGCCTCTAATTCATATAGTTTATCTGCTCCGTAAATATCGGCGTAAATACTTTAAGCTCCGACGAATTGAGGTCCTCGCGGCGCATATCCACGGCGTTTATCTGGTGATTGTCATAGCCCGTGTAATAATAAACTCCGTTGTCGCAATCGCAGCAGCCCGTGTAGATCGTTATCTCATAGTCGTTTTCCTTTACCTCGCAGCACCCGCGCTGTTGGTCAACAGAACCCAGAATATGGAAAAACTGCGATATCTCGGACAGCTTTTCGCCGCTGCTCTTTGAGTTCAGCTTTACAAATGCCGCCCTTACAAACCTCGACTTTGAAGAAAGATCTCCTGGTAACCCTATCCCGCCCATTCCGCGCGAGTATGACGAAAACGGAGCTTTCCCGTCAAACACGCTTTCGGGCTGCTTCGGAGAAAGATTTGCACAGTCGCTTATCGCGTTCATCATCTGCGGAAACGGCGGGTTGTTCGCCAAGACCCCAATAGGGTTGTCATAAACGTCCATTCCGTTTTTGGTACATTCTACCGTTATAGAGCCGCTCTTGTCGGATATCAGCCAGTGAAGCTGTGCGCAGGGCAGCTTTTCGCTGAATGCCTCGCCTATAAGATTTAAGTTTTCAAGCTCCTTTTTAGCTTCTGTAATGTTCGAGCACTTTCCGAGCAGATACGGGATAAACTCGAATACGGCGATATTTGTTTTTCCCGCTTCTTCGCCGCCGCTGTAGCAAGCATTACCTACAAAATTAAGCCCCGCCATAGCAAGCCCCATTTCGTTTACTCCGTCATAGAACAGCGGATAGTCGTCCGCTATTGTCGCCATTCCGATAATCGCATAATGTTTTTCGAGCGTTTGTTCATGCCTTAAACCAACAGCAAAATTCCTCGGAACAACGCATATCCTTTCGCCATAAGAGAACTCATAGTCAAGCGTTCTCCCGAAATAAAAACCTTTTTCGGTTAAATAAGTCGCCGCAGTACACATAATTTAATACCTCCCAAATTTTTATAAACATATATAAAACAGTCTGTATATAAAGCCTAATTAACGTTGTATGGTTATTCACCAAAGGCAGACAATACCTACACTGCCAACAGGGGTTGCGGGGACTCCGTCCCCGCAACTTTCCCCCTTCCCCTTCGGGGAAGGGGGCAGGGGGATAGGGCGAACGAGCGTTATTGTGTCAAAATAGTGTTTGAAAAGAACCACAAATAGGTTTTTATACAAGCTGCATATATAAAAAGCGCTAATGGTATATTACCACCACAAGCACCTTTTATTAACTTTTTTGTCAGCCCTTATGCCGTTTCCGAAGAATTTTCAATAAGCTTTATAAACTCGGCTTTGGGCAGGGGCTTTGAGAAGAAATAACCCTGGATAAAATCACACTTCAGCTCGGAGAACAGTTCTACCATTTCCTGCGTTTCTATTCCTTCTACAACGATTTGCATATTCATTGCCTTCAGCATCTGAACGGTATTGCGCAGAAGTATCCACATCTTCGGGTTGTGCTGTTCGTCAACAAGCGATTTGTCAAGCTTTACTATCTTAAGCGGCAGCGATATAACGCGCTTCATATTTGAATAGCCCGTGCCGTAATCGTCGAGCGAGAACGAAACGCCCGAACGCGAGAGCTTGTTTAAGTTTTCGGTCATAACGCGCTGTGCAAAGCTCGCCGCGGTCTCTGTTATCTCCAGGTTTATTTTATCGGTCGGGACATTGTATTGCTGCATTATAAGCAGTATCTTGTCCGCAAGGTCGCCGTGCATACACTGCGCAACGGAAAGGTTCACCTCGATATATTCAAGACCGAGTTTTTCAAACTCTCCGCCCGAAATAAACTTGCAGACTTCTTCAAACACAAACTCGCCTATCTTGTGTATAGCGCCGCTTTTCTCGGCAGCTGTGATAATGACCTCGGGCGAGATAAAGCCGTGTTCTTCGTCGTAAAGCCTCAGCAGCGCCTCCGCCGAAATAAACTTTTTCTTTTCTATCGAATAGATCGGCTGATAATAAACTTGGAAGCTGTTGTTTGTGAGAGCCTTTTCTATTATCGCGTCGATATTGTTCGATACCTTAAATTCATCGGGGTTATAAACTTCCTTTGCACCCAGAACAATTCCCGAATGAAGGATCTTTGTATGAAAATCCTGTCCGAAAGACATAAGCGACTTAAAGCTTTCTATATCCTCGGGACAATGCGCAACTACTATGCACGGAATAAGCGAGATATCCAGACCGTTTAGGCAGATCTTTTTCTTAAGTTCGGTGTTGAGCATATTCGCATAAACTTCCGCGTCGTCCTTGTGCTTGTCGGGGAAATTTATTCTAAAGCGGCCTGTGTCAAGATAATAGGCAATGCCTTTCTTTCCGAGGCTCTTGTTTATAAAGGTTATCTTTTCGCTTATCACTTTCAAAAGCTCATTTGACTGTTCAAACCCTATCATGCGGACAACGCTGTCATAATTTGCGATATTGAGCATAACTATATGCCAGTGCTTCTGATTTCTGAAAGAGTTTTTTGCGTCGCGGGCATAAGCGCCGAGCTTGAAAAGTCCCGTCGTAGTGTCAATATATTCCTCGGGGCGCTGGACGGTAGTGGTCAATATATAACAGCCGAGCGCGACCGCAACACATTCGAGAAGCTGGGAATTGAAAATTCTGTGGAGGATCATTGCCATAATCAAAAGTGCAATGACCGAGAACAGCGCAAATATCTGCATGCGGCTGAAGTTCTTTCGTCCGAGGAAGATAAGGCAGGTTTCAACGAGAAAGTATAGAATTGCCGAAACGTAGACGAAATAGAAAATCGGTCCATGAGCATAGCCGCCCGCGCTTGAGAACATAAAGTGTGTAAAAGGATTTGTCAAAAGCAACGCCGCGACCAGAATCCACGGCAGACCTATCGCTATGACGTATAATTTTTTCTGTGTAAGCTTATGCCACATATCCATAAAGCTTATAATAAACAAGGTATAAACAGGGCCCTGAAGATTATGGAACAGAAGGTAGCCTATATGGAACGTTTCGCACATGGCCTCGTTTGTCGGCGCATAAAATTCCGAAAAAGCGCGGCAAATATCGAAGGTAGTAGCAATAAAGCCTACAAACAAAGATATCAGAAACAACTTGTTGCTCCTGCTTACTGTCATCTTTCTTGAAAAAACTGAGATGATAAGAAGCACAAATATAAGCAGCGCAACAACATCGAATGAAATATTACGCATACTCTCACCCCTTGCTAATAATCCATTCTTATTATAACATTATTTTTCCCCAAAGTCAACCGTATTTAAACATATCCTGTACAATAAATTGCACAAACTTTTTGTGAAAATAATTTACACTAGGGGTCGCGCTGTCAACTGCCAACAAGCTAAAAGGTTTTCAACTTTGTTTCCCTTGACATAATCTCATTTCCGGTGTATAATAAAATCAGCCAAAAACAAAAAAGGATGATACGATTTGAAAAACTTGAAATTCACAAACTTCTTAGCCCTCACTGCCGCAGGCATTATAAACGCTTTCGGCATAACCGTGTTCTTAGCTCCCGTTAAACTCTACGACAGCGGCATTTCGGGAACCTCTATGCTCCTCTCCCAGATAACTCCCGATTACATCTCCCTTTCAATGCTCCTTATAGTCCTCAATGTCCCGCTGTTCGCGTTCGGCTTGAAAAAACAGGGAAAGGCGTTTACAGTTTATTCCATTTACACTGTTGCAATTTATTCTGTCGCCGCCTGGCTTATAACCGACGTGTTGCCGATAGATGTGGATATGGCGTCTCCGCTTGCGGGGCAAGACCTGCTTTTGTGCGCGCTGTTCGGCGGTATAATCTCAGGCGTAGGAAGCGGCGTCGCTATACGGTTTGGCGGCGCAATGGACGGCATAGAAGTAATGGCGGTTATCTTTGCGAAAAAGATAGGGATAACGGTGGGATCGTTTGTAATGATCTACAACGTTTTGCTTTACATATTGTGCGGTATACTTTTAAACAACTGGATACTTCCGCTTTATTCCATTGTCACCTATTTTGCGGGACTGAAAACGATAGACTTTATAGTAGAGGGCTTTGACAGAGCAAAATCCGCGATGATAATAACTTCAAAAGCCGATGAGATCTGCGCGCGGCTTTCGGAAGAATTTGGAACGGGAATGACGATAATGCAGGGCGAGGGCGGCTATTTAAGACAGCCCAAGACCGTTGTGTATTTTGTTATGAACCGCTTTCAAATAGGAAAAATGAGAAATATAGTCCACGAGATAGACAAAACAGCGTATATCACTATAACCGACGTAGCAGATGTGTTCAAACAGAATAAATAGTCTGATACGTTGTTTATTAGTATTACGCTGTCTAACGGTATACACTGACTTCTATAGGCAGAAAAATAGAAGCCGGAGGCTAGAGTTTAAACTCTAGCCTCTAGCCTCTTTCTCCGAACATCAAAAAACTTTATCTCCATAAAGTTCTATTAGACTCTTACCTCTTACTTCTTATCTCTTACTTCTAATTGAACATGGAAGTTAATCCTGCGAGCGCTCCCGCTCCCGCCAATGACCCGATAATTACGCCTACTATAATCGCAACAATTATGGTATAGCAGAAATACGAACGCGCAAAATTTTTGAGATTAACGTTCTTCGTTCCTCCAAATGCAAATACAATAAGCAGAATAAACCCTATCAAAGGTATCGAAAAGAGAATTTCATAGCCGAAATATCCCCACATGGATATCGGCTTGTACTCGCTTGTTGCTCCGACGGCTCTTTCATCAATGGGCGCTCCGCAGTTTGGACAGTTCATAGTATTATACCTCCGTTTATTTATTACAGGCGATTTTGCGCCGCCTTTACAAAAAAATACCGCGAACAAGGGGGTGTTCGCGGGAACTGAAATCATGCGCCGACTGTTTGGGGAAAACAGTTTTTCGGCAAAAAATAATTGGGGAAAATATATAAGAAGTATAGAAGTCCTTCGGACTTTATACTATCCTACACTTTTAAAAATCTTAGCAATATTATTATACCATTATTTGCAATAATTTGCAACAATAATTTATTACAAATTTCAGTATTGCTTATTGTTAATTTTTCACAAAGGCTGTTTGCTGAACATAACACACAAAAACAGCCACGGCTTCAGACATAACCTATCATTTTTAAAACATTGTTTCTCTCAATAACACACTCTCGCCCTAACCTTCTAGAGGTAAGAGGTAAGAAGTAAGAGGTAAGAGCCTAAAAGAACTTTTTGGAGATAAAGTGATTTGTTTTTCAGAAAAAGAGGCTGGAGGCTAGAATACTACCGAAAAGCAAACAGCCTTTCCTTTACAACTCTAGCCACTAACCTCTAACCTCTAACCTCTAGAAGATATACTGAAGGAAATTTATCACTTGCCGATCAAGTTCAAAAGCCACCCCGACAGCATTGAGATCAGCGGCATTGTCACCATGCTGAACACTGTCGAAAGCGCGAAACAGCTCGAAGCATACCCTGCGTTTCGTCCGTATTTATGCGCGAACATTATAGTAAGCGAGGCAGTCGGCGCGCTCGCCGCGATCGTAATAACGCTTATCACCATAGGCGAAACTCCCGCAAACGCCGTCAGCGCAAATGCCCCCGCAGTTATCGCGGGCAATATTAAGAGCCTAAGCGTTTGATAAAGATAAACGCGCTTGTTTGTAAATGCGGCTTTAAGTCCCGCGCTCGCTATTGTCGACCCCGAAACTATCATCGCAAGCGGAGTGTTCATAGACCCCAGATAGTTCAGCGGCTCTTGAATTATCTGCGGAAGCCTTATCCCCGTAAAAAATGTCACAAGTCCCAAGCAAATTGCGATTATCGCAGGCGACAAAACGATTTTCAAAAGTCCTTTGGGCGTAGGCTTTTCTCCGCTCATAAGCGCCGCGCCGTGCGTCCAGATAAACAGATTAAACGCGGTTATATACGCCGTAAGATAGAATACGCCCTCTTGACCGAACGCCGCTTCTACCAGCGGTATTCCCATAAACCCACAGTTTGTGTATATAAGCGAAAACCGCTCTGTTTCAAAGTTGCTGTGAGTTTTTCTAACGAGGACTTTTGCCGCAGCGATAAACAGAATATGCGCAAAAAGCGCGAGTATCGCCGCAGACAAAAGCCCGCGGATAAGCTTTGAATTAAACTCGGTCTGATATGAATTAAAAATAAGTATCGGGTTTATGACAGTGACGATAATATTTGAAAGCTGTTTTGTCGTTTCATCGCTCAGAAAGTTCTTTTTCCTGAGGAAAAATCCCGTCATAAGCAAGATAAGCATAACGACCGACTGAAAAGCAATTATTGAAACCGATTCCATTTTTTACCTTTCTTCGTTCAGCTTTTCGGTATAAGATCCGAAAGCGCGCCCGTTACGAGCCTTATGGAAATTTCTGTCACAAAGCCGATATCCCCGCCCTCTTCGAGCCACTCGGAATACAGTGAAAAAACTCCCGCCGCTGTAAATTCCGCGGCGGACATAAGCTCGTTTTCCTTTGCGTTCGATTTGCGGAGCGTTGCGGCAAGAGCCCTCGAAAGAGCGGTCTTCAGCCTGCCTTTGCTGAACAGATCGGGGTTTGATTTAAACATTCTCGCGTAAAACTCCCGCCTGTCTTTTAAAACATCGCTTATTCCCGTAATGATATTTCTAATGTCGAGTATGCTTCCGTTTTTAAAGCTCTTTGAAAACTCCTCCAAAGCCTCGTTTTCAAGCTCCGACTTTACGTCGTTTATCTCGCGATAATGGCGGTAGAAGGTCTTTCGGTTTATCTTTGCTTTTTCGCAAAGCTCGGATATGGTTATCTTCGACAATTCCTTTTCGGACATTATGGAAATAAGAGTGTCTTTGATGACGGCGCGGGTCTTTACAACGCGCAGGTCGGTCTTCATTTGATCTCGGTCTTTCCGTTTTTGCTCTTTGCAGGCTTTGTCTCGGCGACTTCTTCGGGAGCTTCGTGGGCGGTGTTGTTCTTGGCTATAGAGCTTTTCATAACGCGGATCTTTGTGCGGTCGCTGCCTGTTTCAATAAGAACGGTGTCTTCTTTTACGGAAAGAACGCGCCCTATAATGCCGCCTGTCGTAATTACTTCGTCTGCAACCTGAATGTTGCTTAACATTTCCTGCATTTCCTTGTTGCGCTTCTTTTCGGGGCGGATAATAAGGAAATAGAAGATAAGAATAACCGCCGCAAACGGAAGTATCAGCGACAAAAGCGAGGCAACAGTGATCCCTCCGCCTGCGACCTGCGTGCTCGAGCCTGCTTCAGCCGTCAACATAAGTAAGTTCATCATTTAAAAATTCCTCCAATTGTATTTTTTCATTATTTGGTAATTAAATTTATTTTATAGCAGCTTGTCTAAAAACTATTTACAGTTCTTTTCAAGCGCTATTTGTCTAAATATCCATTACTCACCCTGTTGGCAGTTGACGGGGTACAGTAGTCAGTAATATCCGAAAGGTTGTTCTTTCTAAACGTTGTTTCTTTATATGACGTTATCTCGCCCTATCCCCCTGCCCCCCTTCCCCGAAGGGGAAGGGGGAGAATGCAGGGCGCTGCGCGCCCTGCACCCGCTCTGTTGGCAGTTGACAGGGTACAGTAGTCAGTAATATCCGAAAGGTTGTTGTATGCTAGCCTCTAATTCTCTAGTATCTAGATGAATATATTATATAGCTTTATGATTTAAAAATCAAGCCTATAATTTTAAAAACCTGTGAAATTATTGTGAAAAGGCTTCAATTCCCGCCTCATCAAAAGCTTTTTTGACATTCTCAATGATCGTTTGTGAATTGCCCTTTATCCTTACGACGCATTCCGCCCCGCCAAGAGCCGTTTTCAGCTTTTCAATGAATTTCTGTGCCGCGGCATACGGGTCGGACTCCGAAGGCGAATAATCAACGATAAGGTTCGCGGTTTTGAGCCTTTCGGGCGTAAACGCCATCTCTGCGTTTGTTCCGTCTTTTTTGGACGCAATAAGCTTTGAGCCGTCCATTTCAATATAAAGCTCCGCTTCGCCGCAGCCCTCTTTTGCCGAAGCAATAACGTTCCACAGCGCTTCTGCGCGCTTTGTTCTGTCTTTAAGCGGCAGATGAGCTAAGTTTTCCGAAATGTCCGATGAATAAAAATTCGGGTACATCGTATCGACCGCGACAATGCGCTTAAATCCTGCATTTGAAAGCTCGGAAGTTATAGCCTTTATAAATTCCCCCGTCTTATCATCAAAGGGAGACAGCCACGTTTTTCCCACTCCCGGGCGACCGTCGAGCCATGTCGCGCCTTCTTTAAACTTATAACAGCACCCCAGAGCAACTCCGTTTGTCTTGTCTTTAAGCGTGCTTATCATTGCGGCGGGAATAAGCCCCGCTTTTTCTATTTCTGAGGCTATCTGCGAGGCGGTAAGAGTGCCTTTTGTCTTTACCTTTTCAATTGCGGTCTTATAGAGGAATATTCCCTCGCTGTCTTTAAGCGTTACTACTATAACCGAGTGTCCCGATGATTTTGCCGCGGATATTTCCGAATTAAGCGCTGCTGAGCTTAGTGCCGCTTCTCCCGAAAGGAAATAAGCCGATTTTGTCATAGAGGGCTTTGGCTGTTCAACGGGCGTTTGCGACGAACTTTGAGCGGGCGTGCTTGAAGCGTCCGAGGAGTTTTCGAGAGCTTCCGAACCTTCGGGCGTCCACATTGCGGAAGAAGAAATAATCGTATCGCGGTTTCGGAAATAATCCATAAGCGGCTTTCCTATCCCATATCCCAGAATACACAGCGCACACGCTGCCACAGCGGTTATTATTATAGCCGCGACCTGTTTTTTTCTGTTTTTCCTCTTATTATAAAGATTTACTTTGCTTCGTTTTATCTTTATTTTTGTCTTTTTATATTTCAACGCCCGTGACCTCTGTTCCCAACAATCTAATAAAATACTGTAAAAAAATTCCACTCCTCAGGCTGTTGAGAAAGTCCCCGTATGCACGCGTTATGCGCTTAGCGCATAACGCTACACAGCAGATGGGGCTTTATCGACAGCCTGAGTATATTATATGTTCAAAATTCTTCCATTTATCCCAATAATTAAAATTCCGTCATATATCCTACTAATACGTTTAATGCCAAAGAAATTATTCCTATAAAAATAAGCGTTATGGGATAACCTCTGAGCATACGGGGAATCTTTTCGCTGTTAAATCTTTCGTGTACGATATTCAGCAAGAAGCAGGCAAGGAAAAACCCTATTCCCGTTCCAAAGCCGTATCCGACATAACCCGCAAAGCCTTTTCCGAAATTGTAGTTTAAGAAAAGCGCTCCGAATACCGCGAGGTTAAATACCGCAAGGTGGGCATATTGTTTTACTCTGTAGAACACCTTCGGAAAAGCCCTCCACAGCACGAACAGCCCTATGAGATAGAGTATGCTCACAATTGCCACATAAATAAGCGGCATAAACAAATATCCGTATTTTGTCGGCAGAAGCATTATGTCAAACGGATATGCCGCCGCGCTCGCAAGCGTCGTCATAACAGTAGTGGCAACGGTAAAGCCGATTATGTGATGATTTTTTCTTGAAGCGTATATCGCTACGTCCACGCCGAATGCCCTGTCAAATACCGCGTTTTGTGAAAAAATCGCAATCATCGCAAGGCTTATCATTCTCGCAAAAACTTCAGCCATCTTTGCGCTCCTTTCGGCGCTCGGAAACGGCTCTGCACAGCGCCGCAAGCAATCCCACAAGTATAAACCCGAAAAACGGCGAGCTTGCCGCGGGCATTATCGCGGGGCAAACTTCTGTTCCGAAGAGCGTGCCGTTTGCCAAAAGCTCTCTCACAAAGCCGACAACAAACGCCACCACCGCAAAGCCCGCGATATAAACAAACACGTCTATCATCATTTTTCCGAACGGTATAAGATAAAATCGGCTTTCGGTCTTTGCAAACAAAAGCGAATTTACCGCCATAAGCTCGATATAGAGCATAACTTGGTTTGCGGCTTCGGGATAGATATTGTTTAAGAACAATATTGTCGGTATATACAGCGCCGCCGCGACAAGCGCATAAAGCATTATCCTGAAAGTATAGGCTATCTTCGACGGGATAAACCTGCATATCAATATAGACAGGTAGGATATCATAAAAAAGCCTATTGAAAGGACAAGCGCGTGCATAAGCGTCGTGCAGGCTATTATGATCGGGGCGGTAACAAGTCCGCTTACAAGCACTATATTTTGTCTGAAAAGCCCGTCAAGACTGAAGGACTTATTATTGTTTTTCATTGTCCCTCCTGTTCCTGCGGCGTCCTTTGTGTTTCTTTATCTTTCCGTCAATGGGCGGGGTATTATAGCGGTATTTTTCGGGGAGCATTATTTCCTGTGTGTCCGTGAGCTTCATACTTCCGCTCTGTACGCTCACCTTATTCTTTTCAAAAGAAGAAAGATAGGATCTTCTCCAGTATACAAGGTTGTCCACAAACCTGTCAAAGCAGTCCGAAAGCGCGCTTACTACCAAGAGTGCGAATATAAAGCCGCCCTCCGTCCTTCCGTATATGCGGAACATCATGGTTATATATCCTAAGACTGCGCCGTAGATTATTCGCGCAGAAGTCTTTTTCGGCATACGGTATGGCTCGGTACACAAAAAGACCGTTCCGAAAAGCAGATATCCCGAAGAAAGCTCGTAGAATACCGAGTTCCATGCGCTGTATTTTGCTCTCGGGAAAAAGAACGCCATTATACCTACCGTCAGTATACACGACAGCATAGCGGCGGGACTTGCCTTTCTGCGAAGCGCTAGGCATATCCCGCAGACCAGTATCACCAGAACATATATTGTCCCTATAGGACCGCTGGTAAATCCGAGGAGCGTGTCCCATATATCCTCAGACGGCGTATAGCCTATGCGCAGAGAATATTCGGCAGAGTGTATAAGCGTGCCGTTATAGCTCCCAAACAGGGGGTATGTTTCCCCGTATTTCGGAAAATACAGCATCTCGGCGGGATAGCATATTATCATAAACGCCGTGGAGATAGCGGGCGGACAAAACAGAATATTGTCCGAAGATCCGAAAAAGTGCTTTCCGACAATTATGCAGACCGCCGCAGACAATATCGCCGCCCAGAGCGGGGCGCTTATCGGCATCATAATTCCCGAGCAAAGTCCCCAAAACGGCACAGCTATATCCTTCGGGTCGTAGCGCAGTTTTCTCACCAGACAGCACAGCGCGTCCACGGCCATTGCCGAAACAACGCCTACAGCGCCCACAACTGCGGCTCTTGATCCCTGCATAAACGCCGCAAGCACCACAACTGCCGCCATAAAAACAAATCTTTCGGCATAAGCCCTCACGGGCAAATTGTTGGCATTTTCCGCCATAGTTAAATTCCTTTCAAAGCGGAGCACACTGCGTTCATATCGGCAGCGCCGAAAAGCCCCGTTCCCGCGACAAGAACATTTGCTCCCGCATTGCGCGCAATTTTTGCCGTGCGGGTATTCACGCCGCCGTCTACCTGTATGTCTAGGTCGGCAAAGCCGTTTTTGTCGGCATAATCGCGGAGCTTTCTTACTTTTGTCATCATCTCGGTCATAAAGCTCTGCCCGCCGTAACCGGGTTCTACCGTCATAACAAGCACCATATCGCAAAGCGGAAGATACTTATACGCTTCTTCTATGGGAGTGTTAGGTTTTACCGCTACCGCCGATTTAAGTCCGAACGCGCGTATTTCCTCAAGACACCCGAAAACGTCCTTGCTGCTTTCGATATGTACGTCTATAAGGTCCGCGCCCGAACGCGCGAAAAGCGGTATCTGCCTTTCGGGGTTGTCCACCATAAGATGAACGTCCATAAACTTGTCCGTGACCTTGTCTATTGATCTGAGGACAGGCGAGCCGTAGGTTATCTGCTCTACAAAATGCCCGTCCATAACGTCGAAATGTATCCAGTCTACTCCTGCTTTTGCACAGCGTTCGCTTTCATATGCAAGGCTCGCAAAATCACACGCAAGAAGCGACGCAGAAATTATCGTCTTTTTGATAGATAATCCTTCCCTTCATTTTTATAAACAATATATGATCAACATTCAAAACAACCTGTATAAAAAGTTTCGTTTTTAAGCTCCGAAGGCTTAGAGGCTAGGGCTTACCCCCTACCCCTTCTTCTTTGTGACAATCAAAAAACTTTTTCTCTATAATGCTCCCCGATATTCTTACCTCTTACCTCTTACCTCTAAAAGGACAGGGGTCACGGGGACTTCGTCCCCGTGACTTTCCCCCTTCCCCTTCGGGGAAGGGGGTAGGGGGATGGGGCGAGAGAGCATTATTGAAAGAAATATCGTTTGAAAAAAACAACCTTTCCGCCCTTACTGAATACTCTACCCTGTCAACTGTATACTGTCAACCCCGTCTGATTTTTCACCATACAAATATATTTTATAATAAACAGCCCTTTAAGTCAAGTGAAAAAAGTTGTTTTTTAGCATTTTTTGTACAAGTGCGTTAAAATGTTCCAAACCGCAAAGAAAAAATTGAAGATATTTGTCTATTTTTCTTTTTAATTATGCTTGCAAAATTTTTTTGTTTCGTGTATAATATAAGTTAATAACAATCGGAAGAGTATGAAAATGAGGAGGAATATGTATGTTAAACTGTAATTACGAGGAAAAGTTTGTAAAAGAAGGTCTTACATTTGACGACGTTCTGCTTATTCCTGCGAGGAGCGACGTTACGCCGAACATGGTCAGCATAAAAACAAATCTCACCAAACAGATAAGTCTCAACACTCCCATAATGACCGCGGCTATGGACACCGTTACAGAATCGAGAATGGCAATAGCTATTGCCCGCGAAGGCGGTATAGGTATTATTCACAAGAATATGCCGATCGAACAGCAGGTCGACGAGGTAGACAAAGTAAAGCGCTCTGAAAACGGCGTTATTGTAAATCCGTTTTTCCTTTCGCCGAACGACAGCGTAGGCGACGCGGACGCTCTTATGGGCAAGTACAGGATAAGCGGCGTTCCTATCGTTGAGGACGGAAGGCTTGTGGGCATTTTCACAAACCGCGACCTGCGTTTTATTTCCGACCCCGCGCAGAAAATCGGCGAGGTAATGACAAAGGAGAACCTCATAACCGCGCCCGTGGGCACAACTCTTGAGGGAGCACAGGAGATTTTAAGAAGGCACAAGATAGAAAAACTTCCGCTTGTAGACGCAAACGGAATGTTAAAAGGGCTTATTACGATAAAGGATATTGAAAAGTCAGTTCAATATCCCAACACCGCGCGTGACAAGAGCGGAAGGCTTCTTTGCGGAGCGGCTATAGGAATAACGCCCGATGTTCTCGATAGGGCAGGGGCGCTGATAAAGGCGCAGGCGGACGTGCTTGTTCTCGACTCGGCTCACGGTCATTCGAAGAACATTATGACAACGCTCGACAAGATAAAGAACGCTTTCCCCGATATCCCCGTAATAGCGGGAAATGTTGCGACGGCTGCGGCGGCAGAGGATCTCATAAAGGCGGGCGCCGACGCGGTAAAGGTCGGTATAGGACCCGGCTCTATCTGCACGACGAGAGTTGTCGCGGGTATCGGCGTTCCGCAGATAACGGCTGTTTATGACTGCGCGTGTGCGGCGGCAAAATACGGAGTTCCCGTTATTGCCGACGGCGGTATAAAATATTCGGGAGATATAGTAAAGGCGCTTGCGGCGGGAGCGAATGTCGTAATGCTCGGATCGCTTCTCGCGGGCTGCGAGGAAGCGCCCGGAGATGTCGAAATTTATCAGGGGCGTTCGTTTAAGGTTTACAGAGGAATGGGCTCGCTTGCGGCAATGAAGCAGGGCTCGGCAGACAGATATTTCCAGGACAAATCAAAGAAGCTTGTTCCCGAGGGAGTAGAGGGAAGAGTTCCGTATAAGGGGTCTGTTGCGGACACGATCTTCCAGCTTGTCGGCGGTATAAGGAGCGGTATGGGATATTGCGGCTGCCCGACAATAGCGGATCTCCAGGAGAAGGCGGAGTTTATCAGAATAACGGGCGCAGGACTTAAAGAGTCCCACCCGCACGATATCTACATCACAAAAGAAGCGCCGAACTACTCTGCAGGGATATAAGGACACAAAGCAAGGGGAAAAACCTTTTTCCAAAACTTTTACTTGCCGCCGCTTGCGCGGCGGACGAAAACCGAAAAACGCTTCTACTATCCGACCGCGCCGTAAGGCGCGGCACGAAAGTTTTTTGAAAGGGAGTTTGAGGGAAAACTTTTTTTCAAAAAAGTTTTCCCTCAATAACGC
>CANQFZ010000019.1 GCA_947600065.1 uncultured Clostridia bacterium | reverse complement strand
ATTGAAACTCCCGAAAACAGGTGGTTTGTGCAGATGACGGTTTACGGCAACGACAGCGAAAACCCGCAAAACGCCGATTTCTGCAAAGGTATACGGCAGATAGCCGATAACATCAGCGATTTGGAGTCATATTCCATATCTGCCGAAACCTACGAAACTGAAAAGGAAAAGGTTAAAAACTATTACGACAAGCCTCTGACAAAAAAGGATTTCCCCGCGCTTTCCCGCGAGGAACGCCAAAAGAAACACATCGAATGGGTAAAACAGCATTTGAACGACGAATAACCGAAAGAGCCGCTGCGACTGCAACGGCTCTGTTTTTATGAAATTGTTTCCTACTCTCCCTGTAAATGACAAATGCGGTCAAAGTGCGGTCAAAAGCTCAAACGGCACTCGACAAATGGCTCTACAATGCGGAATTTCGGACGAGACGGTCTACTCCCACTCAATCGTCGCCGGTGGTTTGCTCGTTATATCGTAAACGACTCTGTTTATATTTCCGACCTCGTTTACGACGCGCACTGAAACTTTTTCGAGAACGTCATAGGGGATGCGTGAAAAATCGGCGGTCATAAAGTCGCTTGTGGAAACGCCACGCAACGCGAGCGTATAATCATATGTCCTGCCGTCGCCCATAACGCCTACCGAGCGCATATTTGTAAGCACGGCAAAATATTGATTTATACTGCGCTCAAGTCCCGCGTTTGCTATTTCTTCACGGAAAATTGCGTCAGCGTCCTGAAGTATCTTTACCTTTTCGGGAGTAATATCGCCTATTATGCGTATCGCAAGTCCCGGTCCCGGGAACGGCTGACGCCATACCAGCTTGCTGTCCAGGCCGAGCGTTGTGCCGAGCTTTCTTACTTCGTCCTTAAACAGCAAACGCAGGGGTTCAATTATCTCTTTAAAATCAACATAATCGGGCAGCCCGCCGACATTGTGGTGAGATTTTATAACCGCCGCGTCGCCTGTCCCGCTTTCTATAACGTCGGGATAGATAGTTCCCTGTACAAGATAGTCCACTTTTCCTATCTTCTTCGCTTCTTCTTCAAATACACGAATAAATTCCTCGCCGATTATCTTGCGCTTCTTTTCGGGCTCGGACACCCCCGCAAGCTTCGTCAGAAATCTTTCGCCCGCATTTACTCTTACGAAGTTTATACCGCTGTCCTTAAACGCATTTTCAACCTCGTCGCCTTCGTTTTTACGCATAAGCCCGTGGTCTACAAATATGCACGTCAGTTGTGAGCCAATCGCTTTTGCCATGAGCTTGCAAGCAACTGAGCTGTCGACGCCGCCCGAAAGCGCAAGCAGCGCTTTTCCGTCTCCGACCTTTTCGCGAATTTCACGTATAGCCGTTTCCGCATAACTTTCCATTGTCCAGTCGCCCTTACATTCGCAGACATTGTACAGGAAATTTCCCAGCATATCAAAGCCCTGCTCGGTGTGGTTTACTTCGGGGTGGAATTGCGTTCCGTAGAATTTGCGCTCGGGATCTTCTATCGCTCCATACGGACATTTCGCGCTGTGACCTATAGCGCGGAAGCCTTCGGGAAGCTCCTCTATGTAGTCGTTGTGGCTCATCCAGACAATTGAGCTTTCCTTCAGCCCTTTCATAAGCTTAGAGCTTGTGTCAAACTCGCATTCCGTCCTGCCAAATTCTGCCGCAGCGCTTTCGTTTGCTTTTCCTATCTTTCCGCCTAGACCGTATACCATAAATTGTGCGCCATAGCATATTCCGAGTATCGGCACGCCGAGTTTAAAAATATCTTCCGTCATTCTCGGGGAGTCGTCAAGATAGACCGAGTTCGGTCCTCCCGTAAAAATAATTCCCTTTGGAGATTTGGCTTTTATTTCCTCAATGGAAGTCTTGTAGGAAATTACCTCGCAGTAAATGTTATGCTCGCGCACTCTGCGGGCAATAAGCTGGTTGTATTGTCCTCCAAAATCAATTACAAGCACCGTTTCATTAAACATAGATTCTATGACCCTTTCGTTTGTTTTTATTAAAGAGGCAGTTTATATCCTCATATCCAGCATTGAAAGTATGATACCCGCCGACCCGAATTTTCTGAAAAAATCATTCAGCTTTTCCTTTGTATTCGGATCTTCAATTATCCTGTCAGAATAAGAAAGCATCTGAAACAGCATAAAAAACATTGTTCTTATGCCTATATCCTCGCCGTATGAAAAATACTTGTCCAAATCGTTTGCCGCATTTTTCAGTTCATTTATTTTTTCGGAAAGCCCGCTTGGTATTTCCGAGTTGTTTTCAATTATCTCTGCAAAAACCTCCGCAGAAGATATAAGATTTTTGCGGAGTTCATCTTCGATCATTTCCATAGACAGCTTTTCTTCTTCGCAAAACTCTCTCAGCTTTCGGCTTGCTTTTATATAAATGTCCTCATTGGCAGGCTCTTCGGAAAGCTCCGACCTTTTCACATTGTTTTCTTTCTCGGAAACTTGCGGACTGCTCGTGTTGTTCGTACTGTTCAGCTCTTCAAAAGCGCTTGCGAGATAGCTCACCGTCTGTTCATGTGACATTGAGCTTATGCGTTCAAGCTCCTCTTGTTCGTCAAAATCTTTTTCGTCATTTTCCGAAACGACATTTTTATTTTCGACAGCAATAGCCGCAAAAAAATTTTCGTCAACTTTTGCAATTTCAGAAATTTCTTCATTTACTGAAACATCGGAAATTTTGTCGTTTTCTGTAATCTCCGAAATATCTTCTTTATTTTCTGAAACAGCATTTTGAAGATCGTTTTCGATAACATCGTTATTTTCATTTAATAGATTTCTGTCAGCGGCACTTTCCGAATTTTCAGCCTGTCTTGTGGGAATTATCCTTGTTTCATTATCATCTTTTTCTATTGAAAAAAGCTTTTCAAACGCAGGAATGTTCTGCGGGATATTGTCCTTTTTGCAAAGCTTGTCTATCAAAATTTTAAGCTCGGACTTGTCGAGAGAATAGTCGGATATCCTTATTTCGTTTTCATCTGCCGAAATAATAAGCTCGTCCGCAAAGCTGTTTTCAAAGCTCTCACATATATCGACCGAGCGAATATTGTCATAAGCAATGACGTCGGAAGAACTGCCTGTCTTTATCGTCATTGAATTTTCATAAAAGGCTATTCCTCTTGAGCCGTCACGCAGAGGAGAAGTATCTATAAACCCCAGTATATCGCCGCTTGTAAACGAGCATTTGCTTTCGGAAGCGCTCAACTTATGACAGCGTTCTTCAATTTCTTTTCTCGTCAAATGCCCGCCTCCTTTTTCGGAAAGTTAACTCTATTTCTTTTTTCTAAGGAAGTTCTTTTCCCAATTTTCGATTATGCGCGTTTTTCCGCGCTCTACGGCAAGCGAATTTTCGGGTACATCTTTTGTTATTGTAGAGCCTGCGGCAGTTGTGGCATTGTTTCCTATCTTTACGGGAGCAATAAGGTTCGTGTTGCAGCCGATAAAAGCGTCGTCGCCTATTTCCGTCCGATATTTGTTTATGCCGTCATAATTTGCCGTAACACACCCGCATCCAAAATTAACTCCGCGTCCTACGGTGCTGTCGCCGAGATATGTAAGATGTGCAACGGCGGTCTTTTCTCCGATATCGCTGTTTTTTATCTCCACAAAATCGCCTATCTTTACGCCCTTTCTTATCACTGTTCCCGGGCGAAGCTGAGCAAAAGGACCTATCTTTACATCATCTTCTACGACCGACGACGTCGCTTTTACATTATCGAGAATAACATTATCTCCTATCACACAGTCCTTGATACAGGAGTTTGCGCCTATCTCGCAGTTTTTGCCGATAACGGTTTTTCCAAGTATAATGGTGTTCGGAAGAATAAGCGTGTCCTCGCCTATGGCAACGTCTTTTCCGATTATAATGCCGTCGAGCGTAATAAAGCAAACTCCGTTTTCCATAAGTTTTGACAAAACGCCAAGGCGGGCGATAGAGTTCAGTTCGTAAAGATCGCTCTTTGTGTTCGCTCCATATGCTATAACGGGATTTTCACTCGTATATGCTTCGGCATTTCCTATAAGCTCTACGCAGTCCGTGAGATAGTATTCGCCCGAAGCATTGTTGTTTTTAAGCTTAGGCAGCGCTTCAAGCAGGTCTTTTGACGAAAACCAATAAGCGCCGCTGTTTATCTCGCATATTTCAGCCTCTTCGGGGGAACAATCCTTTTGTTCTCGTATTTCGGTAAATTTTCCGCTTTTGTCGCGGATAATTCGCCCATAGCCTTTTGGGTCGTCGAGAGCAGCCGTGATGACCGTAACTCCCGCGTTAGAGTTTTCATGAAGCGCGAGGGCGTTTTTAAGCGTGTCAACGTCTATAAACGGCGCGTCTCCGCAAAGTACGCACACTCTGTCCACCGATTTTATTAGCTCCTCCGCGCGCGAAACGGCGTCGCCCGTGCCTTTCTGCTCGTCCTGAAAATAAGTCGGGATACCCTCATAGTTTTCGCTTATAAAGCTTTCGGTCATTTCGCGCTTGTTGCCCGAAACAACGCCTATCCTGTCAAACCCGAACTCTTTTGCACAGTCCAAAACCCATGCGAGCATAGGCTTTTTCAATACATCACATAAAACCTTCGGCTTTTCGGACTTCATTCTTTTGCCCGCTCCGCCCGCGAGGATAATACAGCCTGTCGTCATATTTAACCCCCCAAAGTTATATACAGTCTGAAGATTTACTTTATCTACAGTCTGGTTATTGTTTATTTGTTATGAAATTTTTATTATTTTACATCCTGCGCAGATTTTTCGTAAGGCTCGAATACACCGACGAAAAATTCACGCTCACAAAACGTATAGTCATCGAAAAAACTGCGGTAATTCCCTTGTCCGCGATAATAAAGACAGTCACCAGAACTTCTCCCATTATGCGAATATTCCGCGCAAGAGAAGTGACCGTTTACACTTTAAACGGCAAAATAGAATTTTTCCTTAATAACAGCGAACAGCCGCCGTTTCTTCCTAAAATGCCCGAACATTGCATAAGACCGCGCTTTTTTGAGATACTGTTCGGAGCTTTCATCGACACCCGCGCTCTTGCGGGCATAGTCTTTTTTGCCGCCATGCTGCAAAAAATCGGAAGTATTGTCGGCGGGAGCTATTTTGACGAGATAATTTCCGCGCTTATGACTACCGCCGAAAAGCTTTCGGAAACGCTTTTGATGATCCATATAGCCGTTCCGCGCATTGCGGCTTTTGCGGCGGCTTTTGCGACTTTTTCGTGGGTCTTCGCTTTTCTCTCAAAGCTCATTCGGCTTTCGGGATATTGCCTTTCAAAAAGCGGAAAGTTCGTTTTTGTGAAAAGCGGAGTTATCACATTATATGAAACCACGCTTGTACAAAATACAAACGCCCTGCTTTTGCGAAAAACCACGGTATGTATGTTTATAAAACGTTTTCCCGTTTATTACGGAGCTGATATGATATTTCCCGCCGCGTCCGAAAGAACATTCGCGAAAATTTCCGAGCGCTTTTTCGGAATACCGAATGAAGACGCAGCGCTTCTTAAAACGCCGACAAGCAAGATTTTCGGGCACATAACCGTTCCGTTTTGGACATTTATAATTTCCTCGGTATTGCTTTTTGTGTTTTATTACCTTAACTTAAACGAGGCGCAGATCTTAAAGACCGTGCTTTACTGCGCCGTATTTTCGAGCGGTTATACAACGGTCTGCGGAATTGCTTTGGTGAAAAACGCCGAAAGCTCGTTCGGAGATGTCCGTATAAAGCTTTCTTTCAGACGCGGAACAGCTCTTTATTCCGTTTTCTTTCCGCTTGAAATATCGCGCGGCTTTGCGCTTTCGCAGAATATTTTCCAGCGCGCTGCGCGCCTTTGCGACTATAAAGCGTTTATCGTCGGCAGAAAAAGCTTTCGCGCACGTCAGCTCCCGCTAAAAAGAGCACGCTGCTGAATAAGTAATATCTGTATCAAAGAATTTCCTTTGACACTACAGAAACATTCTTTATGCCGTGCATTTTCAGCGCGTTTATAACATTGTGGTCGAAAACTTCGCCGGGCATTATAAGCGGAACTCCGGGAGGACACGGACAGTCAAGCCCCGCACAAATTTCTCCTGCCGCGGCTTCGAGAGGAATAATCCTGCGAGGTTTAAATATCGCCTCATATACGGGCATTTCAACGACGGGCTTTATGTGGGCATACTGAACAAAAGGCTTTGGAGCTGCCGCAGGAACAAGCAGTATTCCCATTTCCGCGCGTTCGCAGTCCTCAACGGTAGATGTAGCCGAGAACATAAGCACCACATAGTTTTCGTCAGCCATTTCACACTCAACGCCGTTTGTTCTTAGATAAGACGCAAACTCAAAACCGCTGAGCCCGTATTCTCTCGCGTTTATTGTAACTCTCAGAGGGTCGCTTTTCTTCAGAGGAATACCGTTTCTTTCGAGCCTGTCCTTGAGGTCGGCTACCGCGTCGCAGGCGTTGTTTATAAGCTGTATGTTGTCCGCTATAGTAGCGTTAAAGCGGTCTAGACTTTCAAGTATCAGATAAGACGGGCTTGTCGAGCCGAACATTGCCATAAATTCTTTTGCGTTTGAGGGGTCTTCTCCTTGAGCAAAATGAAGATATGCTCCTCCCGTGAGAACAGGCAAAGTCTTATGCGCGGAGTCCGCGCAAATAAGCGGAAATCCGAGCTCGAGCGGGTGGAGATATTCCGTCCCAAATCTGCGCTTATCGACAAAGCGCAGATATGCTCCGTGGGCATTGTCTATAACAACGGGGATATTCGGGCGGACAAACTTCCATGTCCCGCCATAGTAGTCGATGTTCGTCACAAAAACAGCGTCTGTCCCGCAAAGTCCATCTACATTATACGGAACGTCCGCGCTCAAAAACTCGTCGGGATAAAGCCACTTTATATCAAGCCTCAAAAGTGCCGCCGCCGATACAAGCGAGCGGTGGGAATATCTTGACGCGGCAATTGTCTGACAGCCGCGAGCTTTTAATATCGCGAGAGCCGTCTGTATCGCGAGGGTGCTTCCCTCGCAGGAATAGCAGGTTTTCTTTGCTCCGAAAACTCCCGCCGCGAGAGCCTCGCTCGTGGAGATTATTCCGCCCGATTTGTCCGAATGATATAGGCTGTCCGCGCCGTATATCTCGGTTATGTCGTTGGGGACTGTGCCGTTGTGTCCCGGGGTGTGAAGTCTTAAACGCCCTTCGTTTTCATACCTTTCCAGAAAATTACAAATTGGTGTGTTCATAATTCAACTCCGTCAGATCAGTTTGAGCTATCCGCTGTTTGTATCCTAAGCGCTTCTTTGTCGATATCAAATGCATATTCTTCATTCCATTTGCTCATTTCTTCCGCTAAAGTGTTCTGAGCAATATTGTATGAAAGATATTCGATTATATCGTTTCTGTTTTCTTCTGTTACCTCTGCTTTTGACGCATAGATCATAATGTGAACGCCATAGTCCGAAATGCAGACCGTTCTGTCTCCGACATTTTCGGGAACGAACGCCGCCTCCTGAAATTCTGCTACATAAGACTGTCCGTTTGGTACTACAAGATAACCGTCGGGGTATGCCGAACTTCCCGTAGCGTCTGCGCTGTATTCGAGAAGAATATCTTCCCATTTCTCGCCGTCGTCGAGAGCTTTTTCCACTTCCGCCTGTTTGTCGGCAAGCTCTGCGGCTTTTTCTTCTCTAAGTTGGTCGGCGGCTTCGTCGTTATCCTCGTCGCGGTATTTCTTTATAGCCGCCTGTGTCTCGTCGTCAAATCCGAGCAGAACGTGCTTTATATAGCGCGAGCCTTCGGGTATCCAGAAGCTCGAATAACCTCCCTGTTCATAAGTCGCGGGATCTGTTTCGTAGATAGTCTTTATTTGATCGACATATTCATTTAGCATTTCTTCCGATTCGCTTTTGTCGACTTTATCTACATAGTAGTTTATCATCTTCTGCGAGATGTAATAATTCTTTATCAGCTCGTAAAAGTCATCGCGCGTCATACCGCTGTCTTCGAGCATTTTGTTGAACTCCTGCTCGCCGCGCTCTTTTTTCATTTCGTCGGTAATTTCCGTGCCTTCGGGAAGGTCGCTGTAGTCGGCGTTTTCTCCAAATGTCGTTATCTCGGTTTCAATTTCATTGTCATATTCTTCTTGAACTTCTTTAGCTTCTTCTTCGGTGAGTGTATAACAGCCGAACTCCTTTGCCTTTAGGACCATTATCTTGTCATAGATAATATTGTTTATGATAGACTCGCGAAGCTCCTTGCAAAGATCCGCGTCTTCGGTCTCCTCGTCGAGGTCGTTTGCGTATAAATAGAACAAATATTGCTTGTTAAATTCTTCAAAGGTTACGTCGAGTTCTCCCGTAAAACAAAGCCTTGTGGGCTTTGCAACAACTTGCTTCGGGTCGACCTTTGGGTTTGTGCCGAATTTTACTTCACACCCCGACAGAATCGCCGCGCATAAAAAGATACATACAAATACAATAATTTTCTTCAGTTTCATTAAAAATTCCTTTCGTTTAATTTTTATAGCAAAGAAGATTTCTAAATGCTTGTTCATATTCAACTGAAAAATGAAAAAGCATAAGACAGCTTACTTTTTAAAATACAATTTCATTATAACATATTTTTTTGAAAAAAGAAATATAAACTTTTAAATTTTCTTAAAATATACACATTTTTTATAAAAATATTTTTTATTTGTGGCAATTTCGGATAGTTATGCCACACGTTGTTGCTTATTTAAAAATATTTTTGAAATTTAAAAAAGCTATTGACAAAACTGTTATGTTGTGATATTATACATTTATAACAGATATAACAGAAAGGTCATAACTATGAACATATTTATTGACAACAAAAACGGCGAACCGATTTATAACCAGATCTATTCCCAGATAAAGGGTCAGATAATAAGCGGCGAGCTTAAAGAAAACGAGCCTCTGCCGTCGATACGCGGGCTTGCGAAAGACCTTCGTATCAGCTTTCTGACAACCAAGCACGCTTATGACGAGCTCGAAAAAGAGGGGTTTATCTACACCGTTCAGGGAAAGGGCTGTTATGTTGCGGCAAGGAACGCCGAGCTTATCCGTGAGGAAAATCTAAGAAAAATAGAGGAGCTTATCTCACGCATAACCGAGCTTTGCGCGTGCGGAAATATAAGCAAAGAAGAAATAATCGAAATGATAAATTTCAGTATGGAGGATAAATAATGACACAAAACGCTATTGAAATTAAAAACCTGTCAAAAAAATTCAAGGGCTTCGAGCTGTCCGATGTTAGTTTTAATTTGCCGAGCGGCTGTATTATGGGACTTGTCGGAGAAAACGGCGCGGGAAAAAGCACGACCATAAAGCTCATTTTAGGTATGCTAAATAAGGACGGCGGCTCTGTAAAAATTTTCGGGAATGACAACTCCAAAAACCTTGAGCTGATAAAACAGGAAATCGGCGTGGTGACGGACGTTATCGGTATTCCCAAATGCCTGACCTTAAAGGAAATTGATATGGTTATGCGCGGAACATTTGAAAACTGGAACAGCGAAAAGTTCTATTCGCTTTCGGAAAAGTTTTCGCTGCCCGAAAAAAAGCGCTTTGGAACTTTTTCGCGCGGAATGGAAATGAAGCTCGGTATAGCTGTTGCCCTTTCGCATAACGCAAAGCTGCTTATTCTTGACGAGCCGACGTCGGGACTTGACCCCGTTGTGAGAGATGAAGTTGTGGATATGCTTATTGATTTCACGAGAGACGAAAACTGCTCGATACTTATTTCGTCGCATATCATAAGCGACCTTGAAAAGCTTTGCGATTACATCGCGTTTTTGCACAAAGGAAAGCTCATTTTGTGCGAGGAAAAAGACGTGCTTCTGTCGCGCTACGGCATTGTCCGCTGTACAGCCGAACAGTTCAAAACGCTAAATGAGAGCGCGATAAGGTATAAAAAAGAAACCCCTTACGGGGTCGAGGCAATGGTTTGCAGGGATAAGGCAGGCGCGGGGATAAACATAAGCCCCATAAGCATTGAAGAGCTGTTTTTGTTTACGGTAAAGGGGGAGAAATGATGAAAGGCTTGTTGTTAAAGGATTATTATGTGACGATAAGATCTTATAAAATCATATTGATTACAGATGTGCTTTTTATAGCGGCGTCGATTTTTTTCAATGACATCACGGATTTTATAATGTTGGTTGTGGCGTGCAGTACGGCGAATATACCCATAAATCTGCTTTCCGACGACGAGAAAAGCCGCTGGGACAGATACAGCGGCGCGCTCCCGTATAAAAAATCACAAATCGTTTCGTCAAAATATCTCATCGGGCTTTTTTCACAGCTTGCGATGTATGTCATTATAGTATCGGTGAACCTAATAAAAGGCTTGATAACTCACGAAATGCAGTTTGAAAAATACGCGGTCCTTGCGGTTTTATTCTTTGTCGGGATGTTGATTTCAGCGGTCGATCTTCTTGTTTCATTCAGGCTGGGAGTTGAAAAAGGAAGAACCTACGGAATTATTTTAAGGCTTATTATAGTGCTACCGTTTACCGTTTTATATATTGCAACTTGGGACAACGAAATTATATCGCATTTTATAGAAAAGCTCGGAAACTTCGGGATAATTGCGGCGGTCGTCCTTGTCGGAGCGGGAATTTACGCGCTGTCATGGGTATTGTCAATTGCACTGTACAAGAAAAGAGAAAATTGACCGCGCCTATTTTCCCGCATTATACGCGGTTTTTGAAAATTCGGCAATATCCCGCCCTTTAAGCACAAGCCCGAGCAATTCGGGGAGCTTTTGCGGATTGCAGGCAAAGCAGGGAATACCTAGCTTTGCGAGCTTGTTAGCGACGCTTTCGTCATAAAACGGCGCTCCTCCGTCGGCTATGGCAAGAAGCGATACTACCGTAACTCCCGACGCTTTCATTCCTTCTATTCGCCTTATAAGCGCGGCGCGGTTTCCTCCCTCGTAAAGGTCGGAAATCAGGAAAAACAGCGTCTTTTTCGGGTCGTCAATAAACTGCTCGCAGTATGCCACCGACTTGTCAATGTCCGTGCCGCCGCCGAGCTGAAAACCGTAGAGCAGGTCTACGGGATCGGAGCATTTGTCCGTAAGGTCTACTACATTTGTATCAAACGCGACAACTCTTGTTTTAAGCGCGTTCATACTCGCTAAAATACAGCTTACGACTGATGAAAAAATAACGCTTTCGCCCATAGAGCCGCTCTGGTCGATGTCTAAAATTATCGTCCATTTTTTTGCGGCGGAAGAAGCGGCGCGCTCAAAGAAATAAAAATGCTCGGGAACTATCGTTTTAAGCTCGGGCGAATAGTGCTTTAAATTTCTGCGGATAGTCATTTTATAGTCGAGCGCGGACGCTGACGGTATGGGAGAGTGTTCGCGCTTATTTACTGCGGCGGTGACGGCTCGCTTTATGTCCTGTTCAAGCAGTTTATTTATGTCGTCGACTATTTTCTTTATAAACGCTCTTACGCTTTCCTTTGAGCGGTCGGGTATCATTTCTTTCAGCGTAAGTATAGCGGACGCAAGGGAAATATCCGGCTCTACATTTTCGAGTATCTCGGGCTCAAAAATTAGCTGTTTCAGTCCGCATCTTGTCATCGCGTCATTCTGAATGACCTTTACGATTTCCTTGTCAAAAAGCGTTCTTACGTCGCCGAGCCAGCGGGATATCTGCGGATTTGACGGACCTTTTCCGCCGCCCGTTCCAAATCCACCCTCACCGCTTTTGTTGTAAATTGAAGCAAGGGCGCTGTCCATAAGCAATTGTTCTTCCGAAAGCGCGGGCATATCCATTTTTTCAAAGCGATTTTTGCTCTCCTGCCCGAGTATCAGCCGCCAGCGCTGCATTTGTACCGTTTTATCCATATGTTCACCTATTGATTACAAATCAAAATCAAAGCCTGAAAGGTCGTCTATAGCCTGTTGTGAAGCCGCGTCAAGAGGGGCATTGAGCGCTTCGCTCACTTCTTCGCTGTTAAGTCCCCAGATCTCTCCTAGGTTTTCGGCTATTGCGTCCTTTTCGCCCGAAGAAAAATCCGCGAACGCTCTGCGTAAAAACACGAGCGCGCGTTTAAATTCCTCGTCGTCAAGCTCTTTAAGATAATCGTCCAGACTTTCCCAAAGCGACAGCCTCGCAATAAGTCCGTTTCGGTTTTTCATAGCCAGCCCCTCAAACCAGCCTGCGCCGAGGTCTGCGGGAACGCCTTTTGACAGCCTTCTTGACACTTCCGTTTTCAGCTCGTCGTTCGTCATCTTGTTGCGTTCGAGGAGAATTGCCGCGCAAAGTCCAGAAAGCACGGTGTTGAGGTCGTCGCGGAACGATACCTCCGAAAGCGCTTTTGTCCATTTTTCCGTTTCAAGAAAACCCTGCGCGAGTTCCACGGAGTTTATCATATTTATCGCGTTTGCCGTTTCCTTTGCCGCGTTGTCGTCACAAATGCACGAAGAACTCATGATAAGGCAGGCGCGGTAGTAAAGCTGTTTTAATATCGGCTCTACCGCCGAGCAGTCCGCTTTTCGTATGTCGCCGTAGCTTATGACGTTTGACAGGCTGAACATGGTCTTTGCTGTTTCTTCGAAAGGGATATTGTCCGCCGCCGCAGCTTGGAGCGCGTTTACCGCATAGCTCGCCGCATTTGACATTCCACAGCAGAACGCGTCTTCTACTGCCTTTGCTATTATCGAAATATCCTCTTTGTTTTCTACGCTCTCTTTAAGCTCAAACCCTGCCGCAAGCTCTATGGTGTCGCCTTTGAGCGCGCTTTCAACAAGAACTATCTCACATTCGGTCGTCCATTGTATCTGCCATGTTTCAGCCCATGTGGCGTTGTCCTGTTTTGACGGGATAAGCTGCGCAAAGTTAATTCCCAGAACGCGCAGTTTGTGGAGAAAATACGAGCGGTTGAGGTCGAGAAACGCCGACTTTTCCGAGCTTGCTCTTAAATTTTCGCGTAAGTCGAGTTTCAGTTCCTGCGCGGTCACGGAGCGGTATTTTTCGAGCTTTAGTTCTTTAAGCAGGCGGTAAAAGTCGTCCTGTATGCTGGTTCTTGAAACGCCTTCGGGTATCTCTCCAAGGCGCGTTCCTATCTCCGTATCGGCGACCGCCGTGCTTATCGCGGCAAAACTTCCTTCTCCTATACAAGTCGTCGCCGCGTCGCGTATATCCCTAAGGGTCGGTATATTTCCGCCGTGGAGCTGTGCAAGCGTTTTTGATAGTCTCAGCGCTTCGATGACCTGCGCGGAAGAAGCGGCGTTTCCGCTTTCGCGCATTTTCTCCGCGATCTTTGAAAGATAGGCGTTCGCCGCATAAAAACGGTCGTTTTGGCAAAGACCGTTCCATATAAGCTCATAATATGCGGGAGCTTTGTTTCCCGCGCCGTATCCCGACCGCGTTGAGAGCCTGTAATATGAATAAGGCATTAGCGTATGCAGCGACTGCAGTTTCGGAAACGTCGGCATTTCTTCATCTGTTTCCCACGTTTTCAGCCCCTCGACATGATATGCGCCCGTTACTACAACTATCTTTTCGGGAGAAATACCGCTATTTACCGCGTTTCTTATCACGCTTCGCATACAGCTTTCGCGCAGGGCGGTCTCCTTTTCGTCAATACCGTTTTTTTCGGACAATTCGCGGATATTTGCGCCGAAAAGGTTTGCGCCCGGGTGATAGGCCTCGGCATTTTCACAGTGTTCGAGCGTTCGCTCCCAGAACGTTTCGTGCGAGCCGTCCTCGCTTTTTTCCGAAAGAAGCTCGTAAACATCGGGCTTTTGGTCGGGTGTCGTTTCGGCGTTATGTTCATTTGGGCTGTCGTCTTGTTCATTATTCTCGTCAGCGTCCTGCTCTGCTTCTCTTATCCTTTCATCGGAAAGCGCAAGAAAAGTTTCGGACGGCAAGTCCATAAACTTCAGCTTTACATTATTTTCATAGCACCACTTTATCGCCTGATATTCGGGAGAATATTCCGCAAAGGGATAGAGTATCGTCCTTATGGGAACGCTCTGCGTATAAGCGAGAATTGCAAACGGCGGCTTAGTTTCACTGCGCACAATGTCCGAAACGGTATCTTCAAAATCCATAGGCGCTTCGATTATGACAAGCTCGGGTTTTGTTTCACAGAGAAATTCCCGCAGGAAAAACGCTCCCGCAGGGGAGAGGTGGCGTATGCCGAAAAAGTTTACGCCGCTCATTCGTTAAGCTCCCTGCAGGCTCTGTAAAGCCCGCTCCATTCCGAGCCGCGCTTTTTCATTATGTTTTCGAGATATTCCTTCCATGCGACGGTGTCCTTGTCGTCCTTTACTACCGCGCCTTGAAGCCCCGCGGCTATGTCGTCGTCGGATATGTCGCCGTTTCCGAAACTTCCCGCGAGCGCCATGCTGTTGCACAAAAGCGAAATTGCCTCGGCGGTAGAAAGCACGCCCGCGGGCGCTTTTATTTTCTGCTTTTTGTCAAGCGTTTCGCCGCCGCGCAGTTCACGGAATATGGTGCAGATCTTTTCTATAACCTTGTCTTTAGGCAGCGCGGCATTGAGGTCAAGACTTCCCGAAAGCTGTTCTACGCGCGTTTTTACAATGTGCATTTCTTCTTCGAGAGTTTCGGGCGCGGGCAGGACTACGATATTGAAACGCCTTTTAAGCGCCGCGGACATATCGTTTACGCCCTTGTCGCGGGTGTTCGCTGTGGCGATTATCGAAAATCCCTTTTTAGCGGGAACTTCGAGCGACAGTTCGGGTACGCTTATCCGCTTTTCGGAAAGCAGGGAGATAAGCGTGTCTTGAACTTCGGACGCGCACCTTGAAATTTCTTCGACACGCGCGATAGCTCCTTCCTCCATTGCCGTAAAGACGGGGCTTTTGAGCATTGCCTGCTCGGACGGTCCGTTTGCTATCAGCATGGCATAGTTCCACGAATAGCGAATTTGCTCCTCGGTCGTGCCTGCAGTGCCTTGTATAACGCGGGAGGAGTTTCCGTTTATCGCCGCCGTCAGATGTTCGGAGAGCCAGCTCTTCGCCGTTCCGGGTTCGCCTATAAGCAATAACGCGCGGTCGGTGACGAGCGTTGCTATTGCGATTTCAACTAAACGCTCATGTCCGATATATTTCGGCGTAATTACGGTTTTCCCGACCTTGCCGCCGCAGATGTAGGTTTTAACAGACCTCGGCGACATTCTCCAGCCCTCGGGAACGGGGTCTGTCTCCGCTTTTATTAGGGCGTTCAATTCATCTTCAAATAGCTGTTCGGCGGGAAGCCTTAAAATCGAATTGTCCATAATTTTCTCCTTTAAATTATACTGTAAATAAATCAACTTACAGACTGTCGAGAAAGCCCCAGATACCGCATTGAACGCTTCGCATGCAACGCTGAAGCAGTAATGCAACTAGCCTTTGTGGCTGTTCGCATTATCCGCTTCGCGGAAAACGCTATTGCTGCTGACGAAGTAGATGGGGTTTTATCGACAGTCTGTTAATGGGGCTTTATCGGCAGTCTGTTTAGTGTTGAGGTGCCCAGTAATGATATATATCTTCCCTTAGATCCTCTAAATCAAGGTTCAGCGTTATGTTGTTAGCCTTGGCATAGTTTTCGAGATCGTCAATTTCCTTGCAAAGGTATTCATAATCGCTCGGAACAAACCGCAGGAATTTAAACGCGTCTCTGTATTTGTCCTTAAACTTCATGTGGTTTTCCTTGAAATATTCAAATACAAGCCCCTCGATATTTGTATAGCCCATACCTTTCAGAATTAAAAGATAGTTTAGAGAGTCCTCGCTGTAAACTACCCGATTAAAGAAATGCTGTTTCAGCTTCTCGCGCATTTCTTTGTCGTTCCTGTCGTACAGTTCGCTTGCAAAATACTCGGGCATATACCAGTCGCAGCTTAAAAACATATCGAACCATTTTTCCTTTACGGGCTGGCAAATGGGAACGGTGTAGGTTTCGTACACTTCCGCAGCGACCGTATGGCTGTCAAACACTTTAAACTGAACGTAATACTTCCCGTCAATGCACTTTATACGTTGAACGCAGGACATCGCGGAAGTGTAGAACACGCCCTTGTTGCTTTGAGTCTGAGCGCGTTCCTTTGCTTCGAGGATTTTCTTTTTGAAATAGTCGGTGCAGTCGTCAGTGCCTAAAATATGCGCGAAAAACGCGCTTTCTTCAAACTGCTTTGGATATTTCTTCTCAAACTCCAGAGCAAGGGCGCACATATCGGGGTCGCCCGTTGTTGCGACAGTTGCCGCAATGGGGTTGTTTATAAGCTCTCTTATGCGGGAGCGGAGAACTTTCTTATCCGCGTCTTCGGGGGCGGCGGCTTTTCTGAAAAATTCTACAACGTCCTTTCCGAGTTTCCCCTGAAACGCATAATAATCAATGTCCACAAGCCCCAAGCCGTTCATCTTGTACTTTCCGCCGTCATTGTTGTCGAAAAGGCGGTTGCCTATTTTCGCGGCAAGCCTGCTTGCCCACGGGGTACGGCTGTACGTCAGGTATGTAAGGGTTTCCTGCGGTTTTTTCTTCTCCATTTCTTCAAAGAATTCCCGCGCCTTGTCGCAGTCAAGGCTTGCAAGCGTGTGGAAAGCCTGTTCTTTTATCGCGCCTTTTTCGGTTTGTGTAAGTTCAATAAGCTTGTCGGCGTTGCTTGCGTCATGCCTCAAAGCGCGGACAAGAAGCTTTTTCACGTCTTTTTCCGTAAGCGGAATGTTTTCCAGATAAAAGTCGTTTTCATCCGCTCCCCCAAACTCGTCAATAAGCAAAATGCGCCTTACGTTTCCTTTTTTGCCTTTCGGGTCAAAGCTGTATTTTAAAAGCGGGAGCATTGTCTTTCCCATGCTCTTTACGGTATTGAACGCAAGAACCGACTGTTCGCTGTAAGACGCGCCCAGACATTCGACTAGCGCGGGCTTTACGCGGTAGTCCTCGAACAATTCGGGTTCTTCTTGCAAAGCGTCCGTTATTATTTTATAGTTACCGTTTCCCGTGCCCGTAAGCGCGTTTATAAGCTTTGACAGGCTCGAATACGGCGCGTTTGTTATCTTTGAGGGAACTTCAAAAACAGGGAGCTTTTCGGCTTCTCCCTCAACATCGACTTTTGCAAGCGTTGTCATTACCGAATCAGTCAGCGACAGCGCGTCAAGGAGCGTTCCCGCAGGGTCAATGCAATTTTCCGAAACAAGCGAGCTCGAAAGCTCGTATATCTTCCCGAAAACAGGAGAAGTGTCTTTTAGCGGCGCGAATGAGCCTACCGCTCTTTTAAGTCTGAAATTCTCCGACAGCAGAGAAGCGCCCGAAATTGCCGCAGAGCGAAGCTGTGCGCGAAGCTCCGAAATAGCAGTTATATCCATAAATTACCTCCGTCAATAAAGCAGTCTTACTACAGCGTTTTCGCTGTCGGGAATAATGCACATCGGCTGTGCGCAAATTCTGTTTTCGGCATTGTCATAGTGAAATCCGCAAAGCATAACGCCGTTTTCAAGAAGTTTTTTGTCGGGGAGCATTTTCAGACGGTCCGTCATGGTTTCGTATTCGTCAAAATCCTTTAGCTCAACCGTGTCGTCGCCTTTTGCTTTCAGAACTGTTTTTTCGCCGACTTTATCTACTTCCGAAAAAGCGATAAGCTTATAGATAACGGGCCTTGACATTGCGTTCTGCAAAAAGTTCTTAATGCTTTTTATTTCCGCTTTAACAGAAGTCGAAGCATACGAGCGCAATTTGCTGAAATCTTCAGCGCTAAGTTCCGAAAAACTTGCGTTGTCCCAGCGCGCTCTGACATTGCCCTCTCCGGGATAAACCGCCATAACGGGGATATCCGCCGCGCCGAAAACGGAATCGTCCGCTTTAATATGTTTCAGAGATTTAAGCGGGCGGAAGTTCTTTGTGAGATAGATCTTTCCGCTGTTAAGCTCGATCCAAGCGCCTGTTTCTATGTATTCCTTTCTCGCGTCGTCAAAGTTTACCCAAAAAGAAAGCTGTACCATTCTCGCGTTCTTCACGCATTTGCCTATAGCTTCAAGCTCGGTGAGTTTCCAATTCCCGCCGAGCTCTTCATAAAGCGCCGTATCGTCGAGCGCGGGATCGTCGTTATCGATTTTTTCTGTGATATACTTTCTCGACTTCTTGATAAGTGAATTTAATTTTTCAAGAGTGTCAATTGCCGCGTCATAATGACTTTCGAGATTATCCTTCTGATACTCGGTTATTTCTATTATAAGTCGGTTGAACAGTCGCTGAATGCCGATAAGATAATAGTCGCCGAACTGTTTGGAAAGCTCTTGATAGTTTGACAGTGACGCGCCGCCCATTGTTCCGAGACCTGCCGAAATAAGCTCCTTTATTGCCTTTTCGCAAAGCTCGAGACCTTCGAGCTGTTTTTTGAACTTTTTCTTTTTTGCGGAGCTTGCCGTTTTCTTTGCGGCGGCTTTTTTCTTTTCGGTTTGTTCAGCTTCTGCTGTTTCGGCGTTTTCTGCTTTAGCCGCTTTTGCCGCAAGTTTCGCGCGCTTTGAGAGAATATCCTCGGGTATTTCGCACATGCTGAACTCCTTGTCCGTCATCATCTCATACATAAGCGCCAGCGAATGTTTACACGGAAACTGCCTGCTCGGACAAGAACAGCGAAAAACGGGGTGGTTTTCGTCTATGTAGTCGGCGGAAGTGACATAAGGATTTTTCCCGCTGCCCTTACATTCGCCCATAAAGAACGTTCCGTCCTCCGAGCGAAAGCGGTTTATAAACCCGCCGCCCGACGAGATCTTTTTCCCGTTTGCCGCCGCGGCAGAATTTGGCGCAAGCGACAGAATAAGCTGTTCGGTGATATTCTTCATCATCATAACTCCTTTTTTAAATTTTCAAAAATTACCTTAATATACATTATACCACACTAGTGAGTAAAAGTCTATATGAAAATTTAAAAAAGAAGAGGCAAGAGGCTAGAATTTGTTATAAGCAGAAAACGACTTTTCCACTCAAATTCTAGCCTCTAGCCTCTTTTTCTGAAAGCCAAAAAACTTTCACTCTAAAAAGCTCCTTGAATTTCTTACCTCTTATCTCTAACCTCTTACCTCTAGCAGGAAAACTCTTGTTTTCCCCGCACCCCGGATTCAATGCCGCAGGCATTTAATCTGATGCGCTAATTTGCGATATTTCGCGGCTTTGCCGCGACCAAAGGGAAAAAATTTTTTGAAAAAAATTTTTTCCCTTTGGAAACCCTTTTCAAAAAACTTTCGTGCGCCCGCCCGTAAGGTGGTTTAAAAAGGATAAGCACCTCGCCGCTCAAAACAAATTCTTACCTCTTACTTCTAATCTCTAACCTCTAATAGTTCAAGGGGTAAACCTTTTTCAAAAGGTTTACCCCTTGGTCGTCATTCGATTTCAAGATGTCTTGCTTCGGGAGCTTTCTCCTGCTTTTTCGGCAAATTAAGCGTCAATACGCCGTTGTCATACTTCGCCTTGATACCGTCGGCTTCAATCCCCGAAATATCAAACTGCCTGCTGTACTTTCCGTATGACCTCTCGATACGGACGTATTTGTCCTTCTTGTCCTTCTGCTCATGCTCCGAGTGGCGCTCGGCGTTTATAGTCAGCGTGTTGTCGGTGATGTCAAGATGAATGTCCTTCTTGTCAAATCCCGGCAGATCCGCTTCAAGCACAAAATGGTCGCCCTCGTCGGTGATGTCCGTCTTAAATTCCGCAATATCGCCGCTGCGGAAAAACGGTGAGTCTCCAAAGAACTTTCTTTCAAATTCTTCCATTTCATTGAACGGGTTGTACAAAGCGTCGTTCATTCTGCGATAAGGTCTAAGATCAAACATAAAACATACCTCCTAAAAATATATTCTTTACTGTAGTATTATTTGCCGTTGTCCTCTTTAAATTCATCGGAATCAGTCCTTTCTTTTTCTTTCTGAATATATTCTAAGTCTCATTTGTTAAAACTGTGTCACGGTTTTGTGAAAATAAGATGAAAATTAGCACTCTCGTTTTGAGAGTGCTAAAAAGTTGTATTTGCAAATTATTTTGGACAACATTCCACTTGTCAATATCCCGCCGTGTTATTCGTCGTCACTGTCCGAAATGCCGTCATCTTCAAGCTTCAAAATGTTGCTGTCGTCGCCCTCAAGCTGTTCAACGCTTCTAAGACTTCTCGCAATAGCGCGCGAACGCGTCCCGATAAGTTTTTCAAGGTCGTCGTCCGCTTGTCTCAAACGGTTTCTCGCAGAATCAAGCACTTTTCCGAACGACGCAAATTCTTTCTTTGTCGCTTCGAGAATTTTCCACACCTCGCCGCTTTTCTTCTGAATAGCTACGGCTCGGAAACACATCTGCAGGCTGTTCAGCATTGCCGCCATTGTAGACGGACCGCAGACATTAACTCTATAATTGTTCTGCAAAGCTTCCACAAGCCCCATTTTTATCACTTCGGCATAAAGTCCCTCCGACGGCAGGAACATAAGCGCGAAATCCGTTGTGTAGGGCGGAGCTATATACTTGTCGTGAATACTCTTTGCTTCGCGCTTTATCTCCGCTTCTAGAGCCGCTCGCTTTTCCTTTACGGCGTTGGGCTCTCCGCTTTCATATGCCTCAAGGAGATCCGAATATCTGTCCTGTGGGAATTTGGAGTCTATAGGCAGATACATAAAATCGTTCTTGTCCGAGCTTGGAAGCTTTACCGCATAGTCTACCTTTTCGCTGCCGTTTGGAACAACAGCCTGCTGTGAGCAGAACTGTTCGGGAGCAAGTATCTGATCCAGTATAGCGCCGAGCTGTATCTCTCCCAGATTGCCTCTTGTCTTTACATTTGAGAGAACATTTTTGAGGTCTGAAACTCCCGACGCAACACTCTTCATCTCGCCAAGCCCCTTATGTACCTGTTCAAGACGCTCGTTAACCGCCGAGAACGACTGGGTGAGCCTGTCGTTTAGCGTTTTCTGGAGCTTTTCGTTTACCGTGTCGTTTATCTTGTCAAGGCTCTGACGGTTTTCGGTGCGGAGCTTTTCAATGCTCTCACTGTTGGATCTGCGGACGCTTTCAAGCGAAGCAAGAATTTCCTCGCGTATCTTGTTAAAGTCATTTTCAAGTTTTAAAAGCTTTTCGTTTACGTTGTTGTTTATCCTGTCAAGGCTCTGGCGGTTTTCGTCACGTTGCTTTTCCGTATCTGCAGAGTTTTGCTTTCTGGAGCTTTCGAGAGAAGCAAGTATATCCTCGCGGATTTTGTTAAAGTCATTTTCAAGCTTCAAAAGCTTTTCGTTTACGTTGTTGTTTATCCTGTCAAGGCTCTGCTGATTTTCGCCGCGAAGCTTGTCCATGCTTTCGGTATTTGATCTTCTTATCTGTTCAAGAGATGCGGATATATCGCCGCTTATTTTTGAAAACTCGCTTTCAAGCCGCGAGAGCTTTTCGTTTGCGTTTTTCTGCTGCAATTCCTGAGAGCCGCGAAGATTGTCGCCGAGCATTGAAATATTATTGACAACAGAGTTATTTACTCTGCTCACCTCGTCCATAAGCGTTTTGGAGTTTAATTCGGACTGCTGTTTTAAAGCTTCAATGCCCTGAGACAGCTCGCTTATCTCTTCTTCAATTTTTTCCTGTCGGCTGTCGGTTTTCCTTTTGCTTTGCAATACAAGCATAATTATCAGCAGAACGACATTTATCCCCGAACAAACCAGCGCGAGTATTTCTACGGTTTCCATAGACGATTTCCTTTCCCTATCTTTGATAATGCGCAATAATCTTCTCAAAAACTTCTTGCTCTATATATTGTATCACATCTTTTATAAATTGTCAATAACAGGGAAAGCGCTCTGTTTGTCGGGAGTAAATTCAATTCACGCCGAAATTATCTTCCCGTCCGAGATTTCAACCGTTCTTGAACACCTTTCGGCAATTTCGGGGTTGTGCGTGATTATGACGATCGTTTTGTGCTGTTTGCGGTTCATTTTTACGAGCAAGTCCATTACTTCATTTCCCGACTTCTCGTCAAGATTTCCCGTCGGCTCGTCGCAAAGCAATATTTCGGGATCGTTAATCATCGCCCTCGCAATCGCAACTCTTTGCTGCTGACCGCCCGAAAGCTGAGAGGGATAGTGGTTTAAGCGTTCCGACAATCCCAGACTTTCGGTTATCTCTTTGTAATTTTCAGCTTTCTTCTTCGCAAGCCTTGAGGGGAGCAGAATGTTTTCAGCCGCCGTAAGTTCGGGCAGCAAGTCGAAAAACTGAAACACAAAGCCGATGTGGTTAAGTCGAAAATCCGAGGCTTTGTTGTCGTCAAACGAGGTAATTTCATTATCGTTGCAGATTATTTTCCCCTCGTCAGCTTTGTCAAGCAGACCGATAAGGTTTAATAGCGTTGTCTTGCCGCTGCCCGACTTTCCGATTATTGCAACAAGCTCTCCGTCATTTACCGTTAAATTCACGTTATTGACCGCCGCGACCGCACTTTCGTCCTTGCCGTAAGTCTTGCATAAGTTCTCAAGTTTTATCATTGTCTTGTCCTCCCCTCATTCAAATCGCCCGCAATATTGTTTTTGAACTTTCTAAGAGCGATTATTGTCAGCAGGAATGTCACTGCGCATATCACCGCAAATAAGATAAGCATAGGTATCTCCGCATTAGCTTGCCACATAAGTCCTTCCTCAAAGAAAACATTATTTGCAATGTCCATAAAAACATCAAAAATTGCGTCTATGTAATCGGGAGGAGGCGCTGTATTATTGATATAATAAGTATGAGCAAACCAGACCTCTATTAACCAGCATAGCCAGTTCATTAGTTGAAATAATTTTACCAGAACATACGCCGCAATTGTTGAAATAAGGGGAATCTTCATGCTTTCCAAAAGCAGTTTTTTCTTCAGCTCTTTAAGATTTGTCCCGACTGCCCTTAACACTGAGATCTCGTATTTCTTCTGCCTTATCTTCATTCCTATGCCGTTGAAATAAGCCGCAAAGCCCAGCAATGACATAACAAGTAAAATTGCAATTGAACTGCTGTATTTTATCAACTGATTGACAAGATAATCGTGCTGCATCATCGCCAAAGACTTCATTTTCATCTGTGCCGAGCTTGGGATAAGTCCGCCGTCCATAGGCTCTAATGCGTAAATACCCGTATATTTTGCGCAGGGGAAACCCATATTTTCAGCGCCTGTTGCCGTTGTCAGAAGGTTGTAATCTTCTTTATTGCGGACAACGGAATTTATAACTTTATCTTCTTCGGGATTTATTTTCACCAATGCAGATATTTTCACTTCAGCCGAGGAAATTTCTCCCACTCCGTAACCTGTCGCACCTGCGGAAATTGAATTGAGAGAAATGGTCTCGCCTATTTCAAAAGGCGGTCTGATGGTTTGATAAGCGACAATAATTTCTTCTCCGCTGTTCAGCTTTTCAATGTTCAGTTCTCCCTCTGTCACATTTCCCGAAAGGCTTTCGATAACCTTCGAAGTTGTAAGCCTTGTTTCCGTTTTGTACAGATATTCTGAACCAAGCTGCCCTTCGTCAAAAAAGTTCTGATGCTCCTCATCGCTTAATGCAAGCAGTCCTTGCCTGAAGGATTCGGACGCGGTGTCAATTTCGTTTATATAACGAAATTTTCGCTTTTCGCTTGAAATTAAAGTCTGCGGGAGACTTCCGAAAGAAAATGTGTATTCGGGCAAAGTATTCGCCGTATTATCGTCTATTCCCGCGCTGAAATTATCAACAACAAAAGGGAAAAGGGGTTCTTTTTCTCCGATATAATTTACAGTCGGAGCGGCGCTTGAATAATACTCGGCGATATTGTCCTCCTCCATATTTAAACCGTTTATGTAATAATTTGAAGACGGCCGGAAATACGAAACCAAATCGATAGAATATTTACCGTTATCCGTATAGTACAGATACCCTGAGATAACGGAAAAGCAGATAAGAGTAAGCGCTGCGATCTGCGTTGCCGAAACCGATTTTTGACTAAATATCTGTTTAAAGCATTTTGAAAGCGGACGGGGTTCGGCGTTTTTGTCGGGGGCTTTGCGCTGAATTTTATCCGTCAGAATACAGAGGATATATGCAATAATAATTACCGTTGCCGAAATAATTGCGGAAAATAAGAACGGATTTGGTGTAAAATGTGTGACAAGCCACATATCCGTCAAGCCGCTATACACTTTTTCTCCGATAACTTCTGTCCTTAATTTAAAAATTCCCTCATAAGCCGAAAATCCGAATATAATGCCGAGCGTTATTTGTATAAAGGCAAACACCGCACATTCAACTGCGTACATCATTGCAATTCTGCGCTTGCTCATGCCTATTCGCTTTAATATTTCTATCCTGCTTTTTCGCTCGGAAAAAATACTGCGAAGTATGGAAAACACCGACAATGCCGAAATAATTGCACCTATGAAGGCTATCCACAAAAAGAACGCAGCCTCCGGTTCGCGGGTTTGATTAGTCGCCCTGCCCCATTCCGAAATTGTTAAAAACCAGCCGATTTTACCATCGTTTTTCAGTTCTCTTAAGATGCCGTTATATTTTTCAAGTTCATTTTCATAAGCCTCTTCTCCTATGTTGGGATCAATTAAGCCGTTGAACATATCTACGCGGTAAAGCGGTTCGCCGTCGCATTTCCCGACAAATATAAGCGGGATCGTCTGCGGGAGATTACTCCATGCGACGACGCATTTATCGTTAAGCTCCGCGCCTTCCCTGTGGGTGCCGTAATATTCATCAATAATTCCCGTAACAGTATAGGTTTTCCCATCAATAGTAATGGTATCTCCGCATTTTCCTGCCCAGAAAAGCTTGTTAAGCGCGCCTCTGTCTGCGGCTATCTCGTCCGCTGTTTCGGGCATTCTGCCTTCTGTAAGCGGGATATGCCAGACGTTTTGTTCATCTTCAATAGTGCCGTAGGAAAAGCCGTTTTCGAATTTGCCGTAAACATTGATAACGCAGTAATTATATCCCGACTTTCCCTCGGTGACCTTTTGGAATATTTCGTCATTTGAGTCGGCTGCAATTATTTCGGCGTGTCCGTACACGTCATTATTAAACAGCACATGAAAACTGCTTGCCCTGTTTTCCCTTACAGCGGCAAGTCCTATGAAAACGATAGCCGCAAGCAGCACCCCTGCAAAGAGCATTGCAAGGGCACTTTTTACATGTTTTTTCCAGTATTTTAACAGTATGTATAATGTCATATTTGCTCCTTATTATGACTTAAATATATTCCTTAGCTTTTCAGTCAACATATCCTGTTTTAAATTCGTTCCACTTATCTTCTCCGAAATATGAGATAACATCTTTAACCGAAAGATATCCGTACTGATCTTTTTCTTCAACGTTTTCAATCGGAAAAGCGCTTTGTTTGTCGGGATTCAATAAAGAAAAGAAACCGCTGTTAAGCTTATCCAGTGAAAACAAATATGTATGTCCTTCTTCGATTATGTAATTATCATATTCGCAAACAGGAATATCGCTTATGGTCGGATGTTCTTTTATCGCCGTAAGCGCTTTAATTTGCTCGTCAATATACCTGTCTCTTACTCCGCCGTATTCTTTAAAGGTAAAAGTGCCCGAAGCGTTGCCTTTATACGATGTCAGAACTTCGACCGTATAATTTGTATACAAAATTTTATCATCTTCATCTGTTTGTTCTGTCGGAGGAAGTCCTGTACGAAAATCAAGTATTTCAAACGACAAAGACTTGACTTTTCCGATAAAGACCATATCCGCCATGTCTGCAAGTTCCTTTGGCGTTTCAAAAACCTCATACTGAAAAGAAAAAAATGATAAGTAATCTCCGTTGATATCCCAGTCTATATCGGTCATTTCAGAGCAGGCTGACAGAATACACGCCGCCAAAATCAAAGACAGTGCGCTTTTGATGTGCTTTTTCAGGTGTTTTGATAATATCATAGTATAACGTTTGCTCCTTTGTATAGTTAAATCTTAGTTATATTATAGCACCGTTATATTGATTTGTCAATTGTTGTTTACACGTTTTTAATTCTGTTCATGCAGAAATTATCTTTCCGTCCGAAATTTCAACAGTCCTCGAACACTTTTCAGCAATTTCGGGATTGTGTATTATTATGACGATAGTTTTGTGCTGCTCGCGGTTCATTTTTGCGAGCAAGTCCATGGCTTCATTTCCCGCTCATCTTATTTTTTCAAACTTCCCCTTGCTGATTGAGCAGACGCTGTCGCACAGAATGTTTATATCGTCGGAGTTGTGCGATGTGAGGATTATGGTTTTGCCTTCTTTTTTCAGCGACAAAAGCAGCTCTCTTATCTCGCTTACGCCGTCGTCGTCAAGGGCGTTCATAGGCTCGTCGAGAATAAGCAGACTAGGTTCTTCCATTATTGCCTGAGCAAGTCTGAGCCGCTGTTTCATACCCAGCGAATAGGTAGAAACACGTTTTTTCATCGCATTTTCAAGACCAAGCTCTCTAAGAACTTCTATTATTTTTTCTTTGCTGATTTTCTTTCTTATATCGGCGAGGTAGAGCAGGTTATTAAGCCCCGACATACTGTTTATAAATTCGGGCGAGTTTATGATAACTCCCGCGTCGTCAGCGAAATCAATGTCCTTTTTCAGTTGCTTGCCGCGTATGGTTATATTGCCGCTGTCGGGATAAGCAAAGCCCGCGATAAGCTTTAACAGAACGCTTTTTCCGCTGCCGTTCCTTCCGATAATTCCATAGCATTTCTCCTTTTCAAAGGCGAAATCCAAATTCTCTAAAATCGTCCTGTCCTTGTATTTTTTGCTTACATTTTCGAGTGTGATGATATTTTCCATATTATTCTCCTGTCAAAGTGATCTGGGTTCACGTCTGAATATAAAATAAAGCACTAAATATAACGCAATGTAAACGCCTGCTGCGATAAGTTGATCTACAATGTTTCCCATAGTAACAGCTCCCGTTTTCAAAAGGCTGTCGGAAAATACTATAACAGCCGTCGCCGCAGCCATTATCGAAAGCGAGAACTGATAGCCGCGCTTTCGTATCATTATCAGAAAGACAAGCTCAATAAGCATCAAAAGCACGAATATCTTTACTAAAAAAATCGCTGTGTTAAAAATGTTTTCTGCCAACGTTTCGCCTATGACCGAATCAAAACTTGTCAATGCCTTTGAGTTTACAAATACTATGCTCAGCGGCAGGAGCGCGGTCATTAAGACAAATTTCAGCGCGTTCAAAGCGTTTTTGAAGTTGCAGGAAAAGAAATATTTTTCATATTTTTCATAACGGATAAGCTCCATTTGGTTCATTCCCGCACAATAGTTCCTTGCAGAGGACGAGCAGTAAATAACTCCGAAAAACAACAGCAGAAAAAAGTGCATTGCGCTTATGATGTTCCATTTTATGTTATATTGAGAGAACTTTTCCGAATTGAAAAATAATATGTTCAGATAGTCAAAGAAACCCGCGTCGGTAAATTGCAGTATCCCCGAGCCGTTGAGCAAAAAGACCGAAACTGCGCAAAGAAGTATATACAGTATTATCAAGCTAAGCATATTCTTGTTGTCCTTTATCAAAGCAATAAACCTCCGCCGAAATTATTAAACGGCATAGACGTCATTTCGTTTTTGCTTTACGGAAAATTCCCTGTAAAGAGTGATCAGGCTGAATATCAGCGGCGGCAGCAGCGGGATAATGACCTGCGGGATAGACACCCAATTGCGCGCCCCCGACATTATAGGATAGCTCGGTGCAAATAGAGCAAGATCAATAGTCATTCCGCCAAAAAGTTTTATTTCTCCTATGCCCGAAAGAATTATATTGAAGACAAGATAATAAACGGTCGGGATTATAAGGCACAAAAAGTTTTTCTTTGTGTAAAAGGATATACAAATTGAAAACAGTCCGTACACAAAGCAGAATACAAAATATTTCCAGAATCCGTCTACCACAAAGAACATAAACATATTATCATGTACAAAATCACTTCCGAAGATCTCGGGCATAAACACACGACCGCCTGATGATTCGGGATCTATTCCCCATATAAGACCCGCAGTCAGAAAGACCATATAGCCGAGAAACAATACCGTACAGCCTATAATAAGCTGTCTCAGCATCGGCTTTAAAACAGCTTTCTTATAGCTTTCCTCTCGTGCGTATGAGAAATTGAACATTCTTTTTTCACGCAGAAAAGGAAGAGTAACAAACGACGCCAAAAGCGGTATCAAAATCTGCATGAAAGAAAATCCCCAAACGGCATAAGAAAAGAAACCCGTGACGGTTCTGATATATTCCCAAGCGGGTACTCCCCGATATTCCTCCATTGTTTTTGAAAACTTTAAAATGTTAAACAGGTCGCAAGTTAGCGCCCAGCTAAAAAAGCTCACAATAGGGACAAACAAAAAAGCTATAATGTTGTACTTGTTGAGTATTGCCTGTTTAAACGTAGCGTTCATTGTTTTCTCCTTTTTGTTGTTTGCACGTTTTTAATTCTGTTCACGCCGAAATTATCTTCCCGTCCGAGATTTCAATTATCCTGTTGCATTGCTTTGCGATACCTTGGTCGTGCGTTACGATAACAACGGTTTTTCCTTCGGCATTAAGTTGTTTAAATACGTTCATAATTTCCGCGGCGGTCTTGCTGTCAAGTGAACCCGTCGGCTCGTCCGCGAGGATAATGCTCGGCTCGTTTACGATTGCCCTCGCAATGGCAACGCGCTGTTTTTCGCCGCCCGAGAGCTTCCGCGTTTCCTTTTCCGAAAGCCTTTCTATGCCCATTTTCTTCAGTGCCGCAAGCGCCTTTTTCTTTTTGTCCTTTGCTTTTATCGGATAAAGTGGGAGCATTACATTGTCGAGCGCGGTGTAGTCCTCAATAAGCGCGAAATCCTGCTTTACAAAGCCGATGTTTTTCGCGCGGTATTTTGCCGCGGCGCCTTCGGGAGTTTTCGCAACGTCCTTTCCGTTTAGGAAATAATCGCCGAAAGAAAATTTATCGAGCAATGCTATTATGTGAAGAAGCGTAGATTTTCCCGAACCCGATTTTCCTATAACAGCGCAGAATTCCCCGTCGCTTATCTTCAATGTTACGTCGTCAAGCGCCGTAAATTCATTGTGCTTTTTGGGATTGTAGACCTTTGTTATGTTCCTTAGATCAATCATTATTTAGCCCTCCTAGAAGCTGGAAATTTTAGAAGCTAGATGCTAGATATAGATCGTTTTTAGATTAAATCAACATAAGCCGCCGAACGGTTTGCGTTCATTTTTTCCAAAACAATCTAAATATCATCGCAGATACCTTTGCTGTTTACTGTACATTGTCAACTGTATACTTATTTCGCCCTCCTCAGATATTCAACAGGCGAGGTGTTTTTGCTCTTTATTGCGGGGATAACAGTAGATATACCTATCAAAAGCAATACGGTGATTGCCGTGAGTATAAGGTTTCCTAGCGATAAATTAAGTCCTTTTACAAACTCATTTTCTGACAATTTAAGTATAAGAAATGCAACAGCCGAAATTATGACGGAGAACAAGGATATTAAAGAAATGTTCGTGATATGCATACCGATAATTCCCGCCCGCGAATATCCGCACAGCCACATTATTCCGTTTTTAAGTTCGTTTTCCTTAAATGTTATCACCGAAATACAGATCGTTCCGACAAGCACAATAAGCGTGACGGTAATTATTATCGGAAGAAATCTTTCGCGGTCATAATTCAATGCTTTTTCGGAGTTTTTAATAATAAGATCTGAGTCAATAACAATCGCCCTGCTGTTTCTCAGGCGGGAAATATTCTCTTCTGCGTTTTCGTTGAACTCAATAATAAACCCTGTTGAATTTATAAAGTACTTTTCATAGCCATTTATCGAAGAACGGTTTGTGATTATAACATCTTGCGTATTTGCGGAGTTTATATAAAAATCGCTTGTTGTCATATCGGTGCTGAAACTTTCCATTGAGGGAAGATAGGTCATCTCGGTGAGCGTTCCGCTGACGTTGAGCGTCAATGTCTGACCGTCCGAAAATTGTATGTTGTTTTCGCCTTTGCTAATCCTTTCGCTTGCAACAGCTTTTGCGTAATTTCCAAATTTCAGCGGAAGCGAAAGTTTGTCATATATTTCATCACTTACGGATATGACAACAACGCTGTTTACCGAACAGCTTTTTATGTCATAAACCTTGTACTCTCCCGAAACGTTTTGTGAAAGCTCCTCCCGCGAACCGACTGCATACAGTTTATTCATGTCGTAAAAATAAACGGAGTTGTCGTTAAGAAGCGGAGTAAACGGAACATTTAATATTTCGCGTTCTTTCAGTATCGAAAATATGTAATTTTCAGTCAATATCAGCGCGGCAATTTCCAGAGCAACCAAAATATATGAAAAGAAATCTTTTCTGAATGACGTTAAAAAAAGTTTCAATGAATTCATATCGTTCCTCCCTCACATTTCCGCTAATTCTCTTGTAATTGACCTGGTATAAAACGGCGCAATGTAAATAAAAAACATTATAAGCGAGATACCGACATAACCCAAGAACATTACAAGATAATAATTGAAATCGAAAATAATATTGAAAATGCCGTAATATCCTGCCATAGCGGGCTTTATAAGCAAGTCGAATACAACGCAGGCAATCACTGCCGCTCCTGCCGACAAAAGCAAAAACTCCATACCGCTGTATAAAACACATACGGATCTTTTAAAACCGCAAAGCCTGAACACGGCAAAGCTGTGCTTTCTTGCCGACAGCATATATTTGAACACAAGCAAAGTATTGAAAACCGAGATTATTATCATCAGAACAGATGTAACGATATTCGCCTCGTTTGCGCGCTTTTCAAGCAGGTCGGATTCCTTCGGTACAGACTGCCAGCCTATGGGCATATCAAAACACTCGTTATAAAGCGCGAGTATTTCTTCCGCCTGTTCGTCAGTCACAACATCTTCCATCTGAATTTCAATCAGACCTACGTTAATATTGTCGGGCTGCGTACCCCAGAGCATGTAAATACCTACCCCGCCGTAATATCCCGAAACCTTGTATTTTTCGCCCATTATATCAAGATAACCGTCCGACACGGCTTCAACTGCCGACGTATAGTTATTTGAGCCGGGATTTGCGCTTCCGACCATAACGACTTTTTCCTTGTTGTCAAATTCTTCTTTTGTGGGAAGCTGATCCTCCGAGACATTGAACTCATTCTGCATATGATTTTTAAAGGCGTCATAATCATAAAACAAGTACAAACCGCCGTTGTACAGCTCTTTGCTCGGACTTAAAGTCATATTTATAACGTGAAACCTGTATGGGATTCTTTGCGCAAATTCGTTTACATTGTCCTCAATATCGGACAATTTTGTGCTTTCGACAAGAAACGAAAACGTTTTTGACCAGTACACCGATTTGTCATTTTCAACGACTGTATTGACTATAATACCGTTTGCCGCCATAATTACACACATAATTATAATTTCCGACAGGGCAATAAAAAGATAGCCCAAAACACCGTGCTTCAGATTTTTTAAAATGTACTTGATAAACATTAAATAACCTCCTTTTGCTGAAAATAATACTTAATTGGAGTAGTTTCATTATATCACAAGGTACTATATATTACAATATACTGAAAGCACAAAAAACGCTTAAATTTTAGAAATTATTTGTGCATTTATTACAACTAATTGAAAAAGAAAATTACAAGATGTTCTTTGACTAGGGATTTACACCGAAAAAGACCGCCTTTGAAAAGCGGTCTTTAATGAATATTCGGTTATTGCTTTACTTCACTTTGTAACAACAAGTATTCTCGGTTACAATCTAACTCTCTTATATGGGATAAAACTCCTTGTCTTCTTCGGTGCGGTTTGTCCAGGTGGGAAGACTGTCGAGGCTTGCGTTTTCAATATCGAAAATGAACACCTTTTCTATCTGTACGGTTTGCCCGCCGCCGGCGGCAGTGCCTTTTAGCGTTACCGTCAGCGTTTTTTCTCCGTCGTTGTCTACCTCATAGTCACTGAGCTGTACGCCGTCTTTGTATTTTCCTGCCATAAAGACTGCGTATGCGTATATGGGTGAGTTTACGGCGTCGTAAACATCGAGGTTTTTCATTCCCAAATTAAACGGCGCGGAGAAGTTTCCGCCCTCTGAAAGCGTGAGCTTATTGCCGAAAACAGGGATATTGAGGTATGAATTTCCGAGATGACTTTGTCGGCTTACATGATCAAAGCTTATGGCATTATAATTGACGTAGAGAATAGCGAACGTTACCGCGCCCGCGAGGACGATTGCCGCCAACGCTATGACAAGTATCTTAGCGGTTTTGTTCATAAGATCACCTCCTTTCGGCTTTCATTATAGCACAACAAAATCAAAAACAGCGCAAAAAAAGGGTCAATATTTCGTCAAGATTTTCTACAGCCTTGACTTTGCCGAAAAATTGAGCTATACTAGAAGCTGGAGATTTAGAGGCTAGAGGATAGAATTTAAGTCAAAATAAGGTTTGAAAAGGAAATTATATCTTGGTATAAACTCTAGCCTCCAGCCTCTAAATCTCCAGCTTCTAGAAGGGGTGACTTTATGATATGTTTCACATTCTGATAATAGATGACGATCCGTATATAGGCGATCTTTTGGAGGAGACACTCAAAAGCGCCGATTACAGCGTATCGCGGGCGTTTACGGGAACGGAAGCTTTAGAGATACTGTCAAAGGAAAAGCCCGATTTAATATTGCTTGACTTAATGCTTCCCGAACTTAGCGGAGAGGAATTACTGCCGAAAATCAAGGATATTCCCGTGATCGTAATAAGTGCGAAGATCGACGTTTCAAACAAGGTGGACTTGTTGTTGGGAGGAGCGGCAGATTATGTTACAAAGCCGTTTGATATGCGCGAGCTGCTCGCAAGAATTGCCGTTCAGCTCCGAAAAAACGACAAAAACGAGCTTACATTCCGCGATCTTACTTTATATGCCGACGCTCTTACCGTTAAAGTCAACAACACCGAAACCCGCCTTACCGGAACGGAATGGGCAATTTTAAAACTGCTTATGCAGGATCCTCTTAAACCCGTAGGAAAATCCGCAATGCTTGAGAAAATAAGCGCTGACACTCCCGACTGCACCGAGCGTTCTCTTAAACAGCATATCAGCAATATCCGCAAAAAATTGCAGTCGGTAAACGGAGAAGACTATATTGAAGCAGTTTACGGTATCGGCTTTAAGATGAAATCTTGACGAAATATTGACCTTTTCTTTATTTACTTCTTGGCTGCTATGTGATATAATAAAGACAGACTGTATAGAAAGTCCCAGATACCGCATTGAACGCTACGCGTACAACGCTGAAGAAGTCCTGCGGCTAGGCTTTGTGCCTGCCGCAGGGCTTCTGACAACGCAGATGGGGCTTTATATACAGTCTGATAAAAGAGGAGGTCGATTTTATGGACTATGTTCTGAAAACCGATAATTTATGCAAGAACTATCGCCGCTTCAAGGCTCTGAACGGGCTTACAATGAATGTTCCCAAAGGCGCAATATACGGCTTTGTCGGAAAGAACGGCGCAGGAAAGACAACGCTTATCCGCCTTATCTGCGGACTGCAAACACCTGCAAGCGGAGAATTTGAGCTGTACGGCGTGAAGTCTAAGGACAAGGCTGTTTACAGATCCCGCAGAAGAATGGGCGCTGTCGTTGAAACTCCGTCGATATATCTTGATATGACAGCGGAGGATAATTTAAAACAGCAGTATCTTATTCTCGGACTGCCGAGCTTTGACGGCTTACGGGAAATTTTAGAGCTTGTCGGACTTTATAATACGGGAAGAAAAAAGGCGAGGAATTTTTCACTCGGTATGCGGCAGCGTTTGGGAATTGCCATGGCGTTATGCGGAAATCCCGATTTTCTTGTACTTGACGAACCGATAAACGGACTTGACCCGCAGGGTATAATTGAGATCCGCGAACTTATTCTGAAACTCAACCGCGAACAGCAGATAACCGTTCTTATTTCAAGTCACATACTCGACGAACTGTCTAAACTTGCCACGCATTACGGGTTTATCGACGGCGGAAGAATTATCAGGGAAATGAGCGCAGAGGAGCTTGAAGCCGCCTGCAGAAAGTGTTCAAAGCTGAATGTTTCGGACACGAAAGCGCTTGCTCGTGTGCTTGACGGAATGGGCATAGAGTACAAGATACTTTCCGATAATCTTGCCAATGTTTACGGAAAGCCGAATATAACTCGCCTTACGCTCGCTCTCGCAGACGAAGGCTGCGAGGTAATTTCAATAGAGGAGCATGACGAAAGCCTTGAAAGCTTTTACATCAATCTGGTGAGAGGTGAGAAAAATGAGTAGTCTTTTATCAGCGGGAATTTACCGCTATAGAAAATCCGCCGTATTCCGGGTAATGCTTTTGACGGCTCTTATTTTAGGGGCAATCACGGGAGCGATAGCCGATTCGAGCTCACAACTTAACGCCACCTATTTGTTCGGAATGTTTTTGGCAGCGGCTATTCAGATATCTCTGATAATCGGCGCAGAATTTACTAACGGCGCTTTCCGCAACAAGCTTATCGCAGGTCACAGCAAGGGCAAGGTGTTCTTATCAGAACTTCTGCTTTCGCTGACTTCCACAACCGTTTTGTTCATAGCGCATTACGGAGCATTCGTTTTGTTCAATTTAAGTAGGTTTGAAAAGCTTGAAACAGGGGAGATAGCACAGGTTATTTTCGGAGCATGGCTTATGCACCTCGCCTTTGCCGCGATATGCACGGCGGTCTGCTTTTTTATTCCGTACAATTCGGCGATCGCGGCAGTCGTGAATATCATTCCGGTGATTGTGATGATGTTTACCGTTTCGGAGCTGCACCTAAAGCTAAACGAGCGGGAATATAACACCGTGTATGTCGCGGACGAAAACGGGAACATGGTCGCCGAGGACGAAATAAATCCCGAATATATCCCTCCCGACAGCGCCGAATATGCCGTTATTCATGCGGTATATTATCTTATGCCGTGCGGGCAGCTGAACGATTATCAATATGCGCTGTCGGAGCTCTGGAACGACCGCGAGCCGAATGAAAAATATCTGGAGGATCTGAAAACCGCGCCCATATATTCATTTGCAGCAATGACACTGTTTTCAGCCGCGGCGTTTCTTTGTTTTCGCAAAAAAGACTTAAAATAAAGAGGTACTTAAATGGTTTACGGTTTGTTGTGTATTGCAATTATCGTCATTATCGCGCTAAGTATTAAGATCTTTCTTATGAGAAAAGCTGCCGTTGAGATAGCCGAGGCGTTTGCTGACAGACTGAAAACCGATACCAATACGCTTATCGACATTTCAAGCCGTGACAAAAAAATGTGCGCTCTTGCTGACAGCATAAACCGCGAGCTTAAAATTCTCCGCCGCGAGCATCACCGCTATACACAGGGCGACAAAGAGCTGAAGTCCGCCGTGACGAACATTTCTCACGATCTGCGCACTCCGCTTACGGCGATCTGCGGCTATCTGGATATGATGAAAAGCATGGAATTACCCGAAAAAATATGCAATTACCTTGATATTATAGCCGACCGCGCGGAGCTGATGAAACAGCTGACGGAGGAGCTTTTCGGGTATTCCGTTATACTGTCGTCTGACGGTAATTCCGAAAAGGAAGAGCTCTGCGTAAATCGTGTGCTTGAGGACAGCATTATGGGATATTACGCGGCGCTAACCGAAAAGGGAATTACTCCGAATGTGCAGATAACAGAAAGGGAAATTGTGAGAACTCTTAACCGCGCCGAGCTGTCGCGCGTGTTCTCAAATCTTTTGAATAACGCGATTAAATACAGCGACGGAGATTTGCATATAACGCTGTCGGACGAGGGAATTGTTACTTTCTCCAATACCGCAAAGGCACTGTCCTCCGTTGAGGTCGAGCGTCTGTTTGACCGCTTTTATACGGTTGAAGCCGCGCGAAATTCCACGGGGTTGGGGTTATCCATTGCGAAAACGCTTGTCGAGCGGTCGGGCGGCAGCATAACCGCAGAATACTCCGAAAACAGGCTTATGATAAACGTTGCGCTTTTAGAGGTAAGATGTAAGAAGTAAGAGGTAAGAATTTAAGCCGAAAGGTTATTTGCTGAATTTAACGTATAAAAAGAAATAAGAGGTTAGAAATGGCTAACAACCGTTCGGCACAAATTCTAACCTCTTACAGCGTTATGCGCGAAGCGCATAATGCGCTAACACTCTAACTTCTAAATGTCTAACCTTTACAAAAAAGATTTTGGCAAGTTATAATTCAAAACCTCTTTTCGGGAAGTAGCGCATTTTAACGCTTTTAGAGGTAAGATGTAAGAAGTAAGAGGTAAGAATTTAAATCAAAAGGTTGTTTACTTAATAAAACGCATAAAAAAGAAGAAAGAGGTTAGAACTAAAACTCTAACCTCTTACCTCTAACTTCTAACCTCTAAATGGCGGAAGCGGTGGGATTCGAACCCACGGTACGTTGCCGTACAACTGATTTCGAGTCAGTCCCGTTATGACCACTTCGATACGCTTCCGTGTAAGAAAAATCAACAATAATATTATACACGTAAAGAAACGATTTGTCAAGTAGTTTTGGTGATTAAAAAGAAAAAATCTGTTATGTTACAATAGATGTGAGACAAAAGATATAGAAAAAGTGGTTGAGATCTGTTATAATAAAGTTGTCACACAAAAATAACAGAAAGGAACTCAACCACTATGGA
>CANQFZ010000018.1 GCA_947600065.1 uncultured Clostridia bacterium | reverse complement strand
CGCTAAAGGGTGTGGGGAAAACAAGAGTTTTCCCCACATTGAGATTTTCAAAATCATATTTTGAAAATCTCAATCCTGCAAAGAGGTGTTGAGCGGCAAACCACCTTGGAAATGAAATTACTTTTGAGCGGGGAGAAGTTGGTTAATGGTTTACAAAAGTGATAAATGAGAGAACTCTAATCGGTTATGCTCCTTTAAGTCAAATCCACACATTAACAAGCGAACTGCTTTTCGGCTATTACTGAATACTGTCCCCTGTACACTGTCAACTGCCAACCCGCCGGCCATTTCCTATTTCGTAAAAGTCATATTTGACTTCGTAAAAGTCAAAACTGTTGGGTTGAAAAAAACGAAATGTTATGCTATAATAATCTCAGAATGGATATTGTGTGCCTTTTTGGTATTTGCAATAAAACGCGGACAATGTTTATACGGACATTATCCCGAAACGATATAAACTAACTACCTTTATTCTTCGGCAATTTACTTAGCCGAGCTCGGGAGGAAAAGTTATGCGCATCGCTATTTGCGACGATGATCTGCATGAGCGGGAGCATTTTGAAAAAGCGCTGTGCGGCTGGGACGCAACTCGAAATGCGGAAAAATTTTCAAACGGCGCTTCTTTGCTGTCGGCGGCAAAAAATATGCCGCCTTTTGATATAGTTTTTCTGGACATTTATATGCCCGAAGAAAACGGTATAGATATCGCAAAGGAGCTTCAGAGAATAACACCCGAAACGGGAATTGTCTTTGTCACGACAAGCCGCGAACACGCTATAGACGCCTTTTCGCTTTATGCCTTAAACTATATTTTAAAACCCGTCACGACCGAAGGCATTGCCGATTCTTTCAGACGGCTCAATATGCTGCGCTCGGAAAACAGAGAGCGCATAACGCTTTCCGTAGGCTCCGAAAGGCATACGGTGTTTCTTGACGAAATATCAAGGCTTGAAAACGAAAATCATGCGGTAAATGTTATCCTTGCTGACGGAAGAAGCTTAAAGGTGTGGTTGTCTTTAAGCGAGCTTGAGCATAGACTTGACAGCAATTTTCTGAAGATAAACCGCGGCATAGTCGTAAATATGGAGCATATAGAGCAGATGAGGACTGATATCTGCGTTATGCGCGACGGGACAAAGCTCCCTATTGCCGTCAGACAGAGCGCCGCAATTCGCGCGGCATATGACAACTATGTCTTTGACAGGCTTTCGCGCCGCAAGGGCTTTAATGTTGGAGATGGAAAACAATGATCGCTTTTTTACAGAACGCTGTGGGATTTCTTTTACAGTTTTTGCCGTGCGTTTTTATTATATTCCTGCCCTTTTCACAGGAAGCATACCGCTTTGGCAGAAAGAAAATTTTCGTCGTTATGACGATATTTTCCGTTTTGTTTGCGGCGGTATTCTCGGCGGTGCTGTGCCTTAGAGATATGGAAAAATATCCCCTGCATATAACCATTTCAAACTCCTTTATGCTTGCGGCAATTTTATTTATGCTCGCGGCGTATATTTGGCTCGTAAAAGAAGTGGTATTAAAAAAGCTTTTGGTATTTTTTATTGCAATGTTTTACGGGGTCACGGTCTATATCCTGGTAAACGTTATGTATACGATAATATTCCCAAACCAGACGGATACAACGATATACCCGTATACCGACAGATTTTTGATACTTTACTCCGTTGTTACGGCGTTTCTTTTGCCTATGCTTTTGCTGGCGGTAATTCGGCCGCTGAAAGAATACATTGAGATCATAGAGCCGCAGAATATGAAGCGCGAATTTTTCATCGCGACATTTTCGACTTTGCTTTATTTTGTTATTACGGTTTATTGCGAGACTTCGGCGGGAAACTACGGAGTGTTCCGCTTTTTCCTGATACCGATGATATTTTTGACAATAAATCAGATATTGATATACTGGCTTATATTCCGCGAGTCGGTAAGGCGAAAGCTCGACGGAGAACAGCTCCGCGCAATTGAAATAAGACAGATACAGTATGAAAACATTGTAAACGACATGGAAAACACCCGCCGTATGCGTCACGATATGCGGCACCACTATAATTCGCTTTCCGATATGCTCTCCAGAGGCAAGCTCGACGAAATGAAGGACTATCTCTCAAAGCTTATAGATACAACGGTAAAGCGCGACAACGAGGTCTACTGCGAAAACCTTACGGTAAACGGGCTTTTACAATATTACATCGGTATGGCGAGAGATCATAACATAACCTGCGAGGTAAACGCAGAGTGCGGAGATATGAAGATAGAGCCCGCGGATCTTACGGTCCTGTTTGGAAATACCATGGAAAACGCGATAAATTCCTGTAAGAAATATACGGGAAAGCGGCATATGGAAATTCGCGTCGGAACGGTACAAGGCTCTTTCGCGATAGAAATTTCAAACTCGTGCAAAGAAGTTTCGCTCGACAAACGCTATCGTTCGGAAAAGGGCTTTTTGCCCGCAGAGGCTTTTATAAGCGGAAGAGAGGGCGGAGGCTATGGGCTTCGGAGCATAGCGCATACCGCGCGCAAATACGGCGGCAGCGCGATGTTCAGATTTGACGCGGAAAAGGAATTGTTTACGGTGCGAATAAGGCTTAATATGCATACAAGTGATGATATGAAATAACGTTTTTCGTTTATTGCGGGAAATCCCCGAATACTAAACATTATAACGGAGGTCAATATGACAATAACTAAAAATCAGAACGGCTCGGAGCTTGATATAGCTCTTGAGGGAAGGCTCGACACAACCACCGCTCCCCAGCTCGAGGGCGAGCTGAAGCACATTATAAACGACATAACGGACTTGAGGTTTGATTTTGCGGGGCTTGAATATATTTCCTCGGCGGGGCTTCGCGTTCTGCTTGCGGCGCAGAAAGTCATGAACAAGCAGGGCAGCATGACAATAAAAAACGTAAACGACACAATAATGGAAGTGTTTGAAATAACGGGCTTTGTGGATATATTGACGATAGTATAAGCAAATAAAACCGAATAACGGAGAGAAACGGAACATGAAAAAGAAACGGAGATTTGGTCTACAGCCAAAGCTGCTGCTGGGTCTGGTTATTATGGCGGTAGTATTGGTAGTTGCGCTTTTGTCTGTAATAATGATAATCTTCGGCGGCTTTATGTACACGTATTATTCGTGGATAACCTACGACAACGCCTATATGTCCTCTTACGTCATTGACGGCGACCGTGTCGCGCAGTATTACGACAACGGAAAGGTCGGCGAGAAGGACGATTATTATAACGAAATTGCCGATTATCTTACGACCGTAAAAGACGAAGTGAGGTTTAAATATCTGTATGTGGCAAAGCCCGAAGGCGATAACCTCGTTTACATATGGTATACGGGCGACGCTGACGGGGAGAACCACAAGACGGGCGATATAGTCGAGCTGTCCGAGGGCGAAATGGAGTTTATGAAAAAGGCGGCGGACGTTAAAGGCGCGGCAATTGACGAAAACGTTTTGATAACGGAAAACTTCACCAAGGCATATGTTCCCGTTTATGACAGCGACAATAACATCGCAGCTTATGTCACGGCAAGTATGTCCACCGAAAGCATGAACCAAAACAGCGATGTTTTATCGGTAATTACGCTTATAGTTACGCTCGTTATACTTATTATATCTTCGCTCATTTACTATATCTATATCAAGAAGATACTTGTCCGTCCGCTATTTACTCTGCACAATGCCGTTACGGGGCTTGTAAGCGGGCATATGGACGATCTCGAAGAATTTACCGTAGACGTTAAAACAAAAGACGAGGTAGGCGACCTTGCGGACGGCTTCGGGCAGATGGTAAAGGAACTGAACGAATATATAAACAACCTCAGCCGCGTCACCGCCGAAAGAGAGCGCATAGGCGCGGAGCTCGACGTTGCGACGCATATCCAGAAATCAATGCTCCCGTGTATATTCCCCGCATTCCCCGAGCGAAAGGAATTTGACATCTATGCGACAATGACCCCCGCAAAGGAAGTCGGCGGCGATTTCTACGATTTCTTTATGGTGGACGAAAGGCACCTTGCAATAGTTATGGCGGACGTTTCGGGAAAGGGCGTTCCCGCGGCGCTGTTTATGGTGATAGGAAAAACGCTGATAAAAGACCACACCCGGTCGGGAAGAAGTCTCGGAGAGGTGTTTACAGAAGTAAACGACCTGCTTTGTCAGTCTAACAGCGAGGGCTTGTTTATAACGGCGTTTGAGGGAGTTCTTGACCTTGTGACGGGCGAATTTAACTATGTAAACGCAGGACACGAAATGCCGTTTATCTGCCGCGCGGGAGAAAGCTATGAAGCGCAGAAGATAAGAGCGGGCTTTGTGCTCGCGGGAATGGAAGGCATGAAATACCGCGCGGGGAGCATGACGTTGTCTGTCGGCGACAAAGTCTTTCAGTATACCGACGGAGTGACCGAAGCCACAAATGCCCAAAACAAATTATACGGAATGGAGCGGCTCGGAGAAGTGCTGAATAAAAACAAGGACAGCTCTCCCGCAGAGCTTCTGCCGAAGGTAAAAGAGGATATTGACTTGTTTGTGGGAGAAGCGCCGCAGTTTGACGACATAACGATGTTGTGCCTCGAATACAAGAGCAGAATGGAGCTTAAAGATGAAGGAACTGACAATTGACGCGACAGTTGACAATATCCCCGTTGTTACGGATTTCGTAAACGAACAGCTCGAAGAACACGGCTGTTCGATAAAGTCGCAGATGCAGATAGATATTGCGATAGACGAGCTTTTCGGGAATATCGCTCACTATGCATATGAAAAAAATGTCGGTTCGGCGACGGTCAGAGTGGAGCTTTCGGAAGAACCGCTCTCGGTAGTTATCACATTTATAGACAACGGCGTTCCTTATGACCCTCTTAAAAAAGCCGACCCCGACACCGCTCTTTCCGCAGAGGAAAGGGAAATAGGGGGCTTAGGGATATATATGGTAAAAAAGAGCATGGACGGCGTTGAATATGAATACAAAGACGGGCAGAATATTCTTAAAATAACAAAAAATCTATAATATACAGTCTGAAACAGGAGTTTTTGTACAAACTGAAATCTATAAGATAAATTTTTTAATTTGCGGCAGTAAAATTGCCGCAGGAGGTGCAGTTTTATATTATGGTTACTTTTATTGTAGGTCTTGTTGTTCTTCTGGTGGGAGGCGCGATTTACGGAAAGGTCTGCGAAAAGGTTTTCAGACCCGACGACCGCGAAACGCCCGCCGTACGTATGAATGACGGAGTGGACTATGTGCCGATGAAGAAGTGGAAAAACTCGCTTATTCAGCTTTTGAACATAGCGGGAACAGGTCCTATCTTTGGTCCTATCCAGGGCATACTTTTCGGGCCTATTGCGTTTATTACAATTCCCATAGGCTGTATAATCGGCGGAGCATTCCACGACTATATGTGCGGAATGATCTCCGTCCGCGAGGACGGCGCGCAAATGCCCGTGCTGATAAAGAAATACCTCGGGAAATATACGTATCCTATTTACAATATCTTTGTATGTCTTCTTATGCTTCTTGTCGGTGCGGTGTTTATTTATACGCCGGGCGATCTGTTTGTAACGCAGATACTTGGTGACAAAAGCGATGTTACAAACCCCGTTTTGTGGATAGTATACGGAGTGATTTTTGTTTATTACATCGTGGCGACGCTTTTCCCGATAGACAAGATAATAGGAAAGGTCTACCCGATTTTCGGCGCGCTTCTTATTTTGTCGGCGGTCGGCGTTTTTGCGGGACTTCTGATAAAAGGCTATCCTCTCGATGAGATATGGACGACGGGATTTGTCGGCGTACACCCGAAGGGAGATAATTTTATCCCGATATTCTTCGTAACAGTCGCCTGCGGCATTGTTTCGGGATTTCATTCTACGCAGGCTACCCTCGTTTCTCGTACAATGAAAAGCGAAAAAGAGGGCAGAATGACCTTCTATAATATGATGCTGGCAGAGGGCTTTATAGCAATGATCTGGGCGGCAGCGACAATGGGCGTTATAAACCTCGGTCTTGCAAATGCCGACACAAGCACTACAGCCGTTGTAGGTATCATAGCAAACAACCTTCTCGGAGATATAGGCGGTATAATCGCAATTATAGGCATAATCGTTCTTCCCATAACTTCGGGCGATACGGCGCTTCGCTCGCTTAGGCTTATAGTTTCCGACGCGCTGAAGATAGACCAGACGAAAAAGTCCAAAAGGCTTGCGGTATCTCTGGTTATATTTGCGGTAGTCGCGGGGCTGCTTATTTTCTCAAAGATAAACAATGACGGCTTCCAGGTGCTTTGGCGTTATTTCGCGTGGGCAAACCAGACCATTGCGGTTTTTGCTTTCGGCATGATAACCATGTACATGATAAAGAACAAAAAGCCGTTTATAATGGCGCTTATCCCGGGAATGTTTTATATGTTCATTATATCCAGCTTTATATTAAACGCGCAGATAGGCTTCAATCTCCCGTGGGTAATAAGCTACTCCGTTGCGGGAGCGCTTACGGCGGCATACGGCGCGGCGCTTGTAATATGCGGAATGAAAAGTGTTAAGCCCAAAATAAATTAAAGCGCGGAACCGCCAAAAAATCGGACTGAACACAGGAGGAAATGATATGGCTTCTATTTTCAGAGAAAAAAGCATGGAGAGGGTATCGTCTCCCGAACAGCTCAATGATTACATAAAGGTCACAAATCCCGGTATCTGGCTTACTCTCGCGGCGATCATTGTCCTGCTCGCAGGCTTTATTGTCTGGGGGATCGTCGGAAAGCTCGAAACAAAGGTGAATACCGTCGTTGTTTCCGATACGGAAAAGACCGTCTGCTATGTAAAAGAAGCGGACATTTCGAAAATCGAAGCGGGTGATACAGTCCGCATAGGCGAAAAAGAATATGCCGTAAAAGCAGTTCCCTCCGAGCCCGTTTCGGCGGACGGGAGCTTTTCGGAATATGCAATGCATATCGGACAGTTTACCGCGGGAGAATGGGTATACGCAGTAGAGCTTAATACTGCGCTCCAAAACGGCGTTTACGAGGCTTCGGTAATAACCGACAGCGTTTCTCCTATTTCCTTTTTGTTTGAATGAGGTGCGGAGGTGTGCTATGTCCGCTAAGAAAATAAAACAGCCTGTGACAAACGGCGTGGCTAAGGTGCCTGTGGTTATGCAAATGGAAGCGCTCGAATGCGGAGCGGCTTCGCTTACGATGATACTCGCGTATTACGGAAAGTGGATACCGCTTGAACAGGTGCGCGCGGACTGCGGCGTTTCGCGCGACGGCTCGAGCGCAAAGAACGTTCTGAAAGCCGCGAGAAGCTATGGAATGACCGCAAAGGGCTATCGCTATGAGCCCGAGCAGCTTAAAGAAAAGGGAAAGTTCCCATGTATCATTCACTGGAATTTCAATCACTTTGTCGTTCTCTGCGGATTTAAAGGCAACAAGGCGGTATTAAACGACCCCGCAAACGGAAATTATACCGTTTCAATGGACACTTTCGACAAGAGCTTTACGGGCATCTGCCTTATGTTTGAGCCGACAGAAAGCTTCGAAACGGGAGGAAAACCGAAGAGCGTTTTGTCGTTTGCCGCAAAGCGCCTCGTGGGAGCAGGCTCGGCGGTGGCGTTTGTTGTACTTACGACTGTTATAACATCTCTTATAGGAATTATCCAGCCCGCGTTTTCGAGGATATTCCTCGACAGGCTTCTGACAAAAGAAGACCCCGAATGGTTCTATCCTTTTCTGGGAATTTTAGCGGCGGTTTCGTTAGTACAGATAATCACAGCGTTTGTCGAGGCAAGAACGAAGTTTAAGATAGAAGGAAAGCTCGCCGTAGTCGGCGACACTAATTTTATCTGGAAGATACTGAGAATGCCCATGGAGTTTTTCTCCCAGCGCATGGCGGGCGATATCCAACAGCGCCAAGGGGCAAACTCCGAGATAGCGAAAAATTTTGTAAACACATTCGCTCCGCTGGTATTAAACGCGGCTATGCTCATTTTCTATCTTGTGGTAATGATACAGTACAGCTGGTTTTTAACGCTTATAGGCGTGGCTTCTATAATACTCAATTTAATTCTTTCACACGTTATCTCCAAAAAGCGCGTGAACATAACACGTGTTCAGATGCGCGACGAGGCGAAGCTCGCGGGCTCTACCGTCGCGGGAATTGAAATGATAGAAACAATAAAGTCGAGCGGCGCGGAAAACGGATATTATGAAAAATGGTCGGGATATCAGGCGAGCGTAAATACCCAGCAGATAAAATTTGCAAAGCTGAATGAATATCTCGGAATGATACCGAGCCTTGTAACTCAGCTTACAAACACCATAGTTCTTATTCTCGGCGTTTTCTTTACGATAAACGGACAGTTTACCGTCGGTATGGTCATGGCGTTTCAGGGATTCCTGACGGCGTTTACACAGCCCGCAATGACGCTTATAACCGCGGGCGAAACTATCCAGGAAATGCGCACGCAAATGGAGCGCATTGAGGACGTTATGGAATATCCTACGGACGTGAACTATGAAAACGAGAGCGGCATTAAAGAAGACGCGGAATATGACAAGCTTTCGGGCGCGCTAGAAATGAAAAACGTTACTTTCGGATATTCGCGTCTCGGCGAACCGCTTATTGAAAACTTCAGCCTTTCGCTGAAACCCGGGAGCAGAGTTGCATTTGTGGGCGGCTCGGGCTGCGGAAAATCCACGCTCTCAAAGCTCATTTCTGGACTTTATCAGCCCTGGAGCGGGGAGATACTCTTTGACGGAAAGCCGATGAAGGACATTGACAGAAGCGTCTTTACGGGCTCTCTTGCGGTAGTCGACCAGGACATAATTCTGTTTGAGGACACTGTCCGCAACAACATAAAGATGTGGGATTCTTCCATAGAAGATTTCGAGATGATACTTGCCGCAAAGGACGCACAGCTCCACGAGGACATTATGAAGCGCGACGGCGGCTATAGCTATATGATAACCGAGGGCGGAAAAGATTTTTCGGGCGGTCAGCGCCAGCGCATTGAAATAGCCAGAGTATTGGCGCAGGACCCTACAATAATCATACTTGACGAAGCGACGAGCGCGCTTGACGCAAAGACGGAATACGACGTTGTGCGCTCGATAAAGGACAGAGGTATAACCTGCATTGTCGTTGCGCACAGATTATCCACCATACGCGACTGCGACGAAATTATAGTTATGGATCACGGAAAGGTCGTTGAGCGCGGAACTCATGAGGAATTATATGCAAAGAACGGCTACTATACGCAGCTCGTTTCCAATGAATAAAGAAAGGAGCGTGTATATATGGGTTGGTTTGACGAACAGATAAAACAGCGCAACGAGCACGACCAAAACATCTTTGAAGAAGCGTTTTTAGGTATCTCCGACGCAGTTACTGGCGCGCGCGTTTCCGCCGCGCTCGGCGACGAGCAGAGCCGCGCAAAGGACGCCATAGACGAGATATTAAGGTTTTATCATGTTAAAACGCGCGACGTTCCTGACGAAATAAAGGACATGAACGAGCGGCTCGAATTTCTTATGCGCCCCCACGGCATAATGAGAAGAACCGTAGAGCTTGAAAAGGGCTGGTATAAGGACGCAATGGGCGCAATGCTCGGTGTGAGAAAATCGGACGGAACGGTAGTTGCGCTGGTTCCTAAGGGTTTTTCGGGATATTCGTTTCTTGATATTGAAACGGGAAAGAGCGTTAGAGTTTCCAAAAAGAACGAGGATCTTTTTGAAAGAGAAGCCGTCGCTTTTTATAAGCCGTTCCCGCTGAAAAAGATGACGATAGGTTCGCTTATGAGATATATCGCCGAGATACTTTCTCCCGCGGATTATGCGCTTGCGGCAATCGCTACGCTTATTGTAACGCTTATCGGAATGTTCGCTCCGAAATTAAATCAGCTTTTATTCGGAACGGTAGTAGAAAGCGGAGATATGACGCTGCTCGGTTCGATAGCGGTGTTCTTGCTTTGCTTAACAGTATCGACTGCGCTTTTCGGCGCGGTAAAGAACCTCATAATCTCGAGGATAAGGACGAAAATGGACGTTACAGTTCAGGCGGCGGCAATGGCAAGAGTTCTCTCGCTCCCTGCGGCGTTTTTTAAAGACTACAGCTCGGGCGACCTTTATACAAGAACGCAGTATATAAATATGCTCTGCACGATGATAGTTGACACGGTCTTATCCACGGGACTTACTTCGGTGTTCTCGCTTATTTACATAACGCAGATATTCGACTTTGCGCCCGCGCTGGTCGTTCCCGCGCTTGTTGTTGTGGCGATAACGGTCGTTGTTTCATTTATTACGGCATTGGCGCAGATGAAGGTATCAAAGAAAAGACTTGAACTATGCGCAAAGGAAAGCGGTATGAGCTATTCGCTGATTACGGGCGTTCAGAAGATAAAGCTTTCGGGCGCGGAAAAACGCGCTTTTGCGAGGTGGGGAAAGCTCTATGCCGAACAGTCGAAAGTCACCTATAACCCTCCCGCAATAATCAAATACAACAAGGTCATAACTACCTTTATAACCCTTGCGGGAACGTTTGCTATGTACTATCTGGCTGTTTCGAGCGGCGTTTCGGTCGCGGATTATTATGCCTTCAACACCGCATACGGTCTTGTTTCGGGGGCGTTTGTCGCGCTCGCGGACATTGCTCTTACCGCCGCGAACATAAAGCCCGTTCTCGATCTCTCAAAGCCCATTCTCGAAAGCGTTCCCGAAGTTTCCGAGGGCAAGCAGGTCATAACGCGCCTTTCGGGCGGAATAGAGCTTAACAACGTTTCTTTCCGTTATAACGAAAATATGCCGAATGTTGTGGACGACTTGTCGCTGAAGATACGCCCGGGGCAGTATGTGGCTATTGTCGGCTCGACAGGCTGCGGAAAATCCACGCTCATGCGGCTTATGCTCGGATTTGAAACGCCGCAGAAGGGCGCAATTTATTACGACGGAAAGGACATAGCGGGCATTGACCTAAAATCGCTCAGGCGCAGAATAGGAACAGTCATGCAGAACGGAAAGCTCTTTCAGGGCGACATCTTTTCAAACATAACCATCTCCGCGCCGTGGCTCACTCTAGATGACGCATGGGAGGCGGCGGAGCTTTCGGGCATAGCCGAGGACATACGCCGTATGCCTATGGGCATGAACACCCTCATTTCCGAGGGAAGCGGCGGAGTTTCGGGCGGTCAGCGCCAGCGCCTTATGATAGCGAGAGCTATTGCGCCGAAGCCGAAGATACTTATGTTTGACGAAGCGACAAGCGCACTCGACAACATCACCCAGAAAACCGTTTCACAGTCGCTCGACAGGCTTAAATGCACGAGAATTGTCATAGCGCACAGGCTCTCGACCATTAAACAGTGCGACAGGATAATATACCTTGAAAAAGGGAAAATTGTCGAGGACGGTTCTTATAATGAATTGATTGAAAAGAACGGCAAGTTCGCGGAGCTTGTCGCGCGCCAGCGGCTCGACGATACGGAATATGTGGGACAGACGACCGCCTTCTAAAAAAATTCAGACTGTAGATAAAGCCCCATCTGCGTTGTCAGCGTCTGGGACTTTCTCTACAGTCTGAAACACGACCTTGTTTTACATAAGCTGAAAATTTTTTATAACCTCTAACAAAAAAGAATTTTCTCCGTATAAATAAGTGAAACGCAAGATAAAGAACAGTTGCCTTTAAAACAGGATCTGCCGTTTGGAGTAAATATGGAAAAGATTGAAGATACAATTCGCAGGCTGTTTGACTTTCAGCGTTTCGCCTCAAACAAGCGCCTCGATAAAATAATAGCCGACTGCGAAGACGACGGCGTTCTGCTTGAGGACAGCGAGCTTGATATAAACGCCGCGGGTGAAACGGACATTAGAAAGTCGGGGAGCGATCCGAAAAAATGAAGATAACTCCCGAAGAACTCTACAATGCCTACCGCGAAAAGGTCGAGCGCTACATATGTTCTCATGTCAGAAACGAACACGACCGCGCGGATATCGTACAGCAGGTGTTTTTAAACGCCATATCCGCTTTGGAAAGCTACGACCCCGAACGCGCCGCCGTAAGCACTTGGCTCTACGCCATAACGCGAAACACCGTCATAGACTACTACAGAAGCCTTGAAAAAACGCCGATTTCGGCAGATGACGATGAGCTTCGGGAGTTGTTTTCCTCGTCGGAGGAAAAACCGCTTTCCGAGGAAACGCTCGAAGCCCTTGCAGACGCTCTCGAACAGCTCCCCGAACGTGAGCGTAAAATAATCGTCTTTCGGTTTTACCGAGGATATTCCGCGAAAGAAACTGCTGAAAAGGTAGGAATAAGCTATGCGAACGTTCGTTTTCTGCAATACGCCGCCCTTAAAAAGCTGAGAAAGCTTTTGGAAAAGACGGGGCTTTTTGAATGAAACTATTTGAAAGGATAAACTCATATGAAAAACAACCCTTCGGGAATATCGGGATTTTATCGCTCTACAAACAACTGCCGTCACACCGTAAGAATAGCCGTAAAACTTATTGACGCGGTAGATGAAAAGGCTTTGAGAAAAGCCGTGGATATCGCGATAAAACGTTATGATTACTTTTCGGTGAAATTTGTTCTGAAAGACGAGCTTTTGCATTCGGTCGTTCCGAATGACGAGCCTATCGTTATTACAAACAGTTCCGAGCCCGTTACGCTTCTTTCCGAAGAATCGAACTTTCATGCCCTCGCCGTAAACTATTTCGGAGATACGGTTTATTTCGACATGATACATTCCATAACGGACGCTACGGGAATTATGGAGCTTATAAAAACAACGCTCTATTATTACATAACCGAAGAATATAAGACCTCTCTCCCCGCCGACAATATCCGCACGTCAGAAATGCCAGTTTCTGATGAGGAGAGAAGAGACCCCTATCTTGATATTAAAACTTCCGAGGAACAGCAGGACAATGCGAAAAAGCCCGATATGCCCTCTGCGGTTACATGGGATAGGATAATGGATACAGACACGAGCAGGCAGACCGTTTTTGAAATAGAGTTTTCGGAAGCGGAGTTTGTGGACTATTGCAAGAAAAACGGCTCTACTCCAGCAATTATGCTCGCAAATATGTTCGCGAAAGCAACGTTCGGGATATGCGAAAAATTTGACGCGCCGTTCAGAATAGTTCTTATGAAAAACTACCGCGCGTTTTTGAAAAAGCCGCTTGCACATAACAACATCACAGGCGTTATCGCCCTAAATTATACGGACGAAATGCGCGAATTAACTCCCGAAAAGCTGAACGGTATCTGCCGTCAGATGGCGGCATATCAGTCCACAGACGAATATATGCAAAGCGCATTGCAAAGGAAGCTTTACAACGAAAGGAAGATACTTGCCCTCGGCGATCTCGAAAAGATACGCGAGGCTTTCAGAGCGGCGTCTAAGGAGAATTTAAGGCTGGTAAACCTTACTTTAAGCTATGTAAGAATGAACACCCTCGGCGCTCTTGAGCCTTACATAAAGTCTGTGAGAACATATGTTGACCCGTCGGGAAGTCATGTAATTGCAGAAGTGAATGCGGTGAACGGAAAGTTCTTTATGAATATTATGCAGGATTTTTCGGGAAACGCGCTCTCCGAGGCGTTTATAAACGAGCTTAAAGCCGCGGGAATTGAAGTTTCGGGCGGCGCGGAGCAGGCGCTTTCCTGCCCGAAAATGAGGATATAAAGCGAACCGTATCGGTAAACAGATATGTGTAAAAAGTGCTTTTTAGAGGTGAGAGTTAAGTATTCTAGTCTCCAGCCTCTTACTTTGGAAAACAAATAACTTTATATTCCAAACCACCTGTATTTTTCTTACCTCTTACCTCTAACCTCTAAAAGCGGGGGCGTGGGGACGGCAGCCCCCACATTCTCCCACTTCCCCTTCGGGGAAGGGGGCAGGGGGATAGGGCAAATAAACGTTATTGAGAGAAACAGCGTTTTAAAAGAACCATAAATAGGGTTGTATATACAGTCCGACAGCTTTTTAAGCTGTATAATTTAAACGGGTGAAACCACGCAGGTGCGTTTCAAATAAATTTTAAAAGGAGAAGTTGCTATGGAAGAATTTGTAAACAAGGTCAAGGACGCGAAGTCGGTGGACGAAATAAAGGCTATCGCAAAAGAATGTGGGCTGGAGCTTGCTGACGACAAGGCTGAGGAGTTGTTTAAAATGATAAGCAACCAGACAGGCGAGCTTTCTGACGACGAGCTTGAAGCAGTAGCGGGCGGCGGAATAGTTGACACGATAAAGCATTGGGTAGGCAGCCTGTTTGGCAGATAATAGGCTCACATTCGCGGTGTCTGCTTCGGACAGCACATATCCGAAGCAGGCTCCAAAAACGGAGGTATGGCTTTATGAACAAAGAAGAACTTATTGCAAAGCTCAAAGAAGCGAAGTCCGCCGATGAAATCCTCGCTCTTGCAAAAGAAAACGGAATTGAACTTGACGAAGAAAATGAGCTTTTCGCCGAGTTAAACGCAAGCGGCGAGCTTTCGGACGACAATCTCGACAAAGTTGCCGGCGGATATGAGCTTGGTCCAAATATGCGGCAGTATTTAGATTGGGTATTCAAACAATAACAAAGGAGCCTGAACTTATGAACAAAGAAGAATTTATAGCAAAGCTCAAAGAAGCGAAGTCCGCAGATGAAATTCTTGCTCTCGCAAAGGAAAACGGAATTGAACTTGACGAGGAAAAGGCGAAGGAACTTTTCGCCGAGCTTAACGCAAGCGGCGAAATTTCGGACGACGAACTCGACAAGGTCGCAGGCGGATTAGTGATGTATGCCAGTCTTATCCAAAGGAAATTTGAATAATTTGACGAGCAGTTTTTCACACCAAATGACTAATGATAAGGCGGTTATCACAAAACAGTGAAAAACCGAAGGGAGTGAAGTTGTATGCAGAAAGAAGAATTTATTGCAAAGCTCAAAGAAGCAAAGTCCGCAGAGGACGTTCTTGCTCTCGCAAAGGAAAGCGGAATTGAACTTGACGAGGAAAAGGCAAAGGAACTTTTCAGTCAGCTTAATGCAAGCGGTGAGATGTCAGATGAAGACCTTGATAAAGTCGCGGGCGGCAGCGGGTTTATGGATATGCTGTCAAGAGGTTTAGATCAGTTCCATAAACAACACCCCAACGTTTAAACCCTCGAAAGGAGCTTAAACATATGAACAAGGAAGAACTTATAGCAAAGCTCAAAGAAGCAAAGTCCTCTGATGAAATTCTCGCTCTAGCGAAAGAAAATGGAATTGAACTTGACGAGGAAAAGGCTAAAGAACTTTTTAATCAGCTTAATGCAAGCGGCGAGCTTTCGGACGACGACCTCGACAAAGTTGCGGGAGGTATCGGCTTTCTCGAGTGGTTTAGACAGATAGCGGAAAAGAGCTATGCGGAGCAGTGAGCTTTTGGACGACCTCGACAGTGTCGCGTGGGAAAGAGTTATGACAAATTTCTCGAATTTTTCGGCGGCTTCTTTTAAAGAGCCGAGTATCACCTTATGAAAGGAGCTTAAACAAATGAACAAAGAAGAATTTATTTCCAAGCTGAAAGAAGTTAAGTCTGTGGACGACATTCTGGCTCTTGCAAAAGAAAACGGAATTGAACTTAGTGAAGATAAGGCTAAAGAGCTTTTCAGTCAGCTTAATGCAAGCGGCGAACTTTCGGACGACGACCTCGAAAAAGTCGCGGGCGGGAACATTTTTGACAAATTTCTCGAATTTTTCGGCGGCTTCTTTTAAAGAGCCGATTATCATCTCATGAAAGGAGCTTAAACATATGAACAAAGAAGAACTTATAGCAAAGCTCAAAGAAGCGAAGTCCTCTGATGAAATTCTCGCTCTTGCAAAAGAAAACGGAATTGAACTTGACGAGGAAAAGGCAAAAGAGCTTTTCAGTCAGCTTAATGCAAGCGGTGAGATGTCAGATGAAGACCTTGATAAAGTCGCGGGCGGGAATATTTTCGATAAAACAAGGAAAGTTCTCAGCGAAATTATGAAAAATATGTAATTTTATGATTGCCTTATTGCAAAATAAAACAGTTTGTGGTATAATGCAATTGTAAATTCGATGTAAGGTGGTGAGGCAGGCAGGGTTTTCCTTTGCGGGGAAAATGCACGTTTTTAATTTCAACGCGCGAATTTCATCATGAAAAAAAGGAGAAAGTATGAAACTAAAAGAAAAAGTATTGTCGATACTGGTGTCCGTGGCAATGGTATTTTCATTGCTGCCCGCGGGGGCATTCGCGGCTGATACCGAAACGGTCACCATCTTTACGACAAACGACATTCACGGCGTTGTCGGCACAAGCAAAACAGCCATAGGCATGGCGCAGGCTGCCGCAATGAAAGCGTCTACAGTAAACTCGCTTCTTGTAGACGCGGGCGACGCAGTGCAGGGCGCGTCCTTTGCGACAATTTCACAGGGCGAGGACGTTATTGAAATGATGAACGCCGCAGGCTATGACGTTATGGCGGCGGGAAACCATGAGTTCGATTTCGGAACGGATCAGCTCAAAAAGCTCGAAGAAGCGGCAGCGTTCCCGATACTCAGCGCAAACGTAATGAAGGACGGAAAGGCCCTTCTTGAAAGCAGCGCGGTTATAGAAGCAGGCGGCAAGAAAATAGGCTTTGTCGGCATTACCACAAAGAACACCGCGACTTCTACAAATCCCGCGAAACTCACGGGCGTTACTTTCGGCGACGAGATACAAGCGGCGAAAGACGAGATAGCGAAGCTTAAAGATAAGACCGACGCTATCGTTCTTATCACCCACCTCGGCGACAGCGAGGCTGCAGTAAGCTGCACGAGCAAAGATCTGCTCGACGGTCTTTCGGAAGACGAGCTTAAAGAAATAACGGCAGTGATCGACGGTCACAGCCACACCGTAGAACAAAATACATATACAAAAAGCGGCGTTTCTATCCCCGTTGTTCAGACAGGAACACAGTTTACAAACATCGGAAAGGTTGAAATTACCTTCGATGCAAACGGCGCTTCCGCTACCTGCGATGTGCTCAACAAGGCTGAGGCAGACGAATATCCCCTCAACGAAAACGGCACAACAAAGAAAGCCGCAGTAGAAAAGACGCTTTCCGACATTCAGTCCGAGCAGAATGAAATTCTCGGCGAAAAGCTTTGCGTAAACGACATTCCTCTCTGGGGCGATTATATCTGCTGGGACTATGCAGAGTCGCGTATTGTTGAAACGGCGTACGGCGATTTCGTTACCGACGCTTTCGCAGAATATGCAAGAGAATTTGCAGAGAACAACGGAATTGACCTTCCCATTATTGCCGTTGAAAACGGCGGCGGCATAGGTCAGACGCTCCCCGCGGGAACAGTAACGCGCGGCGATGTTTTAAATGCCTTTAACCACGGAAATATGGTAGAGGTATACGAGGTTACTCCCCAAATGCTCCGCACGGCTCTTGAAATTGGTCTTAAAATGACAGGACAGGACGAAACGGGTATGCTCGAAAGAGAAAGCGTAAGCGGCAGCTTTTTACAGGCGGGCGGCTTTAGCTATTCTTACGACCCCGCAGGAGCGACAGGCGAAAAGGTCGTAGACATAACGCTTGCTGACGGAACGAAGCTCGATCTCAATGACAACGAGACAAAGCTCCTTCTTGCAACAAACAACTATGTCGGAACATTTAACGGCATTAAAGACGGAACAAAGGTCGGCGAGCTTGGCGGCGAAGACCAGATAGTTATGGACTATATTCTGGCAAACCTGAAAAACGGCAGACTCACCTATGAGATTACCGAGCCTCGCATAATCATAGCAAACGACCAATCTCCCGAGACTTATACCGTTACTATCCCCGTACAGCTTGAAGACAAAACTGCTATTCCCGATACCGAATTTATGATAAGCATTGACGGCGAGGACGGCATTACGGTAACGACAAATGAAAACGGCGAGATAGAAATTGAGCTTGAAAAAGGCGCGCACGTCATCTGGCTCAGAGAAACGACTGACGAGTACAGTCCTGTTTATGTAAACAACTATTCGGGCACAGGCACAGCCGACACCAAAGAGGGCTATTATAAGTTCAGCTTTACCGCTCTCGGCATAGAAGACTACAAAGCGGAAGTTGCTCAGCATATAGAGGATTATGCCGAGCGCAATATAAGCGATATAAACGAATATCTTACTTATTGCAAGGAAGATGTAGCAGAGCTGGCAATAACCCGTACGGAGTATCTCAGAGATTTCGCTTTAGAAAAGCTTGCTGATTATAATACTTATGAGGAAATAGGCGAGCTTTATGATGAGTTTGTAGACGGCGCAGAAATAATGTACGAAGTAGCGGCTTTGAATAACGTAGTAGAATATTACAAAGCCGAGACCGAGGATTATGTAAATGACGGCACTATGACAAGGGAAGAAGCGGACGCATTGATAAAGACGCTTGAGGATATCGAGCGCGATGCATTGGAAGATATCAAAAATTTACCGGCGGAAGGAATCATTGACAAATCTTTCGAAATACTTGACTCGGCGTTTAATGAAATAGACAAAACCATTGTTGATGCAAACAAGGACATGGTTAAAGACGAAGTTACGGAGTATAAGGACTATTTCCAAAAAGCCGTAGACGACAACCCCGAGTGGTTTGAGTATGCGCCCGAGGGCAAGGTTGATGAAGTGCTGAATGACATAATCACAAAGCTCGACGATTTGCTCAAAGAGTATGAAACTTTGACGGATATTGATGAACAGGTAAAACTGTATGACGATACCATAAACGGTATACTTAGCGAATGGGCAGAACTCAACACGCTTTGTGCAAAAGCAAGAATCTCCGAGGTCACACAGAATGTAACCGACATAATTAAAGAAGCCGAAGAGATAGACGGCAAGGACCGCAGCGACATGAAGGCAGCTATAGAAGCCCTCAAAGCCGACGCGGAAAAGGCTGTAGACGCTCTTGATGATAATGATACGGTAGTAAAGGGCAATATTGCGGTTGAGGTCATGGACGCGTATATCGAAGTAGTGGATAATTTCAGAACTGATGTTTCCGCAGAATACCTCGAAGCATTTCTTGTTGGAGTAGAAAAGAGCTATACAGATGATATCGAGAACTTTACAATGCTCACCGACGAAGAAAGAGTTCAGTATAAGAAAGATCTTGATGAAGCTATAAAGTCTGTAAGAGATGAAATTGCGACAAAGACAAAGGACGAGATAAAAAAGAACATCAAGAAGTACGAGGGTACTGTAAATCTCGCTTATACAAAGCCGCTTGCGACCAGCATTGTAAGAAACGCAAAAGCAACCGTAGAAGGACTCGACTATGTAACAGAAGAAGAGAAAGCGGAAGTTTTGAAGCTGATAGAGGATAACTACGCCGCTGTTCAAAAGATAATAGCTGAAAACGACGTTTTAAATTGGGAGAAAACAGACGAGCTTCTGGGCGAGATCGAGGATAAATCAGACGATCTCTGGCGCAAGGCCGTGTTCTTGTGGGTAGATAAGTATGCGCTCGAAGAATATGACGCGGCAATAAAAGAATTTGGCCCGAAGTGTACTTATATAAACCAGGAACAGTTCGAAGAATTAAGAAATTATCTCAAGTTTGCAACAGCGATAGCAAGTGTAGGAATGAAATTGGCGGTCGGAACAGACGACGAAGTTGAAAAGATAAATTATTACGGCGAAAAACTCCAGGATATGTATGACTCAACAATATTCGCGTTGTTCCAGTCAAACGCAATGTATGGCGTAAATGCGGCGGCAGATGAAACAACGGAAGCCATAAAGGCTCTTGCAGAGAAGGACGGAACAGATCTTAGCGAGCTTACGGCAGCTATCGAAAAGCTTCAAGAAGAGGCTGAAAACGCTCTGCTCGGCGTAGAAACCGAGTTTGCCTTTATAAGCGACATGGACGCTGTAGCGGCGCTCTATGACGAAATCGCAAATATCGGCGCAGAATACGAAGCGAAGATACGCGCGGTATTGCCCGAACAAGAGCCTGAAAAAGATCCCGAGCAAGATCCCGAGAAGTCTCCCGAAACAGGCTTTGATATGTCGGCAATAGCCGTACTTATCGCACTGTCGGGCTGCTTTACGGTAGTTCTTGCAAAGAAGAAATCAAGAAGCAGATAAGCTTTAACACACATCACGGCATAAGCAAAAAAACAGGGGGGGTAGCCTTTGAAAAGGCTACCCCTTATCTGTTTAGAACGATATATATAGTGCAGTACCGTGATATTTAAGATATCTGAATTAAAAAAGACTTGATAAATCACAAAGTTTGTGATATAATGAGGCATAAGAAAGCCCATTATGAAAGGAAGTGAGAAAATGAACGAAGAAATGAACGAGGAAATACAAACAGATGTAATTGCCGCATTGATCGAATGGCTCAAAGCTCACGGGAAAAATGACGCTGAAATCGTTGATTGCCTTGAATACATAAGCAAATCGCGCTGAATTAAATATCAAAACGAAAAGCGGGAAATAGGTTCGCTCGTTTATCACTTTTGATAACCTTAGCGAACTTCTTTCCCGCTCAAAAGTTTTTTCATACTGTAGGTTGTTTTACGCTCAAAACATCTTTGTAGGATTGCCGTTTCAAAGCACGGCTTTGAAACGGCAATGCGGGGAAAACCCCTTCTAGAGGTTAGAGATTAGAAATAAGAAGTAAGAAATTCGAGGAGCTTTTTAGGATTTAAGTTTATTGATTATTACAAAGAAGAAGCTAGAAGCTAGAATTTGTTATAAGCGGAAAACTTTTTTCCTCTTAAACTCTAGCCTCCAGCCTCTTTCTCTGAACACCAAATAACTTTTTCGCCAAAACTACCTTTGACTTCTTACCTCTTACTTCTTACTTCTTACCTCTAGAAGGGAAACTCTTGTTTTCCCCGCACCCTTTAGCGCTTGGCTTGCGCCGTTTCGCGGCTTCGCCGCGACCAGAGAGGAAACTTTTTTGACAAAAAAGTTTCCTCTCTGGACTTTCCTTCAAAAAACTTTCGTGCGCCCGCTCGTCAGGTGGTTTTAAATTTAAAGCGCTTCGCCGCTCAAAACAGCTTCTTGCCACTTACTTCTAAACGTAAGCGCTGTTTGGTTATCGTCCGCCGCGCCAGCGGCGGCAAGTAAAAGTTTTGGAAAGGGGTTCAAGGGGAAAACCTTTTTCAAAAGGTTTTCCCCTTGCGCTTCTAGCTCCTAATCGTCCTCATGGCATTCAATATCGCAATAACCGAAACGCCCACGTCCGCAAAGACTGCCGCCCACATATTGGCAAATCCCAGCGCCGACAGCACCAGAACTCCCACCTTCACCGCAAGTGCGAAAACAATGTTCTCCGTCACTATCCTGCGCGTTTTCGCCGCGATCTTCACCGAAAGCGGAATACAGCTTATATTGTCATTCATAAGCACAACGTCCGCCGCTTCTATCGCCGCGTCCGACCCGAGCGCGCCCATCGCTATCCCTATGTCCGCTCTCGCAAGCGACGGCGCGTCGTTCATACCGTCGCCCACAAAAACAAGCGCGCTGTCCTTCGGCTTTTCTGCAAATATCTCCTCTACAGCCTTTACTTTTCCGTCGGGCAAAAGCTGCGCTCTCACCTCGTCTATCCCGAGTTTTTGCGCAATATCCTCGGCGGCTTCCTTCCTGTCGCCCGTCAGCATTATCTTCCTAGCGTCAAGCTCCGAAAGCGCTTCTTTTGCGTTATCTTTCGGCGTATCGCTTACCGTTATGCTCCCCGCATACTTCCCGCCGCAGGCGCAGAAAACGACCGTTCCCGAAGCGCTCGGCTCTTCTTTAAAGATACCCTCTTTTTTCATAAACCGCGCGTTGCCCGCGAGTATCTCTTTCCCGTTTATTATTGCCCGAACGCCGAAGCCCGCTATTTCTTCCGCGCTTTCGGCTTTGGGTATATTTTCACTTTCCGCGGCGTTTACAATCGACCGCGCTATGGGGTGGTTGGATATCCTTTCGGCCGCCGCACATAAGTTCAGCAGTTCACTTTCCGACAATCCCGGAGCCTTGTCGGGCTTAATTTCCGACACTGAAAAGCTCCCTTTTGTAAGCGTGCCCGTCTTATCAAAAACAAATATCTTCGCCTTTGCAAGTCCTTCGAGATAGTTCGCGCCTTTTATCATTATGCCGTGTCTCGCCGCCGCGCCTATCCCGCCGAAATATGACAGCGGAACGGAAATTACCAGCGCGCAAGGACAGCTCACGACCAAAAACGTAAGCGCCCTGTAAATCCAATCGCTCCAATTTCCCTTAAATAACAGCGGAGGAATTACCGCAAGCAATACCGCCGAAATAACCACAATCGGCGTATACACCCTCGCAAAGCGCGTTATAAAGCTCTCGGTCTTTGCCTTATTCTCCGAGGAATTTTCCACAAGCTCGAGAATTTTCGATACCGTTGAGTCGCTGTAGGGCTTTGTAACTATCACTTTCAAAAGTCCGTTTGTATTGACCGAGCCGCTGTATATCTCGTCGCCCTCGGTCACATCTGTGAGAGCGCTCTCGCCCGTCAGAGCGGCGGTATTCAGTCCGCTTGAACCGAAAATAACAACGCCGTCCAGCGGCACTTTTTCACCGGGCTTTATGACAATGGTTTCGCCAACCTCAACTTCATCGGGCTCAACTTCGATAACTTCGCCGTTGCGCTCAACATTTGCGCTTTCGGGATTTATGTCCATCATATCCGAGATAGACTTCCGCGATTTCCCCACGGCAAGCCCTTGGAACAATTCTCCCACCTGGTAAAATATCATAACCGCCGCTCCCTCGGAATATTCTCCGATTATCATTGCGCCGATTGAAGCTATAGCCATAAGAAAGTTTTCGTCAAACACCTGCCCGTGGGATATGTTGCGGACAGCTTTCCACAAGACGTCCCAGCCTGCCGTAAGATAAGCCGCGAGGAAAACCCCGAGCCTTATAAACCACATCACCGAGAATGTTTCACAATTATGCGGCAAGAACAGCCCGCCCACAAACAAAACCGCCGCGACAATAATTCTTGTCAGCATTTTTTTATGTTTTCTGCTCATTTTAACACTACCGTACAGTCGGGTTCGACTTTTTTAATGCACTCGACAGCCTTTTTCACTATCTCGTCAAATTTATCGTCGTCGGCTTCTATCGTCATTTTTTGGGTCATAAAGCTGACGGTTGCGTTATTTACGCCGTCGATCTTCTTTATCGCCGTTTCCATTTTTGCCGCGCAGTTAGCGCAGTCAAGGTCGATGAGCTTAAATGTCTTTTTCATGGTGCAAATTCCTTTCTCAAAAAATTACTCTTTTACAATAACCGCATAACAGCAGGGAACAAGCCCGTCTATAAGCTTTGTTCTTAACCTGCCGTGACCGCAGTTTTTAAGCATTGTTTTAAATTCGTCGGGAGAATATTCCGATTGGGGTTTATATCCCAAAAGCCTATACAGCTTTAAAAGCGTTTTTCCCTTGTCCTTTGTAGCAAATGTCGGCAAAAGCAGTTTTCCGTTCGGCTTTAATACCCTGTACATTTCTTTGACCGCGACTTCGGGATTTTCAAGAAGATGAAGCACATTTCCCGCAATAACTATATCATAAGTATCATTGGGGTCTTTAATGTCGAAAATATTCCTTACGTCAAATGAAACGTTTTTAACGTTCATTGCCTTTGCCTTTATTTTAGCTGTTTTGAGCATATTTTTGGATAAATCCGTGCAGAGAACGCTCTTTGCTTTTTTAGCCGCCGCAAACGACAGCGCGCCCGTACCCGCCGCACAGTCAAGGACCCTCGCACCCTTTGGCACAAGCCGCGTCGTTATTGAGAGCATTTGATTGTAGACCTTGCCGTTTACAGCCTCAGCTAAGTCGTAAAATCCTGCGATATTGTCCCAGAAATTCATATCATACGTCCCTTTATTCGTTGACGTGTTCAAGTCCCTGCTTTAAAATGGTGTTTACATGGTCGTCTGCTAGGAAGTAGAACACGGTTTTTCCGTCGCGGCGAAAGCTGACAAGCTCGGCGTTTTTCAGTATCTTCAGCTGATGTGAAACCGCGCTGCTCGACATTCCGACGGCGGTCGACAGGTCGCAGACGCAAAGCTCTTTTTCCGAGAGCGCGCTTAATATCTTTATGCGCGTGCTGTCGCCGAATACCTTAAACAGCTCCGCGAGGTCGATAAGCGTGTCGTCGTCGGGCATTTTCTTTCGGATAGTTTCAATTTCCATGGGGTGGGCGTGTATAAGCTCACAAGACGGAAGCTCGTTTATAATTTCGTTCTTCATAAAACCTCTTAAAAATTTGTTCAATTGAACATCTGTTCAATTGTTTGATTTTATTTTAGCACTGTTATTTTATTTTGTCAACACTTAATATTGCCAAAAATCAAAAATAACGCTTAAATGCTGACTATTTCTTTGAATTTCAACGATATGCTCACTAAATTATAATATTGCAGAAAATTGAAATGAATTAAGAGAAATTGAGAAAAACAGAGAGAAATAAAGAGAAACATAAAGAAAACGCGATATATTTTAAAATTGCGTGAAAAACTACTTGACAAACGAAGAAAAAGGCGCTATAATAACAAATGTTGCAAATAAAATTTTAAAAATCTTTACAGGAGGAAAATAAATGTCAACTTATATGCCTAACGCAAAGACAGTTGAGCGCAGCTGGTACATTCTCGACGCTGCCGACAAGCCGCTCGGAAGAGTTGCGGCTACTGCCGCTCATCTGCTCAGAGGAAAGCACAAACCGACCTTCGCGCCTCACTGCGACTGCGGCGATCATGTTATTATCGTAAACTGCGCAAAAGCGGTCCTCACAGGAAAGAAGCTTGAGAAAAAGTTTTACAGATGGCACACGGGCTATATCGGTCACCTCAAAGAAGTAAGCTATGACAAGCTTATGAAAACAAATCCCTGCAAGGCTATGACGCTTGCGGTAAACGGAATGGTTCCCGATACTACTATCGGAAGAAAGGCTCTGACGAGACTTCGCTGCTATGCGGGCGCAGAGCACAACAACGCGGCTCAAAAGCCCGTTGAGTACAAATTTTAAGGAGGGCTTTTGAATGTACGAATCTAAACCTTATTACTACGGAACGGGCAGAAGAAAGCACTCTGTTGCGCGCGTTAGAGTTTATATCGGAAGCGGCAAAATTACTATAAACAACAGAGACATCGACGACTATTTCGGTCTTGACACATTAAAGCTTATAGTTCGCCAGCCCCTTACGCTTACTGACACTGTTGGAAAATTTGATATCGTCTGCACTGTTGCGGGCGGCGGTGTTACGGGTCAGGCGGGCGCTATCCGCCACGGACTTTCGAGAGCGCTTCTCCAGTACAGCGACGAGCTCCGTCCCGTACTCAAGAAAGCGGGCTTCCTCACTCGCGACCCGAGAATGAAGGAAAGAAAGAAGTACGGCTTGAAGGCAGCAAGACGCGCTCCGCAGTTCTCAAAGAGATAATTTCTGCAATCCGAATTATCAAGAAATTCAAATATCCGTCCTCGAAAAGGGCGGATATTTCTATACGGAAAATATATCGGCTTAGGGAAAAAGACTTACTTTATATAAGCATAAGAAAAGAGCGTACAAACCATTATGCTTTGTACGCTCTTAAAAATTCCAAAACAATCTAAATCTTATCCGCGAAGCGGATACATTCTGCTGTACACTGTAAACTGTACACTATATACTTTCAAACTGCATATTTTAGTATCATGAGCTTACAGCTGAAAATCACTTAAAATATTCAATACCGCTCTTAAAGATAGGCTGGTCCTTGTTTCCGTCAACGTTCTTCGCGACAAAGTCGGTAAGGCGCTCGGTGTGTCCCATTTTTCCGAGAACGCGCCCGTCGGGGGAAATTATTCCCTCTATAGCGCACATAGAACCGTTCGGATTATAGCGCGTGTTCATTGTCGGTTCGCCCTTTAGGTCGACATATTGCATGGCGATCTGCCCGTTGTCTATCATCTTTCTTAGAGCTTCGCCGCTTGCGACAAGTCTGCCCTCGCCGTGAGATATCGGGATAGCGTGGATATCTCCGACCTTGCAGTTTGCCAGCCACGGCGATTTGTTCGAGGTAATTTTTGTGTAAACAAGCTGCGACTGATGGCGGCCTATCTTGTTATAAGTAAGCGTAGGCGAATTTTCCGTCGCGGGAACGATATGCCCGAACGGCACAAGCCCAAGCTTTATCAGCGCCTGGAAGCCGTTGCAGATGCCGAGCATAAGCCCGTCGCGCTTGTAGAGCATATTCTCTACTTCTTCGGTTATCTTGGGATTGCGGAAGAACGCGTTTATAAACTTCGCAGAGCCTTCGGGCTCGTCGCCTCCCGAAAAACCTCCGGGTATCGCTATTATCTGCGCGCTTGAAGCAAGCTTTGCAAACTGCTCTACGCTTTCTTCAATGTCGCTTGCCGAAAGATTTCTTATGACAAATATCTCCGAAGTGCCGCCGTATCTCTCAAATGCCGCGGCAGTGTCATACTCGCAGTTAGTTCCCGGGAATACGGGGATAAGAACTTTCGGGCTTGCAATTTTCGGGGAGATGTGAGTTGTAAGAAGCTCGCAGCCTTCTGTATACGATATCTTTTCGATTTCGGGAAGGAAGTTTGTTTTCTGTCTGAAAACGGGTTCGAGAACATTGTCCCACTTTTCTTCAAGCTTTGCTAATTCAAGCTCGGTGCCGCCGCTTATCAGCTTGTAGTCGGCTATCGTCTCGCCTATAACGATAACGTCCGATTCCTTAAAGTCATTTTCAAGCTCCAGAACGAACGCTCCGTAAACGGGAGTAAACAGCTCTTCTTCGGACAATTTTTCAAGCTTCGCGCCCACATGGTTTCCGAGCGTCATCTTAAAGACAGCCTCGGCCAACCCACCGTTTGCAACGCTTCTTACAGAGATAGCCTTGCCGTTTTTTATCAGCTTTTCAACGGTCTTGAACACCGTCTTTACGCTCTCAAAATCGGGCAGACCGTTCTTGTCGTATTCGGGAGCGATATAGCCTATCTTGCTGTAGGGTATCTTAAATTCCGAGGAAATAATGTCCTTTGCGTTTGCCGTGCAGACTGCAAACGAAACGAGCGTTGGGGGAACGTCGATATGCTCGAATGTTCCGCTCATACTGTCCTTTCCGCCTATAGCGGGAAGTCCGAGCCTTATCTGCGCTTCATACGCGCCGAGCAGCGCCGCAAAAGGCTTTCCCCAGCGTTCGGGTTTTCCGTTTGTGCGCTCGAAATATTCCTGGAATGTAAGACGGCATTTGTCAAACGCGCCGCCCGCCGCAACGACCTTTGCCACGCTCTCAACTACCGCGCACACCGCGCCGTGATAGGGCGACTGCTGTGAAACGGAGGGATTGAAGCCCCAGCCCATAATTGAAGCGGTCGTAGTTTTTCCGCCAAGCACGGGAAGTTTCGCCGCCATAGCCTGAGCGGGCGTTTGCTGATAGCGCCCCGAAAACGGCATAAGCACCGTTCCCGCGCCGATAGTGCTGTCAAAGCGCTGTACAAGTCCTCTCTGCGAGCAGACGTTAAGGTCGCTCACAAGTCTTTCCCAGCCCTCTTTCGTATCCGAAACGCCGCTGTATTTCCGGTCGGAGTTATATTTAACGTCAACATTCGGAACATAAACGGTCGTGTGCTTTTCCGCGCCGTTTGAGTTCAGAAATTCGCGCGAAATGTCAACAATCGTTTTCCCGTTCCAGTTCATTCTAAGGCGCGGTTCTGCCTTTACCTCTGCGACAATGGTGCTTTCGAGATTTTCCTTAGCCGCCAGAGCCATAAACTTTTTCGCGTCTTTTTTAGCAACAACGACCGCCATTCTCTCCTGGCTTTCGGAAATAGCAAGCTCCGTTCCGTCAAGACCGTCGTATTTCTTCGGTACTTTGTCGAGGTCGATCTCCAGTCCGTCCGCAAGCTCTCCTATAGCGACCGAAACACCGCCCGCGCCGAAATCGTTACAGCGCTTTATAAGGCGTGTTGCTTCGGGCTCTCTGAACAGTCTCTGAAGCTTTCTTTCTTCGGGAGCGTTACCTTTCTGAACTTCCGCTCCGCAGCTTTCGAGCGACTGAACCGAGTGAGCCTTTGAAGAGCCTGTCGCTCCGCCGCAGCCGTCGCGCCCCGTTCTTCCGCCGAGCAGTATAACGACATCGCCCGCCGCGGGACGTTCTCTCCTTACATTTTCTTCGGGAGCGGCGCCAATTACCGCGCCTATTTCCATTCTTTTAGCCATATATCCCGAATGATAAATTTCGGCGACATGACCCGTCGCAAGTCCTATCTGATTTCCGTATGAAGAATAGCCCGCCGCAGCAGTCGTCGTTATCTTTCTCGGCGGGAGCTTTCCGGGGAGCGTTTGTTCTATCGGCAAAAGCGGGTCGCTTGCGCCCGTAACTCTCATAGCCTGGTATACATACGAGCGCCCCGAAAGCGGGTCGCGTATCGCTCCTCCGAGGCAGGTCGCCGCGCCGCCGAAAGGCTCGATTTCGGTAGGATGGTTATGGGTCTCGTTTTTGAACATAAGCAGCCAGTTTTCTTCCTTGCCGTTTACGTCAACTTTAACTTTGACCGAGCAGGCGTTTATCTCCTCGCTCTCGTCGAGGTCGTCCAAAAGTCCGTCCTTTTTCAGCTTCTTTGCGGCAAGCGTCGCAATGTCCATAAGGCAAACGGGCTTGTTCTGCCTGCCGAGGTCAATTCTATGAAGCTGATACTTGTTGAATGTATCGGCGATATATTTAGGCTCGATCTCCGCTTTGTCTATAATTGTGCCAAAGGTAGTATGGCGGCAGTGGTCGCTCCAGTAGGTGTCTATCATGCGTATCTCGGTTATGGTAGGGTCGCGCTGTTCTTTTCTGAAATATTCCTGACAGAATTTAATGTCGTCGTTGTCCATAGCCAGACCGTATTTTGTGACAAACTCGGCAAGCTCGTCATCTGTCTTTTCATTAAAGCCTTTGAGCGTTTCAACTTCGGTCGGGATAGAATAGCTGACCTTAAGCGTTTTCTTTTCCTCAAACCCGCATTCGCGCGATTCTACGGCGTTTATAAGATAGTGCTTTATCCGCGCAAAATCCTCGTCCGAGATATCGCCCTTTAAGATGTATATTTTAGCGTATTTAACGTCGGGTCTTTCACCCTTGCACAGCATTTGTATACACTGTCCCGCGCTGTCGGCTCTTTGGTCGAATTGCCCCGGCAGAAACTCTACCGCGAACATACGCTCGTCAGCCTCGGTCGTTGGAAGTTCATAATAAACATCATCGACAGGCGGCTCGGAGAAAACGGTCGGCACAGCCTTTTCAAAATCCTCTTTTGAAAGTCCCTCTGCGTCATAGCGGTTTATAACGCGGACATTCTTAACGCCCTTCATTCCGAGGGCGGTCGTAAGGTCTGAAAGTACCTCCGCGCTTTCCACCGCAAACAGCTTTTTCTTTTCAACATAAACTCGGTATACCATTATGTTCTTTCCTTTCGTTTGTAATTCAAATTCAAGGTATGTGTAAATACATCTGTATTATATCATAAAACTTTGTTTTTGTCATTAACTTTTTTAAATTTTTTTGACGAAAATTGCTCAAAAAATTTTTCAGACTGTAGATAAAGCCCCATCTGCTGTGTCAGCGGCACTACGGCAGGCACAAAGCCTAGCCGTAGCACCGCTTCCTTGCATCTGGGACTTTCTCTACAGTCTGAAGCAGGACTTTTTATACAGTCTGAAAATTTTTAACGGCTTGTTTCTAAAAATGTCACGGCGAATTTTTAAAATAATTATTGACAATTATTTTTAATTGTGGTATAATTTGCTTGCGACGTAAATTGAATATTAAGTTAGGATAGGTATACACTTTTACTCGGTAAAAGTGCATGCTGTTTTTCGTATACTTGTCCTATAATATATTTTCGAGTTCGAAAACAATTTACGTCGCAGTGATTGAAGCTTGCATTTTTACAAGTGCGCGGCTTCAACGCTGCGCACTTTTTGTTTTTGCGGGAAAATTGCGCGGCAAAAAGATTTACCGCAAGGAATAAGGAGGAAATATGAAAATCAGAAAGCTAAGCGCAATTTTACTTGCAGGCGCACTTATGGCAAGCCCCGCCGTTATGCCGACGGTTATGGCTGAAACCTCGCAGACGGTGGAAAAGGACGAATACGGAAACATCGTAGACCCGAACGGATACCTCGATATAGCAGGATCTGTTGTAGGAGGACTTACTGAAAAAGGAAAAGAAGCTAAAGAGATAATTATTCCCGACGGCGTGGAAAGAATTTTTGAGGGCGCTTTTGAAGCTTGCGAGAACCTTGAAAGCGTTGTTATACCCGACAGCGTGACAAGTATCGGCAAAGAAGCATTTTGGGGTTGTACGAACCTTAAAAATATAACAATTCCAGAACATTTGACAAGTTTTGGAGGCGGTGCTTTTTCCGGAACACAGTGGCTCGAAGATAGAAGAAAGGAAAATCCGCTCGTTGTTGTAAACAACATATTGATCGACGGAGGCGCGTGCGAGGGAGAGGTTACTATTCCCGAAAGCGTTACGAATATTAACGCTAATGCCTTTGATTCAAATTCCAAAATTACAAATATAACTATCCCCGAAAGTGTGACAGGAATAGGTGCTTGGGCATTTTACAACTGTAAAGGTCTTGAAAGCGTGACAATATCCGAGGGCGTAGGAAGTATTGGTTTTTATGCTTTTGGAGAATGTGAAAACCTTAAAAAAATAAACATTCCCGAAAGCATTTGGGCGATAGACGACCATGCTTTTGAGAATTGTACAAGTCTTACAAGCATAGTTATTCCGAGCGACGTAGACGAAATTCAGGGCGTTTTTTCCGGATGTACAAGCCTTACGAGCGTAACGCTGCCGAAGAATATTTCATTTATCGGAAGCGGTACTTTTTACAATTGTACAAATCTGAAAGATGTATATTTTGAGGGCAATATAGACGATTGGAACAAAATAGGCGTTGGTGCACACGTTTATACCGGAAAAGATAGCGTGGATTATGAATATCCTATGGATAGCGGCACGCACGAAGAATTTGATAATAAGACCGCGCAGGAATATGTGTTTGGAGACGCCGAGATACATTTTGCCCAGACCTTTGACGAAAACGGATTATGCGTAGTTGATAACGTTTTGATCGACTGCAAGAGCGATGTTAAGAACGTTGTTATTCCTAACAATGTCGTAGAGATCGGAGAGAGCGCTTTTAAAGACTGTAAAGCCCTTGAAAGCGTGACCATTCCCGAAAGCGTAAAGACAATAGGAAATGGCGCTTTTGATAACTGCGAAAGCCTTGAAAGCATAAAGATCCCCGACAGCGTAACTAAACTCGGAAGTACTTTCAGAAACTGTAAAAGTCTTACAAACATAAGCTTGCCTAAAGGACTGACTGAAATCGGCGGATTTACTAACTGCACAAGCCTTGAAAGCATAACTATTCCCGAAAAAGTCTCGGCGATTGTCGGGCGAAGCATTTTCGGCGGCTGCACAGGACTTAAAGAAATAAATGTTTCCGATAAAAACGAAAGCTTCTGTTCGGTAGACGGCATTATGTTCAACAAGGATAAAACTACGCTTATAAGATATCCCGCAGGAAAAACAGATAAATCATATATTATCCCCGATAATATCAAATATTTAAAACAAGGCGCTTTTGCGGATTGCATAAATCTTGAAAATGTAAATCTCCCGAAAAACTTGGCGTTTGTACAAGTAGAAGCGTTTATGGGTTGTACAAATCTTAAAAGTATTGATATTCCCGACGGAGCAACCAGCATTGGAGTAGATGCTTTTTCTTATTGTGAAAATCTTACTACTGTGGTAATTCCCGAAAGTGTAACACGGTTAAACATGAATTCAAGCTTTAATCATTGCCTTAATTTAACCGACATATATTATACAGGTTCACAGGAGCAATGGGAGAAATTATGTGGTCCGATCTACCGTATTACTGTTCACTACAACTATGTTCGTCCTATCACCGATTACACCGACGAAACCACAGGCATTGAGGCTTCTGCTGACAGCGGCGCAGTTGAAGAAGGCGCGGCTCTTTCCGTAAAGGCAGTCGAGGACAAGACCGACATGACCAAAAGCACCTTTGAAATTTCCTTTATGAAGGACGGAAAAGAAGTTGAGCCTACGGGCGCGGTAACAGTAAAGATCCCCATTCCCGAAGCTATGAAGGACAAGACAATTTACGTTTATCGCGTAGAAGACGACGGCACATATACCGACATGAACGCAGTCGTTGAAGACGGTTATGCGGTATTTAAGACCGACCACTTCAGCGAGTATGTACTTACTACCGAAAAGCAAAGCAACAAGCCCGCCGACAGCTCTGACAGCGAAACAAGCTCGGATAGTGAGACATCTTCCGACAGCACCGACAGCGAGACATCTACCGACAGCAACTCAAGCGGCAGCGGCGCAACCTCTCCCGACACGGGCGTTGCAGGACTTTCCCTCACGCTCGGCATAGTTGCCCTCGCAGGCGCGGCAGTCGTTATTTCCAGAAAGAAAACACGCTGATAATCTCAGACGTTTTCATAATACCCTTCTTTAACACAGGCACACCCAAACGAAAGTTTGGGTGTGCCTGTCAGTATATGTCTAACCTTTACAAAAAAGATTTTGGCAAGTTAGAATTTAAAACTACTTTTCGGGAAGTGCGCATTTTTACGGTTTTTGCGAAGCAAAAATTGAATTGCCATAAGGGCAATTCAAAGTAAAAATGTGCAGCGTTGAAGCCCACCGTAAAGGTGGGCTTCAATGCGTGGTTGGGATAGCAGGATTTGAACCTGCGCGATGAGGGAGTCAAAGTCCCTTGCCTTACCGCTTGGCTATATCCCAGTGTAATTTAATTTGTGCCGAATTTAAATTCAGCGTATGGTTTTCAAATTCTTACCTTCTGCTAGAGATTAGAATTTGTTTTGAACGGCGAACAACTTTTCCTTTCAAATCAAATTCCGGCTTCCGGCTTCTTCTTTATGACAATCAAAAAGCTTTAACTCTCAAAAGCTCTTTTTATTTCTTACCTCTTACCTCTAATCTCTAACCTCTAAAAGCTGAGGTTGGAAGCAAGAGCAATTGCTTACTTCCAACCTCCAAAAATCAAATGGGGTGGGGAGAGGGATTCGAACCCTCGGTCTCCGGGACCACAATCCGGCGCTTTAACCGACTAAGCTATACCCACCGTGTTATCTGAATATTGGCACGCCATGAAGGATTCGAACCTTCGACCTACCGCTTAGAAGGCGGTTGCTCTATCCAGCTGAGCTAATGGCGCAGAACTCATAGCTATTACAGCCTACATTAAAAATAAACAGTAAGTGACAGACAAACCAGTTGCGTTTTCACACAAAAGACACGCCTACAATTTACTGTTTACCGTGTATTATTAACTATACACATATCGTTTACTGTATGGAGCGGGTGATGGGAATCGAACCCACGCGACCAGCTTGGAAGGCTGGGATTCTACCATTGAACTACACCCGCATTGAATGCTTTATCATTATATCATCTTTATTTCTTTTTGTCAAGTACCTTTTTTCATTTTTTAAGCATTTTTTTGAAAAATATTGCTTATGCTAAGAAATTAATAAAAGTTTTTAGCTTGTACACAATAACGCTCATTCGCCCCGAACCCGCCTGTTGGCAGTTGACAGGGTACGCATTATGCCCTTCGGGCAAAACGCCGGTACAGTATGCAGTAACAGCCGAAAAGCTGTTTGATGAATACGACATATAAAAAGGCTAGAATTTGAAACGGAAAGGTCGTTTTCCGCTTGAAACAAATTCTAGCCTCTAGCTTCTTTCTCTGAACATCAAAATACTTTATCGCCAAAACAACGTTTAAGCTCTTACCTCTTACCTCTAACTTCTAACCTCTAGAAGGGAAACTCTTGTTTTCCCCGCACCCCAGATTCAATGCCGAAGGCATTTAATCTGATGCGCCTAGCTAGCGCAGTTTCGCGGCTTCGCCGCGACCAAAGGGGAAAAATTTTTTGAAAAAAATTTTTCCCCTTTGGAAACCCCTTTCAAAAAACTTTCGTGCCGCGCCTTATGGCGCGGTCGGATAATGGAAGCGTTGTTCGGTTATCGTCCGCCGCGTCAGCGGCGGGACATAAAAGTTTTGGGAGGGGTCCAAGGGGGACCCTTTTTCAAAAGGGTCCCCCTTGCGCGTCTTTGTGCGTTGGGTTTACTTTCTCATCGCCATTTTGAGTATTTCGCCGAACTTTATTCTGTTTCCGTTATGGAGGATAATTGCTTCATAGACCTTGCTGACGACAATGGCTATAAGCACCACGAACGCCGCGAGGATAACCGTTGCAATAAGCGACTGAGCCATATCAAGGTTTCCGAGGATTATCGCTCCCGGAAGCGAAAACGGGCTTGACAGCGGGAAATAATACGAGAACACCTGTACGGGGTTGCTTTCAACAACGCCCGACGCAAGACTTTCCGCATTGAACAAAACAGGGCAATACGCAAGGTACATTCCGAAAATGCCCATAAGCGAATACGGCTGCATCGCCATCGCTAAATCTTCCATTCTCGAAACCGACGCTCCCACAAGCGCCGCGATAAGCGAGTAGAACAAAAATCCCAGAATGAATATTACAAAGACAAGAATTATATTGAGCGGCGTAAAGTTTTTGAGAAGGTCGCCTATTGCTTTTGCGACCTCTATTTCATCAAGCGAAACTCCCGCCTGCGCCGCCGATTCTCCCGCATTGCTTACAACATTCGTGTTTGCGAGTATCCCCATCATCTTTCCCAAGAACCCAAACGGCGCGGAAACCGCAAAGCTTATGCCGCAAACCGTGCTTACAAGTATCACTTGTCCAAAGCTCACTATTCCCATTGCAAGCACTTTTCCGATAACGATTGCAAGGGGTCTGACAGACACAAGCAAAAGTTCCATAACGCGGCTTGTTTTCTCTGTCGCTATAGACTGTGCGACTGTCTGACCGTATGCGAAAATGAGAATAAACAAAATCAGCGGAAGAACAAGCGGAACAATGTAGTTTATCATACTTGTAAACATATCGACCTGCTTAGAGCCTGCTTTAAGCGCTGTGCAGTCGACATAATACAGCGTTTTTTCATAATCCTCTTCCGAAACTCCGAGCATAGTCATCCGCCTTTTGTCAACAAGCATATGAACAAGGTCGGAAAGCGAATCTGCGCTTGTGCTGCTGCTGCCCTCTGAATAGTAGATCTTCGCCGTATATCCCAGAAGATTTCCGTTCTCGTCGTTTTCGGCGGTTATTTTTACGAGTGCCTCGGCAGTCTCCTTTAATGACAGTTCATCTACGAGGCTGTCCGCGTCCTTTTCGGTTTTCGACATATGCGCGCCGAGTTTGTTTGCTTCGGCAAAATCATCATCAATAAGAATACCCGTTTCGTCAATGACATAAACATTCTCAAAATCCTTGTAGGTATCGTTCGCGCTTCCAATGGCGTCTTCAATTGCCTCGTCTGCTCCCAGCCATACGGGGAGCATATTTGTCAGCACGCAAATTGTCGAAAGCACAACGCAGGTGATTATAGTACCTATTATAAATGATTTGGTCTTTATGTGCTGAACAAGCGTAAAAGCCAAAACGTTCTTCCAGCCTTTAGTCCTCATTTGTGCCACCTGCCTTTTCAATGAAAATCTCATTGAGCGTCGGCTCGCGAAGCTCATATTTTATAAGCGGTATTTTGCTTTCGATTATCATATTCAAAAGCCTGTGCGCCTGTTCCTCGCTCTGGACATTAAACGAACTTCCGTTAGGCGTTTCTTCCGTAACGGAAAGCCCGCATTGCTCGGCGAATTTCCTTATGTCGCCCTCTGCTTTTACCGTCAGTTTTACGCGCCCATAGCCTTTTTTTATCTCGTTCAGATTTCCTTGTAAAAGCGTTTTGCCCTTGTTCATTATTACGATATCGCGGCAAAATTCCTCTATGGTGGGCATCTGGTGCGAGGACATTATGATAAACTTGTCTTTCTTTATTTCCTCACGAATTACGCCTTTGAACAGCTCGGCGTTTACGGGGTCAAGTCCCGAAAGCGGCTCGTCAAGAATGATAAGTTCGGGATTTGGCGCTAAAGCGGCAATAAGCTGAATTTTCTGCTGGTTGCCTTTTGAGAGCTGTTCGGCGCGCTTGTTTCTGTGCTCCGTTACATTAAGCCGTTCAAACCAATAGTCGAGGGCGTTTTTCGCGGCAGTTCCCGTCATTCCGCGGAGTTTAAGAAAATAAGTGAGCTGGTCGTTTATCTTATACTTCGGGTAAAGTCCTCGTTCTTCGGCAAGATACCCCACGGGCATATATGCCGCAAGAAATTTTTTCCCGTCCCAAGTTACGCTTCCGCTGTCTGCGGCGAGCATACCTAGGATAATTCGGATAGAAGTCGTCTTTCCCGCGCCGTTTGTTCCCAAAAGCGCAAAGACGCCCGGGCTTGTCATTTCAAATGAAAGCCCGTCTACGGCTGTATAGCTGCCGTATTTTTTGACAATATTGTCTACAGATAGAGCCATATAATTTTCCAGGCTGTCGATAAAGCCCCATCTGCGGCGTCAGCGCTGCTGCAACAGCCACAAAGGCTAGTTGCAGCAACGCTTCCTAGCATCCGGGACTTTCTCAACAGCCTGGGGCTTGACCTTTTTACAGTCTAATTATCCTTTCATTCATTTTACCAACGCTCCTTTGATTATAACACAGGCAAACCTGTTTGTCAATACTGGGGGGTATTTGCAAGTATACAATTTACAGTGTACAGTATGCAGTAATAGCGGAAAGGCTGTTCTTTTCAAAAGCCGTTTTCCTCAATAACGAACATTCGCCCCAACCCCCTACCCCATTCCCCGAAGGGGAAGGGGGTAGACTGCGGGGGCTACCGCCCCCGCAACCCCTGTTGGCAGTTGACAGTGTACGCGTTGAACGCTTTGCGTGCAACGCTCATTGAACGCTGTGTACAGTAGTCAGTTATTGTGTCCGCAGCTTTTTACTGTATTCTAAAACTGTAGTTTAGAATGGATTTTTAAGTATTTTTCCCGCGAAGCCTTGTCGCCCTTTTCGAGCATTTCGGCTGCAGCTTCGGCTAATTCGGGCTCTATCAGCCTTCTTTCGTTTCTACCGACATACTTAAATCCGAGATAATCCATAATTGAAACAATAAAACGATAAGCCAGCACGCATTTCCCAAAAGCGTCATTTTCCTCGTTCAGCAGCGGGAGATACTTGTTCTGAAACAGCCTTGTTACTTGAGCGGATTTCGGGTCGCCGCTTAT
>CANQFZ010000017.1 GCA_947600065.1 uncultured Clostridia bacterium | reverse complement strand
AGCGCTAAAGGGTTTGGGGAAAACAAGAGTTTTCCCCAATTTCCCGTTTCAAATGCAAGCATTTGAAACGGGAAACCTAAGAGAGGTTTTGAGCGGGAAACAACCTTGAAAATGGATTTGCCTTAAAGCGGGAAAGAAATTTCGTTCCACTTGTATAAAACCCTTTATTTGTTGTTCTCTTCAAAAGTCGTTTTCCTAAATAACCCTCATTCGCCCTAACCCCCTTCCCCTTCTAGAGGTTAGAGGTTAGAAATAAGAGGTAAGAAATTCGGGAGCATTTGAGAGGAAAAGTTTTTTGATTATTAAAGGAAGAGGCCGGAGGTTAGAATTTGTTTTGAGTGGAAAACAACTTTTCCTCTTAAACTCTAGCCTCCAGCCTCTTTCTCTGAAAAACAAATAACTTTACCCTTAAAACAACCTTTGACTTCTTACCTCTTATTTCTAACCTCTTACCTCTAGCAGGTTGAGGCGAATTAACGTTATTTAGAGAAATTGCGTTTGAAAAGAACAACTTTTATACAAGGGAGCGAATTTCTTTCCCGCTTTAAGGCAAATCCATTTTCGAGGTTGTTTCCCGCCCAAAACATCTTTGTTGGATTGCCTTTCCAAATGCTTGCATTTGGAAAGGCAATGCGGGGAAAACTCTTGTTTTCCCCGCACCCTTTAGCGCTAATTTGCGAAATTTCGCGGCTTACGCCGCGACCAAAGGGGAAAAATTTTTTGTAAAAAATTTTTCCCCTCTGGACTCCCTTTTCAAAAAACTTTCGTGCCGCCGCCCGTGAAGTTACTTGAACAGAAAAGCGCTTCGCCGCTCAATACATCTTCTAGTCTCTAGCCTCTAAAACTCTAGCTTCTAGATGGGGTCCCCCTTGCGTTCTTTGTGCCTTGTTTAAATTTCGTTCCTATTCTCCAGCGCCTTTGACAGCGTTACATCGTCCGCAAACTCCAGCGCCGAACCCGCAGGAAGCCCGTATGCCAGCCTCGTTACTTTTATCCCCATAGGCTTTATCAGCCGCCCGATGTACATCGCCGTTGCTTCTCCCTCGACCGTCGGGTTTGTCGCCATTATTACTTCCTTTACGTCGGCAAGCCTTGAAATAAGCTCCTTTATTTTCAAATTCTCCGCCGTTATGCCGTCCATAGGCGACAAAAGCCCGTGAAGAACATGATAAAGCCCGTTATATCCCCCCGCGCGCTCAAACGCCGAAACGTCCTTCGGAGATTCCACAACGCATATAACGCTCCTGTCGCGCTCATTGTCCGAGCAAACCGAGCATATCTCCCGCTCCGTAAAATTCTGACAGCACGAGCAAAGATGAACGCTCTCCCGCGCCTTTACTATACTCTCCGCAAAAACCTTAACTTCGTTTTCGGGAAGATTAAGTATATAATAAGCCAGCCTTTGAGCCGTCTTCATTCCTATCCCCGGAAGCTTCGCAAACTGTTCCGCCGCAAGCGCCAGCGGCATTGATACATGATCCGACATATAATTTTAAACCTCACTTTGGTCGTTGAATATTTTTAACTACGGTCTTAGTTCAACTATTGCATTGCCATTAAGCTTTATACAATGATCCCTGTTCCTGTATATATTTACGCTGTTTTTCGGCAGCTCATAACTTGTGTTCGTAAAGTAAATTGCAAGCTCCGCGCTTGTCTGCGGCGGCTTTGTAATTGTCCCGTGATACAGAACAATGTCAGCGCTCGTTTCACTGTCCGAAGCCTTTGCCGAAGCAATTGTCATGCCGTTTACGCAGAATGTTGAATTTTCACTTACAAGCCGCGCGGGTATTCCCGAAATGTTTTCGCTCAGAACAACGCTCTCTATATCGGTGAGCTGCAAAAGCTCTGTGAGCGCAAGTTCCCCGCTGAAATCCGAATCGAGCGCCGCCAGCATATTTATCTCATACGCTCCGTTTTCCCGCATACATCGCGAAATGTCGTCGGCAATTCCAACGCCGCTCCCCGCAATATAAACGTCCGCTTTTTCTCCGCATAATACTACCGCCGCGCTTGTCGTGCTGTTTCCGACAAAGCGTATCTCTTTGCGGTTTTCGTTTATGCCGAAAGAAACTGCCGTGCATAAAACTGCGACAACCGCCGTTATTGCACAGCTTCTCCACAGCATTTTCATATTCCCAAGCGCCGCCATTGCCGCAAGTATCGCGCATATCGCCGCCAATACCCATGCTCCGAAGAAATTAAGCCCCATAAACGCCCTGCGCTCGCTTCCGAAAAGGTTTACTATCATAATAATCAGCTTTACCGAAAGCTCTATCGGTATAGCAAAAATTCCCGCGCCCGTCAGACCGAGCAGCAGCATAAACGTCATTCCTATCGTCAGCAGCGGCATTATCAATATCGACGCCACAACCGCGTTCAGCGACAGCCCTTTAAAAGCCGCAGCGCTTATGGGCGCAGTACAAATGACCGCGCAAAACGATGACATAAAGGCAGTTATTGCCGCCGAAACAAATTTAGCCTTTTCGGGCAGCAGCTCGCACAGCTTTTCCGCTATGGCGGGTCCTGCTATTCCCGCGCCGAAAACTCCCAATACCGACATTGCAAAGCCAATGTCGAGGACAGCCTGCGGCATTGTTATAAGTATAATGCAAACCGCAATGCAAAGCGAGTTTAGCGGGTCGGATTCTCTTTTGAAAAGCGGAGCGACGCTCATTATCAGAAACATAAGCGACGAGCGCATAACCGAAAGCGTAAACCCGAAGAAAAATACCGCGCACGGCGTTATAAAAAACGAAAACAGCGCTCTCGCCCTGCGGTTTTTGTTCGGAAAGAAGCGTAGAATGACCGAAGCAAGAACAGCGAAATGTGCTCCCGAAACAGCGGTAAAATGCGAAACTCCGCTTATTCTTATTCTCTCGGAAAGCGTCTGAGAAAGTTCGCTGTCCTCTCCGAAAAACATCGACAGCGCAAGCTGCCTTTCCTCGCCGAAAAGTTCTTCGGAAAGTCGGCTTATCATGCCGTTTCGTATTTGTTGAAAGAAATATGATATCTCGTCGGTTTGTTTTTCAATATCTAAAAATACGGCAACATTCCCCGAAAGAAATATCCCGTTTGCAAGGTCTCTTACCTCGTTTTCTTTGTCGGTCTGCTCTAAATCAACGACCGCCGTTGCAACGTCTCCGACCTCAACGCTGCATTCGCTCGAAAGATCTACTCTTGCCGATATAGCTCCGAGCATCATCTCTCCTACAAACTGCTGGGTATCTCCCGAATTGTCGGTTATGTCCGTTACTTTTACGGTTGTGGTGACGGTTTGCCCCGCATATCCCGTAACGGGAATACTGTAAGACATCATATACACCAGCATAGCCGCCGAGCCTATAGCCGTTCCCGCCGAACATATCACCGCATTTTTCAGCTTTTTTGCAAATATAATGGAAAAAGCGGCAGCCGCGGCGAATGTCAATCCGCCCGCAAAGCTGCCGCCAAAGTATGCAATCAGCGCCCCTGCTGCCAGAAACGGCGCAAACAAAACAGGCGGGAGTTTTAACAGCTCCTCTTTATCCAATTGCTGTCAGAACAACCCGGGCATTGAAACTCCGCCCGTTATTTTTTCCATTTCCGTTTCGCTGTATTCTTCTATCTCAGCGATTATCTCATTCACTCCGCTTATGATAAGATCCTGGAGCATTTCTATGTCATCGGGATCTACCACTTCGGGCTTTAAAGTAACCGACCTCAGCTTCTTGTCGCCTGTCATTACAAGCTCAAGAGCGCCACCGCCGACCTGCTTTTTAAATTCTCTCTGCTGAAGCTCCTCCTGGACGCGGGTTATTTCTTCCTGCATCTTCTGAGCTTTTCTCACCATCTGGTTCATATTCGCGTTTGAATTGCGATATTCTTCGGGAAGTCTTGATTTCATAATAATGTCCTTTCGATCTTTTTTCGGGAGCAGGGGCTTTTTCAGCTCAACCTATCCTGACGTCTATTCCCATATTCCCCGCCCTTTGCAGAAGCTTTTCCGCTTCGCTCAGGCTTTCGGAGAAATTGTCATTCATTTTTTCAACCCTTATTTTTACGTTATATCCCAGCGCCTCGGAGATAGCCTTCTGAAGCTCTTTGAGGTTTTCCGCTTCGGCATTGTTCAAAAGAAACGTCCTTTTTGTTTTAACAACAAGCGTTCCTTCGCGAAACTCCGCTTGTGAATCTTTAAGAAGCGTCTGTGATAAAAAATCGCACTTTTCGATTATCCCTTTCCATTCGTCATTCGGAATATCTCCCGAACGTTTCGGAGCATTGTCCTCGGCTGAAGCTTCGGGATTTGCGCCGTCCGTTTCGGAAATTGCCTTTACATCAGCTTTGCTTTCGGCAATTTTTGTTTCCTTTGAGGCGTTTTCAACTTCCGATTTATTCTGCTTATTTTTATTTTCGGCAGTTAAATGCTCGCTCCCGCCCTCGTCAGAGCTCGGAGGCTCTTCGGGAATAGGCGGTTCTTCAAAAGGCGCACCCTCATCGGAAACTTTCTCTGCGGGGCGCTCGTTTTTTTCATCGCTCGGAGTTACATTGTTCTCCGCGGAATTAAGATTTATAACCTCTTTTGTGACCTCGCGCAAGCGGCTCAGATTATAGCGACTTTCGCGCGACATCTTTTCGGGAGGAGTAGGTATAAACTCTTCTTTTTGGGGTTGTACCGCGCGGTATTCGGCGCGCTTTGAAACAGTCCTTTCGCCGCTGTCAACCGACGCTCCCGTACACATTTTCACAAAGCACATCTCGGCAAACGTTTTGCGCTGTCTGGTTTTTCCCATTCCGTCGGCACATTCTCTAAGAAGCGTTAAGCATCTGAGTATATCGCCTAGCGTAAACATTTCCGCGCACTTTGCGGCGTCTTCATATTCGTTCGGCATGCATGAAAGCAGCGACTTGTCCTCGGGCGCAGTCTTGCACAGCATAAGGTCGCGGAAGTGGAGCGAAAGCTCGTCCACTATAAGCGCCATATCCTTTGAAGCCTTGTGAAGCTCCGACAGAAGCCTTATACAGCCGCCAACGTCGCCGTTTGCTATCATTGCTGAAAAATCAAACAGATACTTGTCGTCCGCAACGCCCGCGCAGTCGCGCACGGTCTCAGCCGTAACACGCTTATCCGACGAAACGCACCTGTCCAAAAGCGACAGCGCGTCTCTCATTCCTCCGTCGGAAAGCCGCGAGATAAGGAGCGCCGCATCTTCGTCAAGCTGAGCGCCCTCTTTTTTTGCGACCTCGAGCAGTCTCTCTGCGCTCTGTGCCGCGTCTATCCTGCGAAACTCAAATCTCTGACATCTTGAAACAATTGTCGCGGGAACTTTATGAAGCTCCGTTGTCGCGAGAATGAACTTTACGTGTTCGGGCGGTTCTTCAAGCGTTTTCAAAAGCGCATTGAACGCCTCGGGCGTGAGCATATGCACCTCGTCTATGATATAAACGCGGTATTTACAGCTAACGGGCGAATACGAAACCTCGTCGCGGAGCTGTCTGACGTCGTCAACGCCTCTGTTAGAAGCCGCGTCCATTTCGACAATATCCGTCGCCGAGCCGTTTAGGATCTCTCTGCAGCTTTCACATTCAAGACAAGGGTTTCCGTCTTTCGGCGAAAGACAATTTACCGCCGCCGCAAGTATCTTTGCGCAGGTGGTCTTTCCCGTTCCTCTCGAACCCGTAAACAAATATGCGTGAGCCGCCGAACCGTTTTTTATCTGGTTTTTAAGGGTAGTAGTTATATGCTCCTGCGAGATAACATCGTCAAACGTTTTCGGGCGATATTTACGATAAAGAGCAAGATACATCGGCTAACACCGCCGTTTCATTCAAGATAACGGGCTTTCTCTACAGCCTGAGAGCCGACAAAATTTAAAGCCCAAGATAAATCCAAAAATGTTCTCGATTATGAGAGCAGGCTTGCCGTACACACACGGCGTTCCGCTTAATGCTGCTCGGTTCCCCGCCTGACATGGTTCACGGCGCAATGCTGTCGGGGCCTGCGCCCATAATCGAGAACACTCTATACAAATACACATTGTATTATACACCATTTTCCCATAAAAATCAAGTACTTTTTGAAAAAACTTTTGTGATATGTTTTTTGTCGCAATTGATATTAAAGAAAAACGCCAGGATTTAAACTCTATCCTCCAGCCTCTTTCTCTGAAAAACAAATAACTTTATCTCCAAAACTACCTTTGACTTCTTACCTCTTACCTCTAAATTCTAACCTCTAGAAGGGGAAGGGGGTCAGGGGGTTGGGGCGAGTGAGCGTTATTGAGGGAAACAACTTTTGAATAGAACCACGAGTGGGCTTTTGTACATCATATCAGCAAACAGACTTTCAGCTAAAACTCTTACATCTTGCCTCTTATCTTTTACTTCTAAAAGCGCCCCGCGCTCTTTTTCCAAAATACATATTGAAATTTCGCGCAGAATATGCTATAATAAAATATAATGTTTTTATATATAAATATAATATTAAGGAGATAATGTTATGAGCAAAGTTGTAAAATTCGGCGGCAGCTCGCTGGCTGACGCAAAACAGTTCAAAAAGGTAGCGGACATAATCCGCGCGGACAGCGAGCGCTGTTATGTCGTTCCGAGCGCTCCCGGAAAGCGCTTTAAGGACGACACTAAGGTAACTGACCTTTTATACCGCTGTTATGAAATGGTAGTTTCGGGCGAGGATTTTGCAAAGGCTTTCGCGCCGATAAGAGAGCGCTATGACGGAATAATTTCCGAACTCGGTCTTTCTCTTTCGCTTGAGGACGAATATGTTAAGATAGGAACACAGTTCAGAAACGGCACAAACCGCGATTATGCCGCTTCGCGCGGGGAATATCTGAACGGTATCATTCTCGCAAATTATCTCGGATACGAGTTTGTAGACGCGGCAAGGGGCATTTTCTTCGACCGCGACGGGAAATTTGACGCGGACGTTACAAACGCCTGCCTAGGCGCAATCCTCGACAGAACGCCGCGCGCGGTAATCCCGGGCTTTTACGGAGCAATGCCCGACGGCTCGATAAAAACGTTTTCACGCGGCGGCTCGGACTTTACGGGTTCTGTCGTTGCAAAAGCCGCGAACGCTTCTCTCTATGAAAACTGGACCGACGTTTCGGGATTTCTTGTCGCAGACCCGAGGATAGTAAAAGATCCCAAGGGTATTGAAGTAATAACCTATTCCGAACTTCGCGAGCTTTCGTATATGGGCGCGGGCGTTCTGCACGAGGACGCTATCTTCCCCGTAAGAAGCGCGAATATCCCCATAAACATCAAAAACACAAACGCCCCCGAGGATAAAGGAACGCTTATTGTTCCCTCTGCGGAGAATATCCCCTCGAAATATGTCATCACGGGTATCGCGGGCAAAAAGGACTTTTCGGCTATCTCAATCGAAAAAGACAGAATGAACACGAGCAAGGGCTTTATGAGAAGGCTTTTGCAGGTGCTTGAAAATCACGAGATATTCCCCGAGCATATCCCCACGGGAATTGATACCGTAAGTGTTGTCGTAAACTCAAAGGAGCTCGACGGACAGCGCGAGAAATTGTCCGAGAGAATACGCGAAACGGTGCGCCCCGACCATTTTGAAATTATAGACGGGCTTGCGCTTATCGCAGTAGTAGGACGCGGAATGAAGTCCGTAAAGGGAATAGCTACCCGCGTATTTGCCGCGCTTTCACATGCGGACATAAACATTCGTATGATAGACCAGGGGTCGTCCGAGCTTAATATAATCGTTGCAATAAACGAGGCTGATTTTGAAAAGGCGATACAAGTAATTTATGATATGTTTATTTTAAGTGAACAATAATGAGTATTAGACCGACCGTAAGTGATTTATAGAATGGAGTTACCATGAGCAGAGCCGACGAGATCTTTATACAAAATTGCCGCGATATAATTGAAAACGGCGTTTCGGACGAGGAATATCCCGTCCGTCCGCGCTGGGACGACGGAACTCCCGCGCACACCATAAAGCGCTTTGCGCTTGTAAACCGCTATGACCTTTCCGAAGAATTTCCTCTGCTGACCCTTCGCAGAACGTTCTACCGCTCGGCGATAGAAGAAATTTTGTGGATCTATCAGAAAAAGTCAAACAACGTAAACGAGCTTTCCACAAGAATATGGGACGCCTGGGCGGACAAAAACGGAACTATCGGAAAAGCCTACGGCTATCAGATGAGCGTAAAGCATAAATATCCCGAAGGGGAAATGGACCAGGTAGATAAAGCGCTTTACGACTTAAAGCATAATCCCTCGTCAAGAAGAATACTGCTCACTATGTTCATTCCCGAAGATCTCCACGAAATGGCTCTTGCGCCGTGCGCTTATTCGCTCACGCTGAACGTGGCAAAAGGCAAGCTCAACGCCATTTTAAACCAGCGCTCACAGGATATGCTCACCGCTTCTAACTGGAACGTGTGCCAGTATTCGGCGCTTGTGATAATGCTCGCAAAGGCGAGCGGGCTTGAAGCGGGAGAGCTTGTTCATGTCATAGCCGACGCGCACATATACGACAGGCATATCGAGACCGTAAAGCGGCTTATAGAAAAAAAGCCCTATCCCGCGCCGAAAATGAACGTCGAGGATATAACGGATTTCTATAAATTTACAAAGACCAGCTTTACCGCCGAAGATTATAAATATCATGAGTTTACGGAAAAGATACCCGTGGCTATCTAAGGAGAAATTATGACAGAACAGAAAAGGCTCGCGCTTCTTATCGACAGCGACAATGTTTCGGCAAAATACGCGCCGTTTATCCTTTCCGAAGCGGCAAAATTCGGCGAGCTTACCTATAAGCGTATCTACGGCGACTGGGAAAAAGGCTCGAACGGCTGGCACTATCCCGCGCTCAACAACTCAATAATGCCCGTACAGCAGACGACGTATATCACGGGAAAAAACGCTACCGACTTTTCTATGATAATCGACGCTATGGATATCCTCTATACGGGAAATGTAGAGGGATTTGTGCTTGTTACGAGCGACAGCGATTTCACGCGCCTTGCAATAAGACTGCGCGAAGCGGGAAAGTTTGTCGTCGGGATAGGCGAAGTTAAAACTCCGCTTCCGTTTACATCGAGCTGTCATAAGTTTATATATCTTAATCAGGAATTTGAGCAGACAATGACCTATGACGAAAAGACGCTCAGAAAAGCCGTTTTGGATTATGTTTCCGAAAACGATGACGGAAGGCTCGACCTTTTAAAAATACAGGCTTTTCTTACGTCGAAATACGGCAGCATAAACTATGACACTATAGGTTTTAATCGTTTTTCAAACTTTATAGACAGTTTCCCCGAGCTTCGCCGAAACAACACTTTTGTAACGCTTAAAAATTCCCCGAAAAAGCCCATAAAGCAGAACGAAAACCTTCCGACAGACCGCGAGATAACGGACGTTATTGTCGGCTACTTAAAACGCAAGGACGGCGGACACGAGGACATCTCAAAGATCGAACAATATGTAACCGCGACTTTGGGAAAGATAGATTATTCGCGGTTCGGCTCAAAGCGCTTCGCAAAGTTCCTTGATAAACAAAGCGCGCTATATCGCAAAAGTACTGCCGTTTATCTTGCGGAAAATGCTCCGAAGCCCGTAAAAAAGCCCGAAGTAAAACAAGAGCAGAAGCCCGAGCAAAAGCTTGAACAAAAACAAGAACAAAATCCCGAGATAAAACAAGAGCAAAAATCCGAAACAAAGCCCGCTTATGCCGAAGTAAGATTGCCTGACGAAAGCGAGATAACGGATAAAATCGTAACATATCTTAAAACCGTTAAAAACGGTTCGGAAAATCTCTCGGCTGTCGAAAAGCAGGTCGAAAGCTCTTTTGGAAAAGTGGATTATACGCGGTTCGGAGCGAAAACCTTTGCGAAATTCCTCGACAAGCAGAGCGCACTTTGCAGGACGAATACTTCCGTTGCGCTTTCGGAAAGTGTTGTTAATGACAAGCAGGAAGAAAAACCCGAAAAGAAGTATAATAAGAAGTATGAAAAGAAAGACGCTTCGGAAAAAACGGATCTGAATACCGTGAAGCGCGAAATTCAAATTCAGACCGTAAGACATGGAAACACCATTTCTCTGCCTGTTCTGGGAAAGATTTTAAGAAAGAAATACGGCGATAATTATCTCAAAGACATCGGCGCAATTACTCTCAAACAGCTTGTTACCGCCGTTGCGGGGATAGATATAGACGGAAGCTATATCAGGATAGAAGACGCTTTCCTTGCGCGCACGGAAGAAATAGAACAGTTTGTCCGCGACTTTGTCGCTAAAAGCGGAAAGCCGAGCATTAAATCATTGTCCACGCAGATTAAAAAGAAGTTCGAGGGCTTTGATTTTACGGACTACGGATATTCGCGCTTTTCCGATTTTATAAACGCAATTGACGGCGTAAGGGCAGACGGATACTATGTAGAACAAATAATTGACAAGCTGTAAATACAGCCTAAAAGTTTTTAACTCTGATGTTTTCGGAAAGAATGTGAAGTCATTGAAAGAAGAGATAATATACAGCCTTACGGGATTATACCGCGGCGATTTTTGCGTAAAGGGCTATAAATTCGGAAAGGGCGAAAAAAGCTGCTGTATAATCGGCGCGCTCCGCGGAGATGAAATTCAGCAGCTGTATATGTGCGGAAAGCTTGTGAAGATACTCACAAGGCTTGAAAAGCAGGGCGATATTGCCCACGACAGGGAGATTTTGATAATCCCCTGTGTAAATAACTACGGCATAAACGCAAACCGCCGTTTCTGGTGTCTTGACAATACCGACATAAACCGAATGTTTCCCGGAGATGAAAACGGCGAAACGACCGAGCGTATTGCCGCGGGAGTTTTCCGTGAGATAAAGAATTATAAATATTGCGTTCAGTTTGCGTCGTTTTACATTTCGGGGTTGTTTGTGCCGCATGTGAGAATGATGGAAACGGGAAAAGAAAACACCTCTCTCGCAAACCTTTTCGGGCTTCCGTTTGTTATACTCAGAAATCCCACGCCGCTCGACAGAACAACGCTTAATTACAATCTCCAGCTCTCGGGAACGAGTGCATTTTCCGTATACACCGAAACCAAAGAGCAGATAGATGAAGAATCGGCGAGTGTAGGTGTGTCCTCGGTTTTAAGATTTTTGTCGAGAATGGGAATGATAAAGTACAAATGTCTCGGCGGTTCAATGGGTATAACGATAAACGAGGACGATATGATGAACGTTCGCAGCCCGTCGGCGGGGATATATCGAATAGTCTGCGAGATAGGAGCAGAAGCGGCAAAGGGCGATGTTTTAGCGCAGATATACCACCCTTATGACGGAGAGCTTATCGGCGAGATAACCGCGCCCGTAGACGGGATAGTGTTCTTTGCGCATAATAAGCCGCTTATTGCCGAACGCGAACTCGCGTTTAAGATAGTAAAAAGAATGCACATCTAGAGACTTGGAGGCTAGGGTTTTAAACTCTAGCCTCAGCTTGTATAAAAACCTATTTGTGGTTCTTTTCAAACATTATTTCTCTAAATAAACGCTCACTCGCCCTAACCCCCTGACCCCCTTCCCCGATGGGGAAGGGGGAAAATTGCAGGGCGCTGCGCGCCCTGCACCCGCTGTTGGCAGTTGACAGTAAACAGGGTACAGTATTCAGTAAAGGTGGAATGGTTGTTCGCTGAATATGACGTAAAAAGATGGTTAGAGTTGTAAAGAAAAGCTGTTCGGTTTTCGTTCGCCGCGTCAGCGGCGGCGCATAAAAGTTTTGGAAAGAGGGTTCAAGGGGGAAAACCTTTTTCAAAAGGTTTTCCCCCTTGCTTACTTCATTTTCCTTCGTTTTATGACTTTCTGCCGTGAAAACTCCTCGCGCTCCTTTTCGTCCAGCGCGCTTGAAATAAACTTCAACTGCTGCTGAAAGCGCGGGATCATTATGTTTTTAAGAGCGTTCGCACGCTTCTGCGTTTTCTTTATCGCTTCCGCAAGGCGGTAAATGCTGTTCTCCGTTTCGGCAAGCCGAACGGTTATCTCCTTCGCTCGATTGAATTTTATATACGCCTCGTCAAACGCCGAGCTTGTCAGCGTCATGGGATATGTCGGTCTGTCGGACGGCGAAAGTTCAGCGGTAAGCTTCGGAAGTTCAACGCTCATAACCGAGCGCACCGACAGCTTCAGCGAGTTTTCTATAGGAAACGTCTTCGCTATCGTGCTTACAACTCCGAGCGTCATATTAGCGTATTCAAGAGCGCGGTAGGCTTCGGAATACGTCGTGTCTATCTCATCGCGCAGCTCCCTCGCTTCGTCTATGTGCGACATCATTTCGCGGACAAGCACGCTCCGTTTCCTGTCCATAAGGTCGTATCCCAGCTGCGCTTGCTTTAGCGAGCGCCTTACTTTTATAAGATTTCCCTTTGTCGCAAACAATTGCTCCGCCACAAGCTCACCCCCTGTTATATTTAAATATCAGATAATCAATCTTCAGACTGTAGAGAAAGCCGCAGATACCGCATTATGCGTTTCGCGCAAAACGCTGAAACATCCCTGCGGCTAGGCTTTGTGCCTGCCGCAGGGGTGTTGACGACGTAGATGCGGTTTTATCTACAGTCTGAATTTATTTCCGCGCTGTTCGTTATACTGCTCGTCAAGCAATTTCTCGTCTATTCTGTCAAGCTCCGACCTAGGGAGCGTGCAAAGCAGATCCCAGCCCAAATCAAGCGTTTCGTCAATTGACCTGTTTTCGTCAAATCCTTGGTTTAAAAAGTGCCTTTCAAAAAGCTCGCCGAACGCCATGTATGCACGATCCGTCTTTGACAGCTCTTCTTCGCCTATAACCGACGCAAGGCTTCTCGCTTCCTGAACTTTCGCATATGAAGCAAAAAGCTGGTTTGATACCGCCGAATGGTCGGCGCGCGTAAAGCCCTCTCCTATGCCGTCTTTCATAAGTCTCGAAAGCGAGAGCAATACCGAAACTCCGGGGTAAATTCCCATCTGGTCAAGCTCTCGGTCAAAAACGATCTGCCCTTCGGTTATATATGCCGTGAGGTCGGGGATGGGGTGGGTTATGTCGTCGTTTGGCATGGTTAGAATAGGTATCTGCGTTACGCTTCCCGTGCTTCCCTCTATTATCCCCGCGCGCTCGTAAATTGACGCAAGATTTGAATAAAGATAGCCGGGATAACCTTTTCTTCCCGGTATCTCGCCCTTTGAAGAAGAAAATTCGCGCAGTGCCTCGGCATAGCTCGTCATATCGGTCATTATTACAAGTATATGCATATTCTTTTCAAACGCCAGATATTCCGCCGCAGTCAGCGCGCAAAGCGGCGTTAAAAGCCTTTCAATAATAGGATCGTTCGACAGGTTTAAAAACATGCACACTCTTTCAATTGCGCCTGTATCCTCAAACGAACGTCGGAAATAATCCGCAACGTCGTTCTGAACGCCCATTGCCGCAAAAACAATAGCAAAGTCGGCGTTTTCCTCGCCCGTTATCTTCGCCTGGCGCGCTATTTGAACGGCGAGCTTGTTGTGCGACAGACCCGAACCCGAGAATATCGGGAGCTTTTGCCCTCTGATAAGCGTCATAAGCGCGTCTATGGACGAAATTCCCGTATGGATATAATTTCGCGGATATTGCCGCGCAACGGGATTTAACGCCCGCCCGTTTATATTTCCCATTTTTTCGGGGAACACGTCGCCAAGACCGTCAATAGGCTTTCCCGCGCCGCTGAAAATTCTTCCGAGTATCTCGGTAGAGAGCGGGATTTCGAGGGGCTTTCCCGTAAAGGTAGTGCGCGTGTTTTTAAGCGAGATGCCGCGCGTGCCCTCAAAGACCTGGAGCATTACCTTGTCGCCCTCAAGCTCGACAACTCTCCCTATACGCTCCGAGCCGTCCTCAAGGCGTATTCTTGCTATCTCGTCAAATGCCGCGCCCTTTACTCCCTCCAGCGCAATGAGCGGACCGTTTATGTCCGTAAGACCTATATGTTGAATATCATTCATATCTACCTCGTTTAAGAAATTGAAAGAGCGTCAATTTTTTCTTCTATTTCTTTGAAATAATCGTCAAACATCGACAGCTTATCGTTCGGGATATCGTATTTCATCTTTACCGCCTTATCAAAAAGCCCGAGCGCTTTTATGTCCGAAAGCGGAACTCCCGCCCTTATCGCCGAAAGCGCCTTTTTGTAAAGGTCAACGATTACTTTCATCATCAGTCTTTGCTTTTCAAGCGGAACATAGGTGTCGTCCTTGTGATAGGCATTCTGCTGTAAAAAACCCACACGCACAATTCTTGCTGTTTCAATTGTCAATTTCTGGTCGTCGGGGAGAACGTCCGCGCCAATGAGCTTTACTATCTCCATTAGCTTGTTTTCTTCGCTGAGTATATACGAAAGCTCGTGCCTTAATTCCGTAAAATCGGGACTTACGGAATTGAAATAATCCGCCAGCTCCTCGGCATATTCCGAATAACTGCTGTTCCAGTCGATTGCGGGGTAGTGTCTGGCATAAGCGAGCGACTTATCCAGCGCCCAGAAGCACCTTACAAAGCGCTTTGTGTTCTGCGTTACGGGCTCCGAAAAGTCCGACCCTTGGGGAGATACCGCGCCTATAATCGTAACCGAGCCTTCTTTGCCGTTTAATGTTTCGACATAACCCGCGCGCTCGTAAAACTCCGCGAGCCTAGACGGGAGATAAGCGGGAAAGCCCTCTTCCGCGGGCATTTCTTCAAGTCTGCCCGATATTTCGCGCAGCGCCTCAGCCCAGCGCGAGGTTGAGTCCGCCATTATCGCTATGTGATAACCCATATCGCGATAATACTCGGCTAGGGTTATTCCCGTATAAATAGACGCTTCGCGCGCCGCAACGGGCATATTCGAGGTGTTTGCGATAAGGACCGTTCTGTCGGTGAGCGGTCTGCCCGATTTCGGGTCGGTAAGCTCCGCAAATTCTTCGAGAACCTGCGTCATCTCGTTTCCGCGCTCTCCGCAGCCGATATAAACGATAATGTCCGCGTCGCACCATTTCGCGAGCTGGTGCTGGGTCATGGTCTTTCCCGTGCCGAATCCGCCGGGAATAGCCGCCGTTCCGCCCTTTGCTATGGGGATTATGGTGTCGATAACGCGCTGTCCCGTTATCAGCGGCACTGTCGCGCGGAGATGTTTCTTAATCGGACGAGGTCTTTTTATCGGCCACTTCTGCACGAGCGAAAGCTGTTTTATATCGCCGTTTTCAAGCTTCAGTTTAAGTACAATGTCGTTTACCTTATACTTCCCGTTTCTTGCGGCATATACGACCTCGCCGCTCATGTCGGGCGGTATCATGCATTTGTGAGTAATAAGCGGAGTTTCGGGCGCAGTACAATAGATGTCGCCGCCTTTTAATTTGTCGCCGACCTTTACGGTTATAGCAACGTCAAATTCCCGCTCGGTGTCGAGCGAGAAAAGCCCGCTCCCCTCGGTTACAAACGCCCCCGTCAGCTTTGTCATATCCCTAAGCGGGCGCTCAATGCCGTCAAAGATGTTTGAGATTATCCCGGGTCCTAAGTTCGCGCAGACGGGCGCGCCCGTGCCTATAATAGGCTCTCCGACTTTAAGCCCCGCCGTTTCCTCGTAGACCTGAATGGTCGTAAGCTCATCGGTTATGCCTATGACCTCGCCGATAAGCCGCCTATCCCCCACAAGCACCATTTCGAGCATCGAAAAATCCTTTGTGCAGGCGGACTTTACGACAGGTCCGTTTATTGAATAAATCGTGTTCAAAAAATTCACCCGCTCACAATCTTAATTCTTTTTTGTCGGAAAACGCGCTCTTTTCGTCGGTGAGCGCCTTGTCGAGCGTAAAGTCGCAGAACAGACCGTTTTCCTCGTTTGCCGCGCTTATCCCGCCGAGCAATATCGAGTTGTCCGAGCGCACCTCGTTTTTACAGAGCTTTTCCACCTTTTCAACGTCCTTCGGCGCGCAGACAATAACGCAGTTTTCGCCGAGGGCGTTTTTCGCTTTTTCAAGCGAACGTCTGAGATAATCGGCGTATTTTTCGCTCTTTGCAAAAGCCGAAAGCTCCTGTTTTATCTCGTCGAAAAATCCGTCGACAAGCTCTTTTCTGTAAATCCTTACTGCCTTTACCGTTTCAAAGTCGCACCTTGACATTTCCTTTTTATAGCGCTGTTCAAATACGGCTTGTTCGTGGCGGAGCTGTGAAAGTTCAAGCCGTGCGGCGGCTTCTTCTTTTTCAATGCCCGTGGCGTTTTTCCGCTCGCGTATTATCTCGGCAGTTTCGGCTATTTCTCTTTCGGCTTGCTCGTTTATGCTGTCCGAAAACATTTTCATTTTCGAGCGGTTTATTTCGTCTAAATCCATAGAAAATCTCCTATAGAAAATAATTTAAAGTTTTATACCGATCGATTCCTCTACATAACGGCTCAAAGATTCGGTTATCCCCTTTGAGCCGTGTCTGTCGGGAATTTCGACAATAAGCGGACGGCGAAGATTGAGCTTTATGTCATAAATTTTGTCATGGCACAGCTTCGAGCATATCTCCGTTATCAGAACGACCGCAATTTCGCTGTCGTTTATTGCGTCGTCGAGAGCCTTTGAAACGTCCTCCGTCGTATGCACCACAACGCCCTCAATGCCCGCTATCCTCATTCCCATTCGCGTGTCGATGTTGTCGCTTATAAGAAAAAACTTCATAGCCTTTTACTTATCTCCGTTTTCAGTTTATCAGCCGAACAGAATAAGTATCGAAATAAGCAGACCGTAGATAGCTACGCCCTCGCCGAGCGCAACGAAAATAAGCGCCTTTGAGAACACCTTTTCGTTTTCGGAAATTGCTCCGATAGCGGCGGGAGCTGCCGCGCCTACGGCTATTCCTGCGGCGATCGAGCCTACGCCCGTAGAAAGAGCTGCGGCGAGGTATTTAATTCCCGAATCGGTAAAGGCTCCCGCGGCGTTTGCGGCTGCGTCAGCGGTCGCGGCGAACGCTCCCGTAAAGGGCAGGAGCGTTGTCATAAGCAAAACTCCGAAAAACGAAGCGATGTTTGTTATAACGGCGCGCTTTGCGTTTACCTTTTTGCCCTTGCTCTTTCTGTAGAGCGCAACGAATACGGGCGACATAACGAGCGCCACGGCTATAAGCGGCAAAACGAAAAACATTATCTGGTTCATAATAAATTCCTCCGAAATTAAATTTGTTCTAAATTAACGTCAAGCGACACAGGCTCGAAAACTTTTCCGTTTCCGTCGTAGAAACGGCTGAAAACCTCGTAAAATTCAAGTCTGAGGACTTGTATCCCCGAAAGCAGACCTTCTATTCCCATAACCAGAAGATTTCCGATGATATAGGTTATTACCGTTCCGACAGTAACGGGCGCGTTCGGGTCTGCCGTTCCCGCGAGCTGTGAAACGACGAGCATAAATCCCGCATGCGAAAGGACGAACCCGCCTATTCTCAGATAGCTCATGGTATTTGACAAAAACGTAATTGCTCCTTCTAAGATGTCAATAAACGCCTCGGCTATGCTGAACTCCGTTTTCCTGTGTTCAATGAGGGAAGTCAGCGGAGCTTTCAGGAAAATCAATACCGCAGGAAGGATAATAAGACATATAACATACGGAACGCTAAACATATCCAGTCCGCCCAGAAGCGTGCCTCCCGCTCCGCCTAACAGCGCGGCGTATACTACCGCTCCGCACACGCCGTTTACGGAGAAAAGCGCCTCGCCTATTTTCTTCTTGCCGAAGTTCTTTGCGGTGTTTAAAATAATCGAAATCAGTATAAGTATCGCTCCGACGATCAGCGCGAAGATAAGCACGACCATTGCCGCCTGGAAAATGTTTTCGGGGTGTTCGGGTATTCCCAGTCCACCGAGCAGTTTGCATACTCCGTGCCAGATGTTTTCACGGTGGTATATGGGCGTTATTATCGTTTCAATGCCGAATACCGAGCCGTATACACAGCCGAACAACGCGGAGAATATCCCGAGCCTTGTCATAATCGGCGGCAGGGGATTTTTCGTTACCCTCGTCAGTATCAGCCCCAAAAGCGATATCAGAAGTCCCTGTCCGACGTCTCCGAACATTATCCCGAACATCAGCATATATGTCACCGCGACATACGGCGTAGGGTCAAATCCGCTGTAACACGGCAGACCGTACATTTTTATAAACATCTCGAACGGGCGCGTTATGATGTTGTTTTTAAGTTTCACGGGAACTTCGTCCGAGGCGTTTTTGTGTTCTATCGGTATCTCGTCGCAGCTAACGCCCGCTTCTTTCAGAAGCTCGGAAAGTCTTTTGCTTTCGGCGGTCGGAGCATATCCCGAAAAGGAAAATCTTCCCGCTGAGATGATCGCCTTTTGCCTAAGCTCAAAACATTCGCTCTTGAATTTCAGCTTTGACATTATCGGCGGAAGCTCTTTTTTCGTATTGTCAATAAAATACGAAAACTCCTCCTCAAGCTTCTTTTTCTGCGCTTCCTCTGCCGCTATAAGCTCGCCGAGCTTTTTATCCGCGTCCTCGGCGTTATCCTCGATATAGTCGGGCAGTCTTGCTCTTTCAAAGCCCAGCGCGTCCATTATCTCGTCGGAAAATTCCGCGAGGTCGTTCGGCACAAGATACACCCCGTAGACAAACTCTCCGTTTCGCTCAAACGGCTGAAACACAAAGCACTTTTTCGTGTAATATCCGAGCTTTTTTTCGCTGTCTGCGGGAAGTCTGCCTATCCGTGTTTTAACGTATTTCATCGAGAAAAGCTCTTTAAACGAAACGTCAAGCCCCATAAGGTGCTTTACATATTCGTCCGTCCGCTTATGCTCGTCGAGTTTGCCGCTTATATCCGCCAGCGCCTCGGACAGCTCTCCATACCGCCCGACAAGCTCGTCCGAATACTTCGTGAACTCTTCCGGCGTTTCAAGCGTAACTTCGTCGAACGGGCAATTCTTTGCGGAAAGTTTCAGGTTTGAAACAAGATCCATTAGTTTTGAAAGCGTTTCTCTATAGGGATCTTGTTCGTTTACAGAGCGCTGTTTCGCGCCCGAGGAAAACTGGAACGACCCGCTTTCACAGCACGCCGCCAGAGCCTTGTCGAGTTTATCCTCCGTGCCGTCGACAGACCACAGCGACATTTTTTCGATCGCCATTGTTATATCACCGCCTTTGGTTGTGTGGATCAACTATCAATAGTTGTATTTAAATTTGAACATCATTCTCTTTCAACAGTGGTTGCTGCCGACCACAGTATACAGTGGACAGTGGACAGTATTCAGTAAAATGTGTCCGCTTCGCGGACATTATTGGATTGTTATCGGACTGAAACGTTATTGAGAGTAACCGTAAAAGTTTTGCTCGTGTGCCTCCCAGCTAAAAACAATCTAAATCTCATCCGCGAAAGCGGATACCTTTGCTGTACACTGTACACAGCGTTTTGCCTGAAGGGCATAATGCGTACACTGTACACTGTCATTGCACGAGCATCTTCATTATTTCTTCACCGCTTAAGCCGTAGCGCACGCCTTCTATAAGCGTTCTGATGTTTTTCAGTTCAATTGACAGGCACTGCGTCAGCGCGAAATAAACGACTGCGGGGCTCTGCGACAGGCGCATTGATTTTTCAAGGCTTTTGAGATTTATCGAATCCGTCAGAAGCTCAATGTTCTTGGAATTGCCGCCGTGACAGCCTTTTTTCTCCAGATACCGCGCGATCTTTTCTATGTCCTTTTCTTTTGCAAGCTCCTCTATCTCGTCTGCGGAGAGCCTGTATTTAAAAGGCACAAGCATTTCGCGGCATTCCTCGGCGCTCATTCCCGAAAACCTTGCCTCGCGGCAGAAAGACACGACGTTTTCCATATCTATGGTTTTAAGGACAACGGTTTTAAACTCTTTCTTCTCGCGCCCGTGATATTCCTTTTCGATAGCTTCGAGGAGATCAAAATAATATTCCGAATAAAGCGCGCTTTCAAATTCGGGAATGCTTAATTTTCCCGTAGATTCAGCCTCGCGGAGCATTTTCCTAAGCTTTTTCCCCGAGCAATATTGCGACTTTGCGAGAATTTTTGCCGCTTCGGAAACGCTGTCTGCGCTCGCCAGAGCGGGAAGGTCGACCTCGGAATGTTCGTTTATAAACGCGGGCAGAGCCGCGATATAATAATCCGAGCTTTTGGAAATAACCGCGCTTACTGCGGAAATCATCTGTTCAATTTCGAGCCTTGCCACGATAAATCTAAAATAGCCGTTTCTGCTGTCGAAGATATGAAAGCTCTCAAAGACGTTGTACATTGCGCGTCTAAGCCTTGCTTCCAGCCGCCCGCGGTGTATCATTCTCGGATTTATGTCGGAAAGCGCCTTTTCATATCTCGGCGTTTGCTTTAGATATTCGCACACGTCGGGAACGCTCGTCATTGACGCTAATTTTGCATAATCATCATGCGTCAGTCTTCGCCCGTAGACAGCGCGGGATTTGGCAAGTATCGCGTTTGAAGAGAACGACATATTATCCCTCCGTTATTCGTGAAATTATCTCGTTCTTCCATTTTTCCTTATTTGCGGAAAAGATATCCGAAACCTCTTTTTTAAGGCGGTTTTGTTCTTTTTCCGCGCCCGAAAGTTTTTCGGAAAGGGTCGACAGCTGTTGTTGTCTTTGCTGTGCAATTTTCTCGCGTTCACTATCTATCTTTTCGCGGCGCGCTTTTGCCAGATCGCCGTCCAGCTGTTCCGAACGCATTTTCTCGGAATTTATTTCGGCTTCGGCATATGCGGCGGCTTTTTTATCGAGCGCGATTATTTCGTTTAATATATTCATTCCGACCTCGCTTTTCTTATGACGGATGTAATTTTTTGCCAATTGATGTTTATACACTTATACACTTTATATAATATAACAAAAAATCGCTCACGTCAATAGGTATTTTTGTATAAATCGAAATTATTTGGAAATTTTTCGACCTGTCGGCGGGTGGCAGTGTACAGTAGTCAGTAAAAGTTGTTTTGAGCGGCGGACAGCGTTTGATTTCCAAACCACAAAACGAGCGGGCGCACGAAAGTTTTTTGAAGGAGAGTCCAGAGAGGAAACTTTTTTCAAAAAAGTTTCCTCTCTGGTCGCGGCGAAGCCGCGAAATAACGCCAGTTTAGCGCATCAGGTTAAATGCCTGCGGCATTGAACCTGGGGTGCGGGGAAAACAAGAGTTTTCCCCGGATTGCCGTTTCAAAGCCGTGCTTTGAAACGGCAATCCTAAAATAAGTGTTGAGCGGTAATGAGCTTTAGTAGAGAAAAACCTCAGAGCGGGGAAACAAATGCGTTAGGCTCTATTAACGTCTTTTCCGTTAGCCCATAGGCGCATTTCCGAAAAGTAGGTCGGTGTTCTTTCGTTGCTGCAATTCAAACGCACGCCCCCGAAACTAACTCCCCCGCCCGAAACGCGTTCCGCTCCGAGGGGACGGGCGCCGCGCCGCTTACACGGCTGCTCACTCCGCTAACGCTCCGTTCGCGATTTTCACTTCGCTCTGCTCAGCAAAAATCGCGGCGCCCTTAACGTTGTCTTCCTTGAATAAACTTGCTTTAGTATATAGGAGCATAATTATAAAGTTTTCCGCTTTTCAATCTGTTGATTTGGTTTAAACGCGCACACCCGTTTTGTGCTTCGCTCATTTATAACTGTCGATAAACCAAACGGCGGTGGCACCTGCCGGTTCCCCCGCTCCCCTCCAGCGGTTTCCCGTTTCAAATGCTTGCATTTGAAACGGGAAATTGGGGAAAACTCTTGTTTTCCCCGCACCCCAGGTTCAATGCCGCAGGCATTTAACCTGATGCGCCTAGCTAGCGCAATTTCGCGGCTATCGCCGCGACCAAAGGGAAAAACTTTTTTGACAAAAAAGTTTTTCCCTCTGGACACCCTTTTCAAAAAACTTTCGTGCGCCGCCCGTTTGGCGGTTTGGAAATTGAAAGCGCTTTGCCGCTCGAAAAAATTTTACCGCTCTATTGACAAGACACTATCACTTGTTGTATAATATATATAGTGCAGTCGGTTTATTGGTTGAGCCTGTATGCACTGTATTTTGAAAGGAGTTTTTTATGCCCGAAAATCTTGTTGCACCGATAGTTATTGCGGCGATCGTGCTCGTAATAATTATCATCATGTTCGCGGCGGGTTATCGCAAAGCCCCGCCCGATAAGGCTTTCATCATAAGCGGTCTGCGCAGAAAAGCAAAGGTCGTTATTGGTAAAGCAGCAGTTAAACTGCCGTTTTTTGAAAGATGCGATACGCTTGAGCTTGCCCTTATGTCCGTTGACGTAAAGACCGCCCAGGCCGTTCCTACCGCCGATTATATCAACATCATGATAGACGCGGTAGTAAACGTTAAAATTTCCCCTGCTCCCGAGACAATTGAAAAAGCCCAGCAGAACTTCTTAAACAAAAATGTTCAGTACATAACAAGCGTTGCGCGCGAGGTTCTCGAGGGCAATATGCGTGAAATTGTCGGACAAATGCGGCTTGAGGAAATGATCTCCAACCGCCAGGCTTTCGCCGATAAAGTACGCCAGAACGCCGACCCCGACTTAAAGGCTATGGGTCTGGAAATCGTTTCGTTCAATGTCCAGAACTTCGTAGACGACAACGGCGTCATAAACGACATGGGTATCGACAATACCATGCAGATACGCAAAAAAGCCGCTATCTCCAAGGCGGAAGCCGAGCGCGATATCAGAATTGCACAAGCCGAAGCTAACCGCAAGGCTAACGACGCGAAAGTTGACAGTGAAACTGCTATCGCCGTGCGTCAGAACGAGCTTGAAATTAAACAAGCCGAGCTTAAACGTGCCGCCGATATAAAGCAGGCGGAAGCCGACGCCGCGTATAAAATTCAAGAAGAAGAACAGCGCAAGACCATTGAGATAACCACTGCCAACGCAAACCTTGCGCGCCAGGAAAAAGAAGTTGAAATAAAGGCGAAAGAAGCCGAGATAAAAGAGCGTGCTCTTGAAGCCGAAGTAAAAAAGACCGCCGAAGCGCAGAAATATGCCGCACAGCAAAAGGCTGACGCGGAATTGTACACTATTTCCAAAAATGCCGACGCGAAGAAGTATGAGGACATCAGAAACGCCGAAGCGGAGCTTGAAATTAAAAAGAACGAAGCCGCGGCAATTCTCGTGACGGCTGAAAACGAAGCCGCCGCGGCAAAGGCAAAGGCAGAAGCGGCGCGCTTTGCGGCGGAGCAGGAAGCCGAGGGTATCCGCGCGAAAGGTCTTGCAGAAGCGGAAGCGGTTAGGGCAAAGGCGCTTGCAGAAGCCGAGGGTCTTGACAAAAAAGCCGAGGCAATGCGCAAAATGGAAGAAGCGGCGGTGTTGCAGATGTATTTCGAGCAAATGCCCGCTATAGCGCAGGCGATAGCAAAGCCGCTTGAAAACATTGACAAGATAACGATGTACGGCGACGGAAACACCGCAAAGCTTGTAAAGGACATAACCGAAGCAACAACGCAGGCTTCTTCGGGACTTCTGGACGGTCTGGGAATTGACATTAAAGATATGCTCAGTTCATTTGTTGAAAAGAAAGTACGCTCGGACAGCGAGAAACCGAAACAGAATGTTTAAGGAGTGACAACAATGTTGATCTTTTCGCAGGACAAAAATCAGATAATGGATTGCAAAACGCTTTCTGTCACGAAGAATTACGGTGGAAAAAAAGAAGATAAGTTTGCTATAGTAGGTTCGGCAGGAATAGCGACCGAGCTTAACGGAAACAGAATACTTGCTTCATTCCCCGACGAAAAGACCGCGCTGGACACGCTTGAAAAGATATTCACTGCGTTTGAAAACGGGGCGAAGGCGTATAGATTGTGACGGCTAAAAGCTAGGAATTATAGGTTAGAGACTAGAATTTGTTTTGGGCGGCGAAGCACTTTTCAAATTACCACCACCTAACGGGCGGCGCATTTAAGTTTTTTGAAGGAGAGTCCAGAGAGGAAACTTTTTTACAAAAAAGTTTCCTCTCCGGTGGGGGCGCGGGGGCGAAGCCACCGCAATCCACTTATTAGCGCATCAGGTTCAATGCCTGCGGCATTGAACCTGGGGTGCGGGGAAAACAAAAGTTTTCCCCGCATTGCCGTTTCAAAGCCGTGCTTTGAAACGGCAATCCTAAGAGAGGTATAAAGCGGAGAACAACCTCGAAAATGGATTTGCCTTTGAGCGGGAAAGAAAAATCGTTTGAATATAATCACAAATATGTAACAACGGGAAGGCTCCAAAGAGCCTTCCCTGTTTTTTTGCGTGACAGCAAAGCGGTGCGTCTATAAGCCGGGTTCTGTCGTGCACGGTCATCTATCTACCCTTTTCGTTGCCGAAAAGGTCTAGCCGCCTTAAGCGGGGAGCGCCGAGCAGACGCTTTGTTCCCCACACCAATCGGCGTTGCATCGGATAGGGTTTACATGGCGATATGCTCTCGCATATCCCGGTGAGCTCTTACCTCGCCTTTCCACCCTTACAGCAAACGCTGCGGTATATCTCTGTTGCACTAGCCCTAAGGTTGCCCTCGGCCGACGTTATCGGTTATCCTGCTCTGTGATGCCCGGACTTTCCTCATGACGCTCTCGCGCCCCGCGATCGTGCGACGGGCCGCTTTGACTGTCAATTTGCATTATAACATATTTCTCCGAAAATTGCAAGAGCTTTTAGAGGTAAGATGTTAGAGGTAAGAGGTAAGAAGTCAAAGGTTGTTTTGGAGATAAAGTTGTTTGGCTTACAGAGATAGAAGCTAGAGGCTAGAGTTTTAACCCTAACCTCTTTTTTTATGCGTTATCTTAAGCGAACAGCCTTTCGGCTGTTACTGAATACTGTACACTGTATATTGTATACTGCCAACCAGTTTCCAATTGAACAATCTTTTTTCCATTTGTAAGCACGCTGCTAAACAATTATCAGTGCAAAAATGCTACAATAAGAATAACAAAGTTTATGGAGGTAAATGTCATGTTTTGCAGAAAATGCGGAAATACAATCCCTGTGGACAGCGTGTTTTGTCCGTATTGCGGTGCGCCCATAGCGACTAAACCCAAAACGATAGTGAATGTTAAAATCGCCGAGCCCGAGGCGGCGAAACCTGCCGAGCCCAAAGACAACGTGCCTGATTTTGACAGTGATACTCTGGATATTCTTGATACGCTTCACAGAAAGGTGTCGGCGGTCGTAAAGAAAAGCGGCTATAATTTGATTGACATATACGGGCTCAATGCCGCAGAAGACGACTGTAAAAAAATCAAAAGTTATGACAACGGCGACTTTATCGCAAACGATTGTCTGGCTGATTATTACATCAACAATCTCGGCGCAAATGATTATTTCGCAGATTATTTTGACAGTGCAATTGAATGTATGCAGCTTGCTCTGAAGCGCTGCCCGCCCGACCAAAGGCAGAAATATGCCGAGGAATATTATTTTATAAAATTACTTGCTTCTGCCGAAAAGGTTATCGAAAATCTCAGAAACTATTATTATGAAACGGTTGGCAGAGGCTTTATTAAAGACACAATGCGCAAGGACTATCTGAGAGAAAACGCCGACCGCGATGCGGCAGTCTATCTGTCATTAACAAAGCTTCCGAGAATACCTTGTCTCTCGGAAAGATTTCTTGACAAAATGACAAAAGCAATACTTGGTTGCTATAGGACAGGCGATTCTCATCAAGTGAGCGTCTGGATAAAGTCGCAGCTTACAAAGGAGACTTGGTTTGAAAATTTGTATAATAATGAGCTTAAAAAGAACTATCCCGAATATGCACAGCGCAAGGGCATTTAAGTCCGATTTTTTTAATTGGCAATTTAAAACGAGATTATGCTTATCAAGGCTTTCAAAGGCTTATCTATGAAAAAGGAGATATAAAATGTTTTGCAGAAAATGCGGAAATCAAATTCCCGACGACAGCGTGTTCTGCCCGAGGTGCGGGGCGGATGTACCGACATTGACCGAGCCTTTACCGACAAAAGCGCAGCCCCGCCCGACGAAAACTCCTCGACCTATAAAAATAAAGTCTTCACTTGAACAGGACGACAAAGCTCCCGCCTCATCTACCGCGCAGAAAACATCTTCTCCATCTAAGCAGGACGACGGAACGCTCGTATTACTAAAGAAGGAAGCTTTCACAATACAAAACGAGGTAGACAGCGCTGCTCCGAGGTCGGTTGATCTTGAATTTTACAATGATGCTTCTTATAGCCGTGACAACACCGGCAATATTGCTTCAACTCCTCCCGTAAGGAAGAATTATAATATCTTCTCCGCCCCCTCCGCGAGAAACTACAAATCGGAAACAAACTCTGTCGAGCTGAATTTATCCGCTACCTCACAGCAGAGCTACGACGCGCTTGACAGGCTCACCACTCCCCTCACAGTCAGAAAGCCGAACAAGGCAAAGGAAGCAATTGTTAAAGCAATCAAGATATTAGTCTTAATCGGACTTGTTGTTTTTATAATTTGTTTTATTTTTTCAATCCACCCCGAATTTAAACGTTCTCGTTCTATGGATGGTACATTTTATATTTACGAGTATACGGGAAGCGATGTTAATGTAGTCATACCTGACAGAATAATGGGTATTCCCGTTACATGGATCGGAGGTAGAGCTTTTGAAGATTCAAAGATCAAAAGCGTGACTTTGGGGGCTAATGTAGAAGGAATAGGTGCAGAAACATTTGCAGGATCTTCGATAGAAGCCGTATATTTTAATCAGAATATGCCCGACAGCTTCTATATAGGCGAAAGAGCATTTGCAGGCTGTTATAATTTATCCGAATTCGATTTCCCCGATGACATATCTTTAAGCATTGAGCGTGATGCATTCAGGGGTTGCGGTCGAATTCCCGGCAAATTAAAAGATTTATTGTAATGGGAAAGTATGATTTTGTCTGAAGACTGTAAGTATTTTAAATAAGGAGTGATAAAAATGTTTTGCAGAAAATGCGGAAATCAAATCCCCGACGACAGCGAGTTCTGCCCGAGGTGCGGGGCGGCAACGGGTGAAAACATAACGCCTGCGGGCGAAGTTAATTCTCCGAAGGTTGAAATCCCGAAGGCAGAAACCCCGAAGGCAGAAACCCCGAAGGCGGAAACCCCGAAAGCCGAACCCCCGAAGGTTGAAACCCCGCCCGCCGAAAGCCTCGAGGCTGATAAAAGCGACACTGCCACTCTTGCAACCGTAAAGGACAAGCCCAAAACTCCTAAGCCGATGCTTATATTTTTGCTGTCAATTTTGGGCGTTCTGATTGTAATATGCGCGGCGTTTTATATTAGGTCGTTTATGCCGAGAGATGAGCAAAATGCGGAAAGTACCGTCGTAGACGAATACCCCTACTTTAAATATCATCTTAATGATGACGGCACGGGTTATATAATAGACGGGTATACGGGAGGGCTCGTTTTTGTTGACATTCCGAATACAATAAACAACATGCCCGTTGTAAAGATAGCGGAAAAGGCTTTTTTCGGCATGGAACTGGCGGAAGTCTCTTTCGGCTCGAATATGAAAGAAATAGGAGAGAGCGCATTTGAAGGTTCTACAGTAGAAACCGTAAGCTTTGAAGAAACAATTAACGATCTTACAGTCGTAATAGGAAACAGGGCGTTTTATGACTGCGAAAGCTTAAGCCAATTCAATTTTCCCTATAACGGTTATATATCCGTCGGAGAGCTTGCCTTTCGCGGAACTCGCTCGCTTAAGGGATTGACCCTGTCGCATGTAACTCAAATGGGCGAAAGGGCATTTGAAACGTCGGGCATTGAGGTGGCGGCTATCGGAGGAAATCTCTCACGAGCGGCTTTTTCGGACTGTAAAAGTTTAAAGGAATTTACTTTAAAAAATGAAAATACAAGATTTGCTCCCCAGCTTTTTGCAAACTGCACATCTCTCGAAACGGTATACTGGAACTGTAACATTAACGTATACAACGGTAGTATTCCCCAGGACACTTTCAACGGCTGTTCTTCGCTTCGTCAAATTGTTATTTCGGGCAAAACAGCCAACTGTCCCGACCAGATAAAAGAAATATCAAAATACATAATTTTTAACGATAATGCTTTCAGCGGCTGTGAGTATTTTAAAGACACCACAAAGCAATATCACGAGTTCCCTGCGGCTGATTATTTAGGTAAAACTCTCAGGGAAATAATCAACAGCGTCTATCACTGGGAGTATGGCTATAGGGACATACCTTTATTATGGGAAGGAAACTATTTGATGTTTTATGACGAAGTAGGAATGTTTTCTTTAAACGACTATTATGATATTGACAACGATTATTATGTACCTGTAAAAGAGATAGTTTTTTCCGATGAAGACCGCTATATTTCAAGCAATCACGGAAAAACAGATTTTATACACCCCGGTATGACCGTTGAAGAAGTGGAGGAAATATTGGGAGAACCTGATGGTGGCGTTTTTGAAACTCGCGAAATAGATTATGATGTTGATGGATATTGGATAACTATGATCACAAATTGGCGAAATGGAAACGAGATAATTGAAGTTATATCTATTCAGAAAAGCAGTGATTGATTTGTTATAAAGGAGTGACAAAAATGTTTTGCAGAAAATGCGGAAATCAAATCCCCGACGACAGCGAGTTCTGTCCGAAATGCGGAGTGGCGGTGGGTGAAAACCAAACCCCGCCCGCCGAGACCCGCGAGGTTGACAAAAACGCTTTCGCTTCGTCTTATGAGTATAAGAGTTCTTATAATTCAACTGATGACAACAAAACCTCATCATATTCTTCCGATCGTGAAGCACCGCAGAGCGGAGAGAATGTTATAACTTCGCCTTCTGTTGTAGCTGTCAAGGCAAAGCCCAAGATCTCAAAGAAAGCGCTTATAATCATACTGTCAATAACAGGCGTTCTGCTTGTGGCGGGCTTGATAATATTCATAGCCTACGTCAACAGAGACCAATACCCCGATTTTAAATATTATCTCTCAAAGGACGGCACATACACGATCGGCGGGTATAAGGGAAGCGACCCGAATGTTGTCATTCCCGATGAAATGTACGGAAAGCCTGTCACAAAGATCTATGATAATGCGTTTTGGGGTTTAAAAGCTGAAAGCGTGACCTTGGGGAATAATATAAAAGAAATAGGAGATTGTGCGTTTTTGTATACGAATATTGAAAGCTTGACCCTGGGGGATAATGTAGAAACAATAGGAGACGGGGCGTTTTCATATTCTACATTAAAAACCATAACACTATCCGCCGACCTATCTCCTCATATTTTTGAACAATGCACCCAACTTGAAACCGTATACTGGAACTGCGACATTTACACTATGCACAGTATTTCGCAGGACGCCTTTGCGGGCTGCACGTCGCTTCGGCAAATAGTTGTAGCGGGCGAAACTGCTACATACCCTAGGCAAATAAGCGAAATTATCAAGAAATACGAAAGCATTGGCGCAAAGCAAATTACATTCAACGACCAGGCTTTTAAAGATTGTCAGTATTTTAAAAACCCCGCAAAGCCCGCAGAGCCCGAAACCCCTGTTGAACAGCCAAAACCGCAGGTTACAGCAAAAACCGCCGTAGACCTTGCTAAACTGACATATAGCCAGATAGTGGAAAAATACGGAATGCCCGAGTATTATGTAGGATACAATGCCTATTATGATAAATATAATCTGACCGTAGGCTTTTCCAACCGAACTTATTCTTATAATGACGGCTCAAAATGCTTTATTAAAAGCAACAACTCAAGAGTTGAATATATTATTTTATACGGCGACAAGAGCACAATTATTGACAGTAATATGGGGAATATGCATCTCGGAGAGAACCTTGATTATTACTCCAACTATATGAGCTTTGATGTATATGACGCTTTAGAAATGGGCGCGGGAGACCACGGAGCAAGCTGGTATGAGCTCGGCTATCGGCACAATAATAACGGCGTTACCGACTATTATGCGACTATAGAATTTACAGCCGATGATCTATACAGCTATGCCGTTAAAGTAGAATATGTAGGTTATTAAAATCTTTACAGAGAGGTGACAAAAATGTTTTGCAGAAAATGCGGAAATGAGATCCCCAACGACAGCGCGTTCTGTTTTAAATGCGGAGCGCCGATCACGGAGGAAAAGAAGGTGGGCGATTCTAAGCTCTGGGAGTATACAAACGCCGTCAGAAAAATGGACACGGCGAGGACAGCCGAAGAGCTCGAAAATCTTGAAAAGACATTTGAAAGGCTGGGAGACTATAAAGACTCCGCCGAGAAATTAAAGCAATGCCGCGAAAAGAACATATCCGTTCTTTATTCAAGAACAATAAAGATAATAGACACGGCGCAGGATATAACCGATATACAAACAGCCGTTAAAAATCTGAAGTATCTGGGAGATTATAAAAATTCAAAAGAGCTGCTGGAAAAGTGCGAGTTTGATTTAAAGCTGTTTGAATACAACGACGCCTATAAAAAGCTTGAAGGAGCCGAAACGCCCGAAGAATGTATAGAAGCGCGGGATACGCTCGCCGCGTTCGGGGATTTTGAGGACTGCCCCCAGCTTGTCGCCGAATGTGAGGAAAAATACATACGGCTTATTCGCGAGGAAGCGGAGAGCCTGAGAAAAAGCGGTTCTCCCGAGGAGCTCGGAGAGTTTTTGACAACGCTGAAACCACTGGTCGACAGCGAAGAAATGACAAAAACGGTCGAAGAAATAAAGGGTTGGTTTTCGGATAAGATCTACAACTGCGCCATTGAAAAGGTTAAAGCCTTGCGGCACAGTACTTCTGCCGAGGAATATTTTGAGGCGGCGAAGCTTTTCAGAGCCGTTCCCGAAAAGAAAAACAGCGTTGAATATGCCGAATTGTGCGAATATAACGCAAAGGCAATAAAGTTCAATCTGGTTATAAACAAGCTTGAGGTCGCAAAGGACGAATATCAGATAGAGGACTGCAGGCTTGATTTTCTTGAAATAAAGGATTTTGAAGAAGCGGAAAGAATGGCGAAGGAATGTGAAAGGCAGGCAAAGAGCATTTCGCGCCTGGACGAACTGAAAAAGCTTGTAACGGCTCTGCTGTGTTCAAACGACATTGACACTCTGAAAGAAACCGCAAGAAAAGCGCGCGATATAAAGCATATAGGAAACGCCGCAGCGATAGCAGATGAATGTCAGCGGAAGGTAGAATGTATACAAAGAGGCGAACAGTTTACTTCAAAGGTGTGGGTAGCTTCCGCCGCCAAAGCCGACCTTTCGGTTTCAAAGCTGGAGCTTAAAAAAATTGACGTTTACGACAAGCCAAACCGCCTCTCAAAATCTCCGAGCCCGAATGTAAAGCCCGACGGCAAATCAAGCAACAATGAAGTGTTCTGCCGAAAATGCGGAAACAGATCTATTGCGGACAGTGATACGCGGTTTTGCAGGTTTTGCGGCGCGGAAATTAAATGATAAGGAGGAATACATATGTTCTGTAAAAAATGCGGAAAGCAAATCCCCGACGACAGCATTTTCTGTCCGAAATGCGGAGCAAACTGCGAGATAAAACTGAACTCCGAGCCCTCTAAAAAAGTCGAGCTCAACAAAACCCCCGAAAGGACAACAACCTCTGCAAACACCTATAATGCTCCGCGCCCTCAGACGACAAATACCCCTCAGCCTTATAACAATCAGCCCTCACAGCCTGCCCGACCTGTTCAACCCACTCAACCCACTCAACCCACTCAACCCGCTCAACCTACTCAGCCCAATAATCAGCAAATGAACAATAACACTCAGAATGTCTACCTCAACATAATCTTGTTTACAAGGATAGGCGCGATAGCTTCTATTGTCATTTGCTTTATTGTAGGATTTATCGCCGAAGGTATGAAGCCCACGCTGCCACAGGATTATTATTATTGGACAAGCACGCAGTTAAACGAATACAACGAGAAGGTGAACTCTTATAACTCGGTCGTTATAATCAGCAACATCTTTTTCGTTGTCTTCTGTATCTGCGACTTTATACGTCTTATTTGTGCAATTATCCTTGCCGCGGCAAAGGGAGAGTTTGCGGGAGTAGGAATTTTTATAGGCGTAGGTGTCGGCATAACGCTTTTGATAGGCGCGCTGGTAAATAATATGATGACGGCGTTTATTATTTTCGGCTTGATCGCTTTCGCCTATCTGGGACATAAGATACAAGAGTGGTATTAGCTAGAGGTTAGAAACAGTTGACAGTGTACAGTGTACAGTAGTCAGTTATGGTATCCGCTTCGCGGATAATTTTGGATTGTTATCGGACTTAAACGTTTTTGAGCGTTAGCGTTAACATCTAGCCTCTGCAAGCTCTTGTCAATTGCAAAAAAATATTGTATAATCAGAAAGGGGTGGTAATATGTCTATGGCTAACAAGGAAAAGACAACTGACGAGCTTTTAAATGAAATAAAGAACACACACGAGATAGAAAAGTTTATAGAGAAAAACGCCGATGAATTTCAGAGCGAGCCGCTTTATATTGTCCTAAACAACATCTTAAAAGAAAAGGGTCTAAAAAAGGCAGATGTTGTAGCCCGAAGCGGACTTAACAGAATTTACGGCTATCAGATTTTTGCGGGGAAAAGGCTTCCCTCGCGGGACAAGCTTTTGGCGCTTTGTTTCGGATTTCAGCTTGACTTAGGGCAGACAAACAGGCTTTTGAAAAGCGGCGGCTTTGCGGAGCTGTACGCCAAGAACAAGCGCGACTCGGTCATTATCTTCGGGATAAGCTCGGGGAAAAGTATTTTTGCGGTTGATGAGATATTGTTTGAAAACGGTATGAATATACTGACAGCTTAAATTATGGAGGTAATTTATTATGAAAAAGATTATTTTATCGGCATTGTGCGCGGCGCTTTTGTGCTCGGGGTGTTGGTCTACGAAAAATGAAATTCAAGATATCATCTACGACACGGGCAACAACAATAATTACAACAACGATTACGGCAACAACAATAACGGCAATAACAATAACGCAGACACAAACACCAACAAGCACTATAGCACCGTTGCGGAGGCTATGGCTAATGAGGAAGGTATGACGTACTATGATTTTCTGCTGAAGTATACCGACCTTATTGTAAGTGAATGTGAAACTGTTACATATCAGCAGCTTATGCGCTCAATTGACGGTATGGAGGGCGAATGTGCAAAAGTTACGGGAGAATTTTCGCAGGTCCTTTCTCAGAATGTAGACGGGTTGAATTGTATTGTGGGCTTGATAAATATCACATATGTAAACGACGGGTATTATCAATATTATGACGACCCTGTTTATTTTATGATACCTGTTGAAGCTGTAAGCACAAGACCCGTCGTAGGCGATAAAGCTACGCTTTGGGGAATATGCGACGGCTTTGATACGTTTGAAATGGCATCGGGAGCGCTAGAGACCCTGCCAACGCTTGCTACGGCTAAGGTGCAGTTTCTGAATTAAAGGTAGAAACATAACCGAATAGAGGCTAAAAATTAAGAGACTAGAGTTTAACACCTAGTCTCTTTTTCCTTATTATATGTTATATTCGGCAAACAGCCTATTGGCAATTACTGCATACTGTACACTGTATCCTGTCAACTGCCATCCTCCCTCACGCCTACCAGCGTATACGAGCCGTCTTTACCTTTTTTGCTGAAATCAAAGTATACGGATCTTTCTTTACCGTTTAATTTCCCAATAAAATTAAAGGAGTAATGACTATGCGTTGTTTCATTGCTGAACTGAAGCTGATAACTATATCCGTCAAGGGCGTTCACCAGCTTTTTGCAAACGGCTTGTGCCTCGCTGAAGCTCATATCATACCAGTGTATTTCATAATCACCGTGATAAACAGTCGCCTCGGAAACATAGTCCGTGAGCTTTGGCAGCTCGTCGGGAACTTCTTTGTCTTCCCATTTTATCGGTCGCTCGCTGTTTGGCGTTATGGTAGGGTTGGCAAATTTAAGATTAAGCTCGGGCAGTTGCACGCTCTTTTTCCCGTAAAGCTCAAGCATCCAGCGGGGGTCTGTAAGGCTGTAATAATAAAGATTAGCGGAATAATCGGAATTATTATAGTACAGGCTTGGTCTTCCTTGGTCGTCTGTATTTGCCGTAAACTCGGCATTTGAGCCGAACCACTTTTTTAATTTTTCGTCAATTGCATTTATTTCGGACGTGCTGAGCTCTTTCCGGTCTATCTCAATTCTGTAGGTCATATCCGCCTCGGTTTCAAAAGGTGTGAAATCATAAAACAACACCGTATCCGAAAGCTTCGGAAATCCGTTCGGCAATGTAAGCGCTTCCCAGAATATGGGAAAAGCCTCGGACGCCTGTACAATTTCACTTGGGTTTTTATTAGATGAAGATGATGAACTTGAACTGCTTGATAATCTTGATGAACTTGAACTGCTGGAAGATCTAGATGAACTTGAACTGCTTGATGATCTTGATGAGCTTGAATTGCTTGATGATCTAGATGAACTTGAACTGCTGGAAAATCTAGATGAACTTGAATTGCTTGATGTTCTAGATGAACTTGAACTGCTTGATGATTTTGACGAGCTTGAACTGCTGGAAAATCTTGATGAACTTGAACTGCTTGATGATTTAGATGAATTTGAATTGCTTGATGATTTTGGTGAGCTTGAAAATGAACTTGATGAAATGTCCGAAGAGATAGAGCTTTCTTCAACAGATAAACTTGAATAAGAGCTTTGAGCGGGGGCAGATGAAGAATGAGAAGGAACGGCGCTGTATTCCGAAGAAAATGATGAATACAAATCATTGTCGTCAGCCGAGGGCAGAAGCTTTGCAAACAATACCGCCGCCGCAATGCACACAGCGACAGCCGCGCCCGCAATTATAAACGGCATTATTCTGCTTTGCAATAACGCGAACTTTACGGCTTTTATGGAAGGATAGCGCTCGTCGGGATTGAACCGAGTGCATTTTTCAATAACGCGTCTATAAGGGATATGTCCAAAATCCTCGCCGAGCAGCATTTTTAATGTAACGCCGAACGAATATATGTCGCTTCTTTCGTCGGTCTGCATAAAGCCGTATTGCTCGGGCGGGGCAAAGCCGTCGGTGCCGATAAAGCGGGTGTCCTTGTTTTCGGCGGTTTTTTTGAGCCTTGCCGCGTCAAAGTCGATGAGCTTTATATGCCCGTTTTCGCACATAATGATATTAGAGGGCTTTATGTCGCGGTGGATAATGTTTTTTTCATGGAGCGCAGATATTGCGTCGCAAAGTTCTAGAGCCGTGCTGAGGACGTCTTTTTTCGTAATTTTGCGTTCGGACAATGGAAAGCCCTCGGCATATTCGGTTATGATATAATTTTCGCAGACCTCAAATATTTTGGCGACGTAAGGTGAATTAAGAGACGAAATAGCAAGGGCGGCTTCTTGGGAGAATTCGCCCGTCTTTTTTAAAAATTGTTTGTCCTTGTACTCTCCGAGAACTATTTTGGTTCTGTCCGAAGAATACAGCGTTTTAATTTCGGTCAGTTCCATTTCCCACTCCAACGCTCCGACACTTCACAACATTACTGAAAATATTATAACACTTATCGGTTTTCCTGTCAAGATAGAGGCTAGAGATTAGAAGCAAGAGGCTGGAATTTGTTTCGAGCGGCAAAGCCGCGAAATAGCGAAGCTAGGCGCTAAAGGGTTTGGGGAGAACAAGAGTTTTCCCCGCATTGCCGTTTCAAAACCTTGTTTTGAAACGGCAAACCCAGTAAAACAAAAGGAGCCGACAAGAAAAAGGCGATTTTACGTTATTCTGAAAAAGAAAAACCTTCACACCTTTGTTTTAGGTGTGACGATTTTTACATAAAAAGGGAGAACCAACATAATAGACTTGTTTATATCAGCTTATCATACAGCTCATCAGCAACGTTGATTACTTTCTTACACTGTTTGAGAGCATATTGCATTGTGGTATACGCACCGCCCTGTTGGTTTTCTACATAGCAAACCACAAGCTCCGAGCGATCAACCATATCTCTGTTCCGTATCTGAATTGCCGATTTATAGTGCGCTTTGCAGGACTTTTCACATATTTCCACCTCATCATAGTATTTCAGAAAACCTTCCTCGTTATCTCTATACTCTGTTCTCATATACGGAAGAACAAGAACGTGAGCGGTATTTCCGTAATTGTATTTTTTGGTTATGCGGCAGATAACAGATGAAACGAGAATGTCAAAATCACCCTCACGCCCAACGAGGAGCTCCACATATTCCTTGCTTTTTACAAATTTTTCTATAATGTTTTCAAGACGTTCTGCAGCATCAATATGCCTGTTTATCACTCTATGTCCGAAAAAACATATTGTGTATGTATCCATAGCAATAACTCCTATTCACCTATATTGCTATATATTATACACCTAAATATCCATATTTTCAAGCCCAAACGGACATTATTTTATTGCCCGAAAATGTATATAATGAAGTAAATACACATTGAGGGGCAGATAGTTATGGAAGTTGGAAAAAAGCTGCAAAAGCTCAGAGAAGAAAAGAAGATGTCAATGTATCGCCTGACACAGATCACAGGCGTGTCGGGACATCATATCAAAGGCATTGAAAACGGTACACGGCAGCCGACCATTGAAACGCTTAACAGGCTTGTTTCGGCACTTGGGTCTTCACTGTCCGAAATATTCAACGATGATACCGAATGTACCTATCTGAACGAAAGAGAACGCAGTCTTTTAGAAAATTTCCGCACGTTGTCCGAAGAAAAAGCTGATGCACTGCTCAATTTAAGTGATGTGCTGAAAAAATAGACAAGTAAAAGCCGTTACACCTTGAATTTAAGATGTGGCGGTTTTCTGTATATTACAACAATCATTTTCTGCACATATGTGAATTTTAAAAAAACTCTTGACAAATCAAAACGGTTATGGTATAATATCATTTGTGATTGAATATAAATGGTCATCATTCGGAGAACTACCCAAGTGGTGAAGGGGCTCCCCTGCTAAGGGAGTAGGTCGGGTAACCGGCGCGAGGGTTCAAATCCCTCGTTCTCCGCCAACGCATTGAACCCCGCTGTTTTACAGCGGGGTTCAACACTGCATATTTTTACTTTGAATTGCCCTATTGGCAATTCAATTTTGCTCGCTTCGCTCGCAAAACCGTAAAAATATGCCACTTCCCGAAACGTGGTTTTAATTTATAGTTTGCCAAAATCTTTTTTGTAAAGGTTATACAGTTAGAAGTAAGAGGTAAGAGTTTAAACCCTTACCTCTTATTTCTTTTCAAACGCTATTTTTCTAAATGACCTTTATTCGCCCTTCTAGAAGTTAGAGGTTAGAGGTAAGAGGTTAGAGTTTTAAAGGAGAGGTTGTTCGATTTTCGTAAGTATTCTAGCCTCTAGCCTCTTTCTCTGAAAACCAAAGAACTTTATCTCTTAAAAGCTCCCCGAATTTCTTACCTCTTACTTCTTACATCTAACCTCTAGAAGGTTAGGGCGAATAAACGTTATATTCAGCAAATAACATTTCGGTTAAAGCTCTAGCCTCTAGCCTCTTTCTCTGAAAGCCAAATAACCTTATCTCTCAAAAGTTCCCCGAAATTCTTACAGCGTTATCCGCCGTAAGGCGGATAACGCGCTTACATTCTTACCTCTAACCTCTAAATGCTTACTTCTACTTGACAAAATCCAAATTATTTTATATAATCTATATTGTACGACAAATGAAAGGAACGATGTGAAATGCCGATAAAGATAGCGGACGGACTGCCCGCGCAGAGCGTGCTCGAAGATGAACACATATTCGTAATGACCGAATACCGCGCGCTCCACCAGGACATCAGACCTCTTAAAATAGGTCTTTTAAACCTTATGCCCACAAAAATTACTACCGAAACGCAGATACTCAGATGTCTGTCGAATACTCCGCTCCAGATAGAAGTTGAGCTTGTGGGAATGTCCACTCATGAAAACAAAAACACTCCCCAGGAACATCTTCTTGAATTTTACAAGACCTTTTCCGATATAAAGGACAGGAATTTCGATGGGTTTATTATAACAGGCGCGCCCGTTGAACATCTTGAATTTGAAGAAGTTGACTATTGGCAGGAGCTTTGTGAAATTATGGACTGGACAACGACCCACGTCCATTCTACTCTCCACATCTGCTGGGGAGCGCAGGCGGCGTTGTTCTACCATTACGGTATTCAAAAATACCCGCTCAAAGAAAAATGTTCGGGAGTGTTTATGCATAAGCTCCTCACGCCCAAGTCGCGCCTTTTCCACGGGTTTGACAGTGTTTTTTGTGCGCCTCATTCGCGCCACACCGAAACGCGCGCCGAGGATATCCTAAAGCACCCCGACCTAAGGCTTATGGCAATTTCCGATGAAGCGGGAGTTTATGCCGTTGGAAACGAAAGCGGCTCGCGGTTTTTCATAACGGGGCATTCGGAGTATGACGCGAAAACGCTAGACAGCGAGTATCGCCGCGACCTTGAAAAGGGAATGGACCCGCAGATACCGAAGCATTATTATCCCGACGACGACCCCTCAAAAGAGCCCGAACTCAGATGGCGGGCACATTCAACGCTGCTGTTTACAAATTGGCTGAATTATTTTGTTTATCAAACAACGCCGTTTGATATCTCTAAAAGCGTTTAAAATAAGAATAAGTTTGGAGCAGGAAAAAAGAGGTTAGAACTAAAATTCTAACCTCTTACCTCTAATCTCTAACCTCTAAAAGGAGTTTTCCCCGCATTGCCTTTTCAAAGCCGTACTTTGAAAAGGCAATCCAACAAAGAATTTTTGAGGGGTTAGTTCTTTGAGTAAGAAAAACCTTTGAGCGTGAGAGCGCGTTCCTTTCGGTTTCTTGTCAGCATTTGCCCCAAAATAAAATTCGGAGCAAAGAACTTTTGCTCCGAATAGTTTTATGCTTCGGCAGTTGAACTGTTTCTGCTTCTGAAAAGCATCGGAATAGCCCAGATCGCAGCAAGGGCGACCAGGACATATACTATTCTGCTTAATATCGAGGTTTGCCCGCCAAAAAGCCAAGCGACAAGGTCGAACTCGAAAATTCCTACAAGACCCCAGTTAAGACCGCCTATTATAAGCAGCGTAAGCGCGATTTTGTCCATAATCATCATAAATTTCCCTCCTTCCGAACTTTTCGCATTTATTTTTCGACATTTTCATTTTTTTATGTACGGTAAGATTTAACAAATTTTTGTTAGAATTGTACGAATATTGCAAGTTAAATTTGAGCAAAATAGAGAGAATTATGTAATTTTTTACAGCATTAAAAAAGCCCTTGACAAATCGTGAAAAAAGTTGTACAATAATTAGGCTATGGAAGTTTAGCTCAGCTGGGAGAGCATCTGCCTTACAAGCAGAGGGTCATAGGTTCGAGCCCTATAACTTCCACCA
>CANQFZ010000016.1 GCA_947600065.1 uncultured Clostridia bacterium | reverse complement strand
TGAATCTGGGGTGCGGGGAAAACAAGAGTTTTCCCCGCATTGCCTTTTCAAAGCCGTGCTTTGAAAAGGCAATCCTAAAAGATGTTTTGGGCGGGAAAGTACATTCAGTATGAAAAAACTTTAGAGCGTGAAATCAAAAGGGGAAACCTTTTAAAAGGTTTCCCCTTTCCATTTATCTTCCACAAATGCTTATGTATTATCAACTATATGTTTGAATATCTTAAGGCTCGCTCTAAGGCTTATTGTCATCTCCGTTTCGGTGTTTGTTTTCCTCGCCATGCTGTCGGCTATCTCGCACATAAACAGCTCTCCGAGAAACTCCTTTCCGAACATTTCTATAAGCTCTCTTATGCCCGCTTCATCTTCGGGTATCCTGTAGTCGTGGTTTAAAATTAACAGGCTTATCTTATCAAACATCTCTTTCGGAAAATTCAGCCGCTTCATTATCCCTTCGGCAAGCACCTTTCCACGTTCTCCATGACCTCTGAAATGTCCCGCGCCGTTTTCGTCGATCGTCATACAGTCGGGCTTTCCGATATCGTGAAACATCATCGTAAAACGAAGCGTCGGCTCAAATGGCGCGTATCCCACAGACTTTGCAATGTGCGTCCAAACGTCAAAATCATGGTATTTCGTGCGCTGTTCAAAGCCTATTGACGGCGCTATTTCGGGAATAATGAGCTTTAAAATATCGGCGTATTTTATAAGCGCGTCCGTGGCGAATTTACCCATTATTATTTTTTGCAATTCTCCGCGTATAAAGTCGCTGTCTTCTGTTTGCGTATACGAAAACAAACCGTCATTGTTGTCCTCATTCTTGTATGATAAAACATCAGCCCCGCGCCCGCTTTGTGCAAATTCGGATATTGCAACCAACATATCCCGCGCAGCATTGTTCATAATAATCACTTCCCGTAAATGTTGTTTACTATTTAATTATATAACATTATGCACATATATTCAATAGCAATTTGTGAAAATTTAAAAAATTCCACAAAAACGCTTGCATTTTGTGAAAGGATATTGTATAATATTATTATAGCGTGTTTAGAAAAATGAAAAGCGCTGTATAAAACAATCTTCGGGAGGTTCATTATGAAGACTTTTTCGGCTGACGCTATAAGAAACGTGGTCCTTGCGGGTCACGGTGAAAGCGGCAAAACCGCGCTCGCAGAGGCAATGCTCTACAAATGCGGCGCAACAGACAGGATAGGAACTATTGCCGACGGAAACACCGTCTGCGACTTTGACGCTGAAGAAATAAAGCGCAAGATCTCAATAAACGCCGCTATAGTAAATATGGTCTGGAAAAATACAAAGATAAACGTTATAGACGCTCCCGGACAGTTCGATTTTGTTGGCGGAATGTATGAGGGCATACGCGCCGCGGAAAGCGTTATTGTCTGCGTAAACGGAAAGGACGGCGTATGCGCGGGAACTCAGAAAGCATATAAGCTCGCTATGAAGCAGAACAAGGCTTGTATGCTGGCTGTTACTTGTATGGAAGTTGAAAACAGCGACTTCTACCGCGTGTTTACACAGATGAAAACAGAGTTCGGTCCTACCGTCTGCCCGATAGTCGTTCCTTATGACAAGAACGGTCCCGTTGAGGCATACATAAACCTGCTTACAATGAAAGCGTATAAATACGACAAGAAAGGCGTTCCGACGGAAGTTGAAATGCCTGCCTCGGAAAACAGAATTGCAGGGCTTCGCGCGGCAATGGCAGAGGCTGTCGCGGAAACCAACGAGGAGTTTATGGACAAGTTTTTCAATGAGGAAGAATTTACTCAAGAAGAGCTTGTAAAAGGAATACACGACGGCGTTGCAAACGGCACGATAACGCCCGTTGTATGCTGTGCGAACGATACTCTTTCGGGAGTTGATATGCTTCTTGACGCGGTCGTTTCAATGCTCCCCTCGCCAAATGAAAGAAAGCTCGAAAAACTTGACGGCGAGCCTGTGGATTATGACGAAACAAAGCCGTTTAAGGGCGTTATCTTCAAGACCGTTGCAGACCCGTTCGTAGGAAAGATAAGCTATGTAAAGGTCGTTCAAGGTAAGCTCACCTCAAAGACGGTTCCCGTTTCTACAAGCGGAGCGGAGCTTCGTTTCGGAAAACTCATAACGGTAGTAGGAAAGAACCAGGAAGAAGCTTCCGAGATAAACGCGGGCGACATCTGCGCGATAACAAAGATAGAAGCGAACACGGGCGACACTCTTTGCGATCCTTCGGATCTCAGAGCGTTTGAACCTATGGAGTTCCCAAAGGCGTGCTATTTCCGCGCTGTAAAGATCGCGGCAAACGGCGATGAAAGCAAACTAGGCGCGGCTATAAGACGACTTCTTGAAGAGGACAGAACTCTCGAATATATCCACAATCACGAGACACACGAGCGCATTATCGGCGGACTTGGCGAACAGCATATAGATGTTGCGGTAGCTAAACTGAAAAGCAAGTTCGGCATTGACGTTACGCTGTCCGAGCCGAAAGTTGCATACCGCGAGGCGATAAAGAAGAAAGTGCTTATCGAAGCGAAGCACAAAAAGCAGTCGGGCGGTCACGGTCAATACGGTCATGTTAAAATCGAGTTTGAACCGTACGACGGCGAAGAGCTGAAATTTGAGGAGAAGATATTCGGCGGCTCTGTTCCGAAGAATTTCTTCCCCGCGATAGAAAAGGGCTTGCAGGAAAGCTGTGAAAAGGGCTCTATCGGCGGTTATCCCGTTGTAAGGCTAAAAGCTACGCTTATTGACGGAAGCTATCACCCTGTCGACAGCTCGGAGCTTGCGTTCAAGACTGCCGCTTCAATGGCGTTCAGAAGCTGTATGGAGCAGGCTGAGCCGTATCTTCTCGAACCGCTCAGCAGTTATAAGATAATAGTTCCCGACGACAAGCAGGGCGATGTGATAAGCGTTTTGTCAAAACGCAGAGGCTCGGTCATGGGAATGAACAGCATAGGCGACGGACTTACCGAAGTAAACGCCGAAGCTCCCGACGCGGAAATGATGGATTTTGCGCTTGTTTTAAGACAGATAACCCAGGGGCTTGGAGAGTTTACGTCCGAGTTTTCGAGATATGAAATGCTGCCCGCAGGGACGGAGATCAAGAAGTAACAAAATTGCAGACTGAATAAGTCAAGTCTCAGGCTTTATATACAGCCTGAGATTTAACTTTTTGTATATGATTTATAAATTTTTACTAATTTTTCAAAAAATTTTTTACTGATTTATTGACAAATTTTAACATTTGGCTTATCAATGCGGTTTTCCGACTTTTACGGTAAAATTCAAATTACAGAATCAAAAAGTGCTTGTGGTATAATTAAGTTACGGCATATTTTTCTTTTGAACATTGATGGTTGTTTCTTTTGTGTTCATATATGCAGAAATAATTGTGCCGCTGAAATGCCGCGCGCTTTTTGTTTTTGCGGGAATTGTGCGCGGTAAGATCGGGTACATTTTTCCGACAAATATTTTTCGGGCATGATATTTTCGAAAAGTATTGACAAACAAAGGCGATTGTGGTAAAATTACAATGTCACGCAAATTGAATATTTTCCAACTAAAGGTGCACACTTTGCCTATAGGTAAAAGTGCATACTCTTTTCGTGTACCTTTTTTTGGAAACGATTTGCGTGACGGCTAACGGAGTTGTGCATTTTTCGGTGCGCGGCTTCGGTTGCGCACTTTTTGTTTTTGCGGGAAAATTGCGCGGGAAAAATAACATTATACCGCAAAAAGAAACGGAGGATCAAAATGAAAATCAAAAAACTAAGCGCAATCCTTTTGGCGGGCGCACTTATGGCAACGCCAGCCGTCAAGTATTTTCCGACGGTATCAGCACAAAGCGTAGAGGAAATTTCCGAAGAAGACAAAAATTATACAGACGATGCATTTAAGTACGAGTTGCTTGACGACGGAACCTATAAAGTTGTCGGTGTAGCTGAAGCATACGACGATTTTCACAAAGAAGTAACATATCCTGATAAATATGATCTGGAAATTCCCGCAGAAGTAAACGGAAGAAAAGTTACTTCTATCGGAAGCGATGCATTTATAAATTCTTGGAGTATAAGATCAATAACTCTTTCTGAAAATATAACAACAATTGAAACCTACGGAATGGAATATGGCGGAATTGAAGAAATATATGTTTCGGAGGATAACAAATATTTTTCTTCTATCGACGGAGTATTATTCAATAAAGACAAAACCGAACTTATTCAATATCCTAATGAAAGGGCAGAACACGATTATTCCGTTCCCGAAGGGACAAAGATAATAGCCGATTGGGCAATCAACGGCAACCTTAATCTATACAATATTACATTGCCGGACAGCTTGACTGAAATTGGCGAAAGCGGTTTATCGGGTCTTGCTATTACAAGTATTGTCATACCCGAAGGTATTCAGAAAATAGGGTCTGGTGCTTTGGCAAATTGTTCTGAACTTACAGATATTGTTATTCCCGAAAGCTTCACTGGATTTGAATATAATCCTTTTAGCAGTACGCCATGGCTTGATAGTAAACGTGAAGAAAACTCACTCGTTATTGTAAACGGCGTTTTGATTGATGCAGAAACTTGTACAGATGAAAATGTTGTTATACCCGACAACGTAACAAAAATATGCGAAAGAGTTTTTAACAATAATAAAACTCTGAAAAATATAACTATTCCCGATAGTGTGACATCAATAGGCGAGTCAGCTTTCAGTCAGTGTACAAATTTAACAAGTATAGAAATACCTAATAGCATTACTAAGCTTGCCAGGGACATTTTCAACGGTTCCGGCATTACAAGCGTAACTTTGCCTGATTCTATTACGGAAATAGGCAGAAGAGCTTTTGGATTTTGTCCAAACCTGACCAGAGTAGATATTCCGAACAGCGTTACTAAAATGGAAAGATATGCATTTGCTCAGGATTCTAAGCTTAATGATGTATATTTTAATGACACAAAGGAGCAATGGGATAAAATAATAATTACCGACTCTTTAGGAAATGAAACAGACGCAGCTCCTTCAGATGTTTTTGCTAATGCCACAATCCACTTTAAATCCGCTGACCCCGAAGTGAAACCTACTGTTGAATACACTGCCGACGATAAAACCGGCGTTACCGCTTCTACCGAAGAAGGCGTGATAGAAGAAGGCTCGGTACTTACAGTAACGCCCGTTGAGGAAAAGACCGACAATGAAAACAGCTTCGGTTTTGATATTTCCTTTAAGAACGGCGAAAAGGAAGTTCAGCCTAATGGAAAAGTTACAATAAAAATTCCTGTTCCCGAACCACTTAAAAAGCTTGCTAAAATCTATGTTTACCACATTCTTAACGGAAAATATTACGACATGAACGCTTCAATTGACGAAAACGGCAACATTATTTTTGAAACCGACCACTTTAGCGAATATGTTGTAACATCAGAAAAAGTAGAGGGCGCTATTGAAAGCGAGCCTTCGGACAGCGAAACAAGCACCGACAGCGAAACTTCTACCGACAGCAATTCTTCAAACAGCGGCACAACCTCTCCCGACACAGGCGTTGCAGGGCTTTCACTTACTCTCGGCGTTATTGCCCTTGCAGGCGCGGCAGTTGTTATTTCAAGAAAGAAACGCTGATAATTTCAGACGTTTTCATAATACCCTTCTTAGCCACTAAAACAGGCACACCCAAACGAAAGTTTGGGTGTGCCTGTTTATTTGTACGATAGACTGACAAGAAGTCGAAAGGAACGCGCTTCCACGCTCTATGGTAAATGCATTTTCAAGGTGATTTCCCGCTCAATACATCTCTTAGGATTGCCGTTTCAAAACTTTGTTTTGAAACGGCAATGCGGGGAAAACCCCTGCTAGAAGTAAGAATGTAAGCGCATTATCCGCCTTACGGCGGATAACGCTGTAAGAGGTAAGAATTTAGGGGAGCTTTTGAGATTTAAAGTTTTTTGGTTATCAAAAGAAGAAGCTAGATGCTAGAATTTGTTTTGAGCGGAAAACAACTTTTCCTTTTAAACTCTAGCCTCTTGCCTCTTTCTCTGAAAACCAAATAACTTTATCTCCAAAACAACCTTTGATTTCTTACTTCTTACAGCGTTATCCGCCGTGAGGCGGATAATGCGCTTACATTCTAACCTCTAGAAGGGAAAACTCTTGTTTTCCCCGCATCCCAGGTTCAATGCCGAAGGCATTTAACCTGATGCGCTTAGCTAGCGCCGTTTCGCGGCTTACGCCGCGACCAAAGGGAAAAAATTTTTTGAAAAAAATTTTTTTCCTCTGGACACCCTTTTCAAAAAACTTCTGCGCCGCCGCCCGGTTGGTGGTTTTAAACGATAACGCGCCCCGCCGCTCAGAACAGTTTCTAGCCTCTAACTTCTAACCCCTAGCCTCTAGATGGGTTTTTCCCCTTGCACGTCTTAGTGCCTTATAAGCACCTTTCCCCGTTTTTTCGAAACTCGCATTTATCCCGCATAATGCAATTGTCACACGACTTTTCCGTGACGACTTTTTTTTCGCGCGACAGCCCCGCCACGCCTACAATAGACTTTGTCGGAGCAAGAGTATTCGCGGCAGTCGTGGAAACGCCGATTTTCCGCACCCCGTCAACTGCCGTAATCAGCTTCGGCAGGATATCGAGCGGAAAATCCCCATAACCCGCGCCGAAAACCCATGTCGCCGAAAAGCCCTCGTTTTTTTTCGTGAGGTCTTTTACCGCGCCGTCGCTTATCTGCTCAATATACGCGCTCGCCAGCGCGTCGCTCACGAGCATTTCAAGCGCGCCCCTTACGCTCATCTTCGCTATAAATTTATCGCAGTCCGCAGACAATGTCGAGCAGACAATTGCCGCTTTATCGCAGCCCGACAGATGTTTTTTGATATCATTTCCCGAAAGCTCAAAATCACAGCCGCTTAGAAACAGCCCGTTGTCCCTTATGATATCAAAAACCCGCCAGATAAACTTAGGCTTTACCGCTTTAAGCAGTTCTTGTTCAATTTTATCGACTGCCTCGGCTGTCTTTTCGTCAACATTCTCCGAAAAAGGCTCGCGAAAACCCATATACCTGTATGCGTTTTCGCGGTCAATCTTAATTTCATTCATCAGTCGTTTATAAATCCCGTAAGCGGCGAGCTAGCCGACGCCCTGTCCAGAACTCTTCCAAGTCCCGCAAGATAAGCCCCGCGCCCTGCGTTTATCGCGTTTTTGAAAGCCTCCGCCATCTGAACGATATTCCCCGCAGTCGCAATAGCGGTGTTCGCCATAACAGCTGCCGCGCCCATTTCCATAGCCTCGCACGCCTGCGACGGTCTGCCAATGCCCGCGTCTACGATTATCGGCAGATCAATTTCCTCTATAAGAATACGGATAAATTCCTTTGTGGAAAGTCCCTTATTAGAACCTATCGGAGCGGCAAGCGGCATTATAGCCGCCGCGCCTGCGTTTTTCATATCGCGCGCCGCATACAAGTCGGGGTACATATACGGCATAGGCGTAAATCCCTCTTTTGCCAGCAGCTCGCAAGCCTTCGCCGTTTCGTAGTTGTCGGGGAGAAGATATTTCGAGTCGTGAATGACTTCGATCTTTATAAATTCTCCGCAGCCAGCCTCGCGCGCAAGCTTTGCTATTTTAACGGCTTCTTCCGCATTTCTTGCTCCCGATGTATTCGGAAGCAATGTAACTCCCTTCGGGATATGTTCGAGAATATTCCCCGTAAAACTGTTCACTCTGCGCAATGCAAGCGTTATTATCTCCGCGCCCGCATTCTGTACAGCCGCATTTATAAGGTCAAGATCAAACTTTCCGCTGCCCAGTATAAACCGCGAGTGAAACTCCTTTTTGCCTATTTTCAGTACGTCTTCCATTTCTATTCCTTCTTTTGTTTATGATTTTATAACGCTCGAAACGCTTTCGCATATCCTGCGTGCAATAAAAGGATCGTTCATTGTGTAAAGGTGAACTCCGTCAACTCCGTGCGCCGCAAGGTCGATTATCTGATCCACCGCGTATGCAATTCCCGCGTCGCGCATTGCTTTGGGCTTTTCGCCATAACGCGCGATTAGCTTTGTAAACTTTTCGGGAAGCGACGCTCCGCACATCGTTATCATGCGCTTAATTGAATTTGCATTTACACAAGGCATAATTCCCGCTTCGATAGGAACGTTTATGCCTTTTGCTCTTGCCTTGTCGAGAAATCTGTAGAACGCGCTGTTGTCAAAGAAAAGCTGAGAAATAAGGTGTTCCGCTCCCGCGTCTACCTTTATTTTCAAATTGTCAATGTCCTCGTCAAAATCGTCGCATTCCGTATGCCCTTCGGGATAACAAGCCCCCGAAAACGACATATCGCTTCTTGCTTTCATATACGAGATAAGGTCGGACGCATGGAGAAAATCATGCTTTGGCTCAACGTCGGGAATAAGATCGCCCCTAAGCGCCAGAACGTTTTCAATTCCCGACTCGGTAAACTCCTCAATAATACGGTCAATATCCGCTTTTGTGGAGTTTATGCAAGTGAGGTGAGCAATGCTCGTCGTGTGATATTTTTCTTTTATTATGGACGTAATTTCACGGGTAGACGCTCCCGGAAGGCTTCCTCCCGCGCCGTATGTAACGCTTATAAAGTCGGGGTGAAGATCCGAAAGCCCGTCGAGCGTTTTGTATACGGTGTCAATAGAACCGTCCTTTTTCGGTGGAAAGATCTCAAACGAAAGCACGGTTTTTCCGCTTTTAAATAATTCGGGTATTCTCATTTGCCACTTTCCTCTGCTTTCTTCATAGCTTTGAGAGCCTGCGCGAGCTGGTCGGGGCAGGAGGTAGACTTCATTCCGCAGTGTATCCCTTCGAGCCTTTTTATTACTTCGTCTACGGGCAGTCCCTCTACGAGCCTCGAAATTCCCTGAAGATTACCGTTGCAGCCGCCTAAAACTCTTAGGTTCTTTACGATATTGTCCTCAACGTCAAAGATCATTTTCTGAGAGCAAACCCCTCTCGGTGAATATTCATAAGTCATTTTATTTTCATCTCCTTTTTAATTATATTTATCAATTATTACTTGTCCAGCAGTCCGCAACTGCCTTTGCTACCGCGTCCGCTACGCTCTTATCAAGCGCCGAGGGGATAATGTATTCGGGCGAGAGCTTGTTGTCGGTTACAAGCGCCGCGATCGCCTTTGCCGCCGCCAGCTTCATATCCTCGGTGATAGCCTTTGCCCTTACGGAAAGAGCGCCCTTAAATACTCCCGGGAACACAAGAACGTTATTTATCTGGTTTGGATAATCCGAACGCCCTGTGCCGACAATATACGCTCCGCTTTCCTTTGCGAGGTCGTAGGTTATTTCGGGATTGGGGTTAGCCATAGGGAACAGAATGGGCTTCTCTGCCATTGACTTTACCATTTCGGGCGTAACGAGGTTCGGTTTTGAAACGCCGACAAACGCGTCAGCACCTTTAAGAGCGTCTGCAAGTGTGCCTTTTATGTTGTTCTTGTTCGTCAGCTTTGCAATTTCCGCATGAGCGGGGTTTTCGTATTTGTCGTCACGGTTTATTATCCCGCAAAGGTCTACCATTATAAGGTTTCCTATTCCGAGATTGAGCAGGAACTTTCCTATGGCAATTCCCGCCGAACCCGCGCCGTTTATAACGACGGTTATGTCACCGAGCTTCTTTCCCGCGCACTTTACGGCATTTATAAGCGCCGCGCCTACTACTATAGCCGTTCCGTGCTGGTCGTCATGGAAAACGGGGATATCGAGCTTTTCTTTCAGCTTTCTTTCGATTTCAAAACACCTCGGCGCTGAAATATCTTCGAGGTTTATACCGCCGAAGCTGTCGGAAATAAGCTCAATTGTTCTTACTATCTCGTCCGCGTCCTTGCTCTTTACGCAAAGAGGGAACGCGTCAACGCCGCCGAACTCCTTGAACAGACAGCATTTCCCCTCCATAACGGGCATTCCCGCGAGACCGCCGATGTCGCCAAGTCCCAACACAGCCGTTCCGTCGGTTATAACCGCCACAAGATTTCCTTTTCTTGTGTACTTATAGGCAAGGTCTGGGTCCTTCTGTATCTCAAGACACGGCTGCGCTACTCCCGGAGTATACGCGGTCGAAAGATCCTCGCGTGTTTTTATCGGCGCGCGGGAGATGACCTCTATTTTTCCCTGCCATTTTTCGTGCATTTCGAGTGATTTTTCTTTTATGTCCATTTTTATCTCCTTGTATCGGGCTTTAAGTCCGTAGTGTTCTTTATCCGTCAGATATATTTACTAGCTTCTCTTATACTTAAATTGTTCATTTCCTTTTTGTGCTTTTCTATAAAACCTCTAACCCATTCGGGGTCTGTTTTTGAGTATTCTCTCAGCGCCCAGCCTATCGCTTTATTTATAAAAAACTCACTGCTGCCGAAACAGTTTGTTATTATCTTTTCCAGTAATTCGGTGTCGGTCTTGTCCTTTAAGCCGAGCTGATGTTCTATAGCCGTCCTTCTGACCCAAAAATTTTCATCTTCCGACCATTCGACCATAAGCCCTTTTATCCTGTCGTCTCTAAGACCTACATTCCCTATTACCTTGCATAAAAAATCTATCGTATCCCACCATGACTTATCCGTTATGTAGCCCTTGATTTTCGGCATATCGTCAAATGATACAAACTGTTTCATTGCAATAAGATAATCATAAACCAAGTATTGAAACTCTCTGTGCTCGTCCTCATAGCATTTGTCGAGAAGATCCCAGTCAATTACGCCTTTGCTTTTCTCGGCTTTGAGAAATTCTTTATAAACGGCTTTCCTTTTCGGTGTAGCCAAGCCGTAGAATTTAAACTGATCTCTCATATATGCCGCCATTACCGCAGCGTTTTTATCGTCCTTGTTTATTTCAAATGCTTTTTTAAGCTCGGCATACTTGTCCGTCTTGTTTTTCGGCATTGTCTTTCCTGCCATAAAAATTATTCCTCCAAAGGAATTATTTTTTTCAGCTCATCTTCGGGAGTAGTTAGCGAGCCTATCTGTATGGCATAGTGGTTGTAAAATCCGTGGAAGTCCGAGCCGCCTGTTTTTATAAGCTTGTATCTGTCGCAGATGTCCGAAATTTCGCCGCGATATTTTTCATCCGCGCTCGAATGCCAGACCTCCGCGCCGTCGAGTATTTTTTCTTTCGCAAGTTCTTCAATAAGGTCAAGACTGTCGAATACTTTCGGGTGGGCAATGACCGATATTCCCCCCGCGGCTTTTATCATCGTAAGCACAAATCTCACATCTGGGTAGAAGTCAGCCTCCGATTGCACCTGCTCGGCACAAAGTCCCTCGTCCGCGTCAAATATCTCGTCGTATACGTTTCCGTAAAGCTCGGTCGTATAGCCGTAGTCCATGAGCGCGTGCATTATGTGGCATTTGTAAATTGCCTTGCTCCCTGCAGAATAGCGCAGGATACTTTCGAGGGTAATGGGATATTTTTCTAACACCTTCATCGCGAGGTTCTTTCCGAGCTTCATTCTTCCTTCGCTTGTCCTCAGACACAGCCCTTCGAGCCTGTCGGGCTTTTTCGGCATATAGCAGAGGATATGTACCTTTTTCCCTCTGGAATGGTCGAAAGCGGAAAATTCCACAGCGGGTATGACCGTAACATTATACCGCTGTCCGAGTATCGAGGAACGCGATAAAGAAGCAAGACTGTCGTGGTCTGTAATAGCTATGCAGCGCACATCGTCCCTGTCCGCCTGTCTTATGATATCGGAAATCCCGAGCGAACCGTCCGAAATGGTAGTATGGCAATGCAGATCTGCTTTCATAAAAGCCTCCCTTTTCCATAACAAAAAATGAAATGAATATAATTAAAGTCCTCTGACTTTTATTTGCACGCACTTTTCCGTCATATCGACAATTATTGACGAATTTATACAGTACAGTTTTTATAAAATATACAGTTATATTATACTACATTTTGACGTCTTTGTCAACACAATTATTATAAATGGTCGAGAACAATAAAAATATTTTAAAAAATTGTTGATTTTTCGGAGGTAATATGTTATAATTTCTTTAACTGTATAAGTTGAATTTTATTTTTTCAAAAGGGGGATTGGGAAGTGGAGAAAAAGCTGTCTTTGTATGGGTTCAATAATCTTACGAAAACGCTGAGCTTTAATATCTACGATATCTGCTATGCAAAAAGCGAGCGCGAACAAAAGGATTATATCTCGTATATCGACGAACAGTATAATTCCGAACGCCTTACGCGTATACTGTGTGATGTCACGGAAAGGATCGGCGCGACGGTCCTTAATATTTCCAAACAGGACTATGACCCTCAGGGCGCGTCTGTAAACGTCCTTTTTGCGGAGGGCAGAATCGACCCTTCGCATATCGACGAATCCTGCAATAAAGGAATGGGCTTTTTTTCCAATATGAACGGCGAAACAATCCATGCTCACCTTGATAAGAGCCATATAACCGTTCATACTTTTCCCGAGTATCACCCCGACAAGGCGATATCCACTTTCAGAGTAGATATCGACGTTGCGACATGCGGAGAGATCTCCCCGCTTAATACTCTCGATTATCTTATCGGCTCTTTCGATTCGGATATAATTATAATAGATTACCGCGTAAGAGGATTTACGCGCGACGTTTCGGGAAAGAAGTTTTTCATTGACAATAACATTACTTCAATTCAGGACTTTATCGACCCGAAAACTCTCACAAGATACGACGCTATGGACGTAAACGTCTACCAGTCCAACATATTCCATACTAAAATGCTTATAAAGGAAATTGAACTCCAGAACTATCTTTTCAATACAGATGTTTATGAAATTCACCCGCAGGAGCGCCTTGAAATTACAAACAGCCTGAGGCGCGAAATGATCGAAATATTCAGCGGAATGAATATCTATTGATCATATCTTCATACTGAAAGGCGGTGTGGAATTTGAAGCTCGACCAGACCCGCGCTCCGCTCTATGAGGCAATGAAAGAACACCGCCTAAACCGCGTTGTTCCGTTTGATGTTCCCGGACACAAGGGCGGGAGAGGAAACGAGGTGCTTACCGATTTTTTAGGGGTAGACTGCCTTAAAAACGACGTAAACTCCATGAAGCCCCTCGACAACCTCTGCCACCCCGTTTCCGTGATAAAAGAGGCACAGGAGATCTGCGCGGACGCTTTCGGCGCGGAAAACTCGTTCTTTATCGTAAACGGCGCAACGGGCGCAGTCCAGGCGATGATAATGTCTGTCTGCAAGGCGGGCGAAAAAATAATACTACCCCGAAATGTCCACAGAAGCGCGATAAACGCGCTCGTGGTTTGCGGGGCTGTTCCTGTTTATGTAGATCCGGGAGAAAATAAACAGCTCGGTATTCCTTTGGGAATGACCCCCGAAGCCGTAGAAAAGGCGATAGAGGAAAACCCCGACGCAAAAGCCGTTCTTGTAAATAACCCTACTTATTACGGCATCTGCTCGAATTTAAAGGCAATCGTCGATATTGCTCACAGACACGGGCTTATGGCGCTTTGCGACGAGGCTCACGGAACGCATTTCTATTTCGGAAAGGACCTTCCTCCGAGCGGTATGAGCTGCGGCGCGGATATGTGCGCGGTGTCCGTTCATAAAACGGGCGGAAGCCTTACGCAGAGCGCCGTCTTGCTTATGGGGAAGAATGTTGACCCCGACTATGTCCGCCAGATAATAAACCTCACCCAGACCACAAGCGCCAGCTATCTGCTTATGGTGTCGCTTGACCTTGCGCGGAGAAATCTTGCGCAAAACGGCGCGGAGTTCTACGAAAAGACCAAGAGCTTTGCGGACTATGCAAGAAGCGAGATAAACAAAACGGGCGGTTATTATGCTTTCGGCGAGGAATTATGCAACGGCGCGGATTTCTATGCATTTGACAGGACAAAGCTTTCCGTTCATACAAGGGAAATAGGTCTCGCGGGAATTGAGGTCTACGACCTTCTCCGCGATGAATACGGTATTCAAATCGAATTCGGTGATATAGGAAATATTTTAGCGATAATCACGGGCGGCGACAGGGCGCTTGAGATAGAGCGGCTGCTGGGCGCGCTAAGCGAGATAAAGCGGCTGTATTCAAGATCTCCCGTCGGGCTTTTCGACCATGAGTATATAAACCCCATAGTCGTAACAACTCCCCAGCAGGCATTCTACGCCGAGCAGGAAACAATGCCCATAGAAAAAACGGCAGGCAGAGTTTGCAGCGAGTTTGTTATGTGCTATCCTCCGGGGATACCTATCTTAGCCCCGGGCGAGCGCATAACCGAGGACATTCTCGATTATATAAAGTTCGCGAAAGAAAAGGGCTGCAACGTCACGGGCTGCCGCGATATGAAAGTAGAATATCTTCAAGTTATAAAATAAATGGGACGCAAGAACAACACCCGTATACAAAAATACAACTACAAGCGCAAAATGCGCGTATACAACAGCCGCAGCAAGCTTTTTAACGGCAACGTCCGAAGCCCCGGAGAGTTTATATTTATCTGGGCGCTGATTTTCGCTTACATAGTCGGAATGTGGATATTCTCAATGAATTTGGGACTTAACAAGAGCGATTACACGCAAGCGGAACTTTCGTTTGAGGGAATATACCGCAAAAACGACAGTATGGTGTTTACGCTTTCGGGAAAGGAATATTCCGTGTGGGCGAGCGCCTGCGACATTGACGGAGTTTTGCTGCTCAAAGAGGGCGACAGGCTTTCGGTGATAACCGCAAAGGAAAGCCTTATAAGCGCGGAATTTGGCGGCAGAACGCTTGTTGACCGAACGGCGGTAGAAAAAAGCGACGCCGAGCAAAAGCGGACTTGCTCGATAATTTTCGGCATTTTTTCGGCGTTCTGGGCGGTCTTTGTCGGTTTTTCGGTCTGGGTCATGTGCAACGCGCACAAGTTACCTAGATGGCTTGTACATCTGTTTGTAAAGCCGAGCTATATAAACCGACCGCCAAGATAGAGATAAGAAGTAAGAAGTAAGAGGTAAGAGTTGAAACCAAATCAACTTTAACCAAATAATGTTGTTTGAGCAGCAATGACCTAAATGTACTCTAAACAGGAAAATCACGTTTGACCTCAACTCTTACCTCTTGCAGCGTTTTGCGCGGAGCGCATAATGCGCTAATATCTAACCTCTGATAGGAAAGGAGAATAATTTGGAACTTTGGTTCACGGAAAATCACACTTCGGGCGTGAAATTCTCGATTAAAATAAAAGAACATTTAGTGTCCGAGCAGAGCGAGTTTCAGAAAATAGACATTCTCGACAGCTTTGATTTCGGGAGAATACTTGTGCTGGACGGCTGCCTTATGCTGACCGAAAAGGACGAGAAAATTTATCATGAGATGATAACCCATGTGCCGCTTTCGGTAAACCCCGACATAAAGCGCGTTCTTGTTATTGGCGCAGGCGACGGGGGAACGATCCGCGAGCTTTGCAGGTTTAAGAGCGTAGAGCATATAGATATGGTTGAAATTGACAGGCGGGTTGTCGAGCTTTGCAGGGAGTATCTCCCGCAGACGACTTGTTCACTTGATGACAAGCGCGTCCATATTTACTATGAGGACGGTCTTAAATTTGTCAGAGGCGCGGAAAACGAATACGATTTAATAATTGTAGACAGCACCGACCCTTTCGGACCCGGCGAGGGTCTGTTCACAAAGGAGTTCTACGGAAATTGCTATAAGGCATTGACAGCGGACGGAATACTTGTAAATCAGCACGAAAGCACGTTTTATGATGAGTATGCTCAGGCAATGAAACGCGCTCACAGCCGCATAAAGTCGTTTTTCCCGATCGCGCTCGTTTATCAGGCGCACATTCCGACATACCCGTCGGGGCATTGGTTGTTCGGGTTTGCTTCCAAGAAATTCCACCCCGTTGACGATTTCAACGCCGATTGGTGGGTAAGTCAGGAGCTCAAAACCTACTATTACAACCGCTTTGTGCATATAGGCTGTTTTGCGCTGCCGCAGAATGTACGGGACGTTCTTCGCGAAACAAAGGGAGCGGATCTATGAAAGTAACCGACGGAAAAACCGCGGTAATATGCACCGTCATAACCGTAATTCTGGTCGGGGTGTTTTTCTTTCATACGGTCGTTTCGGGGCTTTCGGAACTTTTCGCCGAGCCTGTTGAACAGGGCAAAGGCGTAAACGGCGATATTCAGGAGTATTACGCCGTGTATGCGCAGGAAGTAACAGAAGTAAGGCACAGCTTTCTTGGAGCGCACCTGTATTCCGAGAAATATTACGTCACGGCAAATGCGGACGGGCTTAATCCCGTTGTGATAAAGGCAGATGAAAGCTGGTTTTCGGAGAATTTCGGCGCGCAGGGTGTTGCAAATTCTCCCGTTAAAATTACGGCAATGTTAAAGCTGGTGAAAGACAACAGCGCGCTCGATATTGCTAAGATAAACGCGGATATTGAAGAACTTGGGCGGGTCGACAACGTTTATTACGCAGACGTCGGGTACACGTCAACTGCCGTGATGAAAATTATAGCGGGAATACTGCTGTTAACTGCGGCGATAACGTTTGTGCTGATGATGATATTTTTCAGAATGGATATGCTCACTAAGGTCACGGGCAATATGATGTGCATATTTTTTATAATTCAGCTTCTGGCGTTTGTTGTTATAATGATAGTGATAAACTGATTTTTTGAGGAAGAAAAGGAGAACAGAATGAGGACGAGAAACAGCGGATTAAGCATTATCATAGTTTCGGTATGCGCCGCGATATTTCTTGTAATGTCGATAATAGGCGGTATACATGACCTGACAGCCCGCACCGCTCCCGTTGAAACGGCGGTCGACGGCGAGGTTATCGAATATGACGCATTTTATGCGCTGGAAGTGTGGGTAATTTCGCACAAGCTGTTCGGGCTTATCCCAACGCATCAGGAGCATTTTTACCTCACGGTAAGCGAGGACGGCGCAAACGAGTATGTTGTCCTTGCAAGCGAGAAATGGTTTGAGGATAATTTCGGCTCGGACGGGCTTGCGCGCGGCGACGACGTGCATATAACAGCGCTTTTGCGGAGAACTGCTCCCAAAAACGGACTTAACACGCGCGAAATAAACGGCTGGCTGTCGGAAAGCGGCGTTTCGATAAACGAGTATTTGTATGCTGACTTCGGTTATAAAACGGCAGGCATTTTTAAAATAACGGCGGGCGTGCTGATAATTGTTATCGCCGCTTTGGTGATAACTTTAGTCAGACTTCACGCTCTGCAAATGCTGAACAGCAAAGTCGGAACTGCACTCACTTCGGGGCTTATCGTATCGTTTTTGGCATTGGCTGTAATATTGGTATGGTTTATTTAGTTGAAATAAAGAGGAGGATTTATTATAATGAGCAAAGCATTGATTATAGGCGCGGGCGGCGTGGCTTCGGTAGTAGTCGCAAAATGCTGTCAGAACAGCGAGGTCTTTTCGGAAATTATGATAGCTTCGCGCACAAAAGCAAAGTGCGATGCATTAAAGGAAAAATGGCAGGACAAAACGAAAACCGTTATCACAACGGCTTCGGTCAATGCCGATAATGTAGAAGAACTTGTCGCATTGATAAAGTCTTATCAGCCCGATATTGTGATGAATATCGCGTTGCCGTATCAGGATCTGCACATTATGGACGCTTGTCTTGAATGTAAGGTCGATTATCTCGACACGGCTAATTACGAGCCCGAGGACACCGCAAAGTTCGAGTATTCATGGCAGTGGGCGTATAAAGAGCGCTTTGAAAAGGCGGGAATAACCGCTGTTCTCGGGTGCGGTTTTGACCCCGGAGTTACGGGCGTTTTCTCGGCATATGCACAAAAGCACGAGTTCGACGAGATAAACTATATCGACATTCTCGACTGCAACGGCGGCGACCACGGTTATCCGTTCGCAACAAACTTCAACCCCGAGATAAATATCCGCGAGGTTTCCGCAAAGGGCAGTTATATAGAGGACGGCAAGTGGGTCGAAACCGAGCCTATGGAGATAAAGCGCGTGTACAACTTCAAAGGCGTAGGCGAAAAGGATATGTATTTGCTCCACCATGAGGAACTTGAAAGCCTTGCGCTGAATATCAAGGGCATAAAGAGAATACGCTTCTTTATGACGTTCGGGCAGAGTTATTTAACACACCTTAAGTGTTTAGAGAATGTGGGAATGACAAGCATTGAGCCTATTATGTTTGAGGGCAGGGAAATAGTGCCTTTGCAGTTTTTAAAGGCAGTTTTGCCCGACCCCGCGTCGCTCGGTCCGCGTACCGTCGGCAAGACCAACATCGGCTGTATATTCCGCGGCAAAAAGGACGGCAAGGACAAGAATTATTATCTCTACAACATCTGCGACCATCAGGAATGTTATAAAGAAGTCGGCTCGCAGGCAATTTCGTATACAACGGGCGTTCCCGCAATGATAGGCGCAATGATGGTGCTTACGGGCAAATGGAAGAAAGCGGGCGTGTGGAATGTCGAACAGTTCGATCCCGATCCGTTTATGGACGCGCTGAATAAGTGGGGATTGCCGTGGGAAGAGGACAGAAATCCTGTTTTGGTTGACTGAAAGGAGAGCTGACAATGGCTGAAATTATTACCGGAATTGTTTGTATAGCATTTATGCTGGCAAGCGTGATTTTGGGAATAGTTCATCTTTTGGAAAAGGGAAAGCCGTTCAATAATTCATATATCTTCGCAAGCGAACAAGAGCGCGAAACCATGAATTTAAAGCCGCTTTTCAGACAGTCGGCAATAGTTTTCCTGTTTATCGCGGTAATATTTCTGATAAACGCTTTAGGCTGTCTTATGAAAAATAATAATGTGTTTTATCTGCTGATACCCGCAATAGCGGGAGCGGTGATTTACGCGATAATATCAAGCGTTGCAATGAATAAAAAGAAATAGGTGAAATGTTCAAGTGAACTGGACAAACGAAGTTGACACCCCGTGTTACGTCATTGACGAGCGGAAACTTACGGAAAACCTTGAAATTCTCCGAGATGTCAGAGAGCGCGCGGGCTGTAAGATACTGCTTGCGCAAAAGGCATATTCGGTGTATCAGACCTACCCGCTTATTGCAGAGTATCTTGACGGCTGTACCGCGAGCGGCTTGTTTGAGGCAAAATTGGGCTATGAAGAAATGGCAAAGCCGTTTGCGAAAGAAAATCACGTTTTTTCTCCCGCATTTCCCGAACGCGATTTTGACGAACTGCTTAACATATGCACGCATATTGTGTTCAATTCCCCCAAACAGTGGGCGAAATTCCGCGATAAGGTCCGCAAGTCCGAGCGTTATATCCAAACGGCGATACGCGTAAATCCCGAATACAGCGAGATCGAAACCGATATTTACAACCCGTGTTTCGAGGGTTCACGGCTCGGCACGACCGTTTCCCGATTTAAAAAAGAACTATCGCTTACTGACGGCATTGACGGCTTGCATTTCCACACCATGTGCGAACAGGGCGCGGACGTTTTAGCCCATACCTTACCGCACTTCGTTGAAAAATTCGGCTTTATGTTCGACAGGATAAGGTGGGTGAATTTCGGGGGCGGTCATCATATAACGCGAGCGGATTATGACGTTGAACTATTGATAAAGACAATAAAAGACTTCCGCGAAAAATACGGCTTGGAGGTATATCTGGAACCCGGGGAAGCTGTTGCGCTGAACGCGGGATATCTGGTGACGAGCGTTCTTGACGTTACCGAAAACGGCGTTAAGATAGCTATAACCGACGCGTCGGCAGAATGTCATATGCCCGATGTCCTTGAAATGCCGTACAGACCGAACATTATCGGTGCTGACGAGCCGAATAAAATGCCGTTCACCTACCGTTTAGGCGGGAACACCTGCCTTGCGGGCGACATAATCGGGGATTATTCGTTTGAAAGCGCGCTTAAAGAGGGCGACAGGCTCGTTTTCGAGGATATGGCTATTTATTCTATGTGCAAGAACAACACCTTTAACGGTATGCCCTTGCCGTCAATTTATCTGCTAAAAGAGAAAGGCGAAACAGAGCTGTTGAAAAGTTTCGGCTACAGCGATTTTAAAGAAAGGCTTTAAAAAGATGTCAGTGCAGTATAATATGAAACCGCTCCCCGCATTGCAGACCATTTACGGCGGCATAACGGACGGTTTTACCAAAAACGATTTTGAGCTGAACGAAAACAGCCGAGGTATCGTTGTGCCGTTTTTGCTGAAGGAATTTTTGTCGAAATACGCATATTTGCCCGTAAACAGACAGGGCGGGAGTTTAAGGTTCTTCCACCCGAATTTAATGACAGTTATGAAGTTTGCCGCAGGAAAAACGGAGCTTTCGCTTTTGTGTATAGGACGGATAGGCGAGTTTCAGATAGCGGTAAAGAACGAAGCATCGGAAGACCCTCGGATATTCCTTATAAAACTTGACGCACAGGGGAAAACAAAGGTCCTGCCCTCGGACGATATCATAAGCGAGCTTATAAAGGTCATGATATGCAATCTGCTTTTGAAGATGAAGACCGCGGTCATAGCGGACAAGCCCGAGGACGCGGTGCGGTTGCTTATTGAAAACGGGGTAGACCTTGACAAAATAGAGTATAATCCGAAACTCAGCCGCGAATATTCGTTGAATTTTTCCGAGGAAACGCATACATTCGCAGTCGCAGAGCTTGTAAAGGGAGAGTTTGTCAGGTTCTTTTTCGTGAAGAATAACGAGTTTAGCTGTTAGAAGTAAGAGTGTAAGCGCATTATCCGCCTTACGGCGGATAACGCTGTAAGAGGTAAGAAATTCGGGGAACTTTTGAGCGTAAAAGTTATTTGGTTTTCAGAAAAAGAGGCAAGAGGCTAGAATAAGTTTTGGTCGGCGAACAACGTTTAAAATTCAAACCACCTAACGGGCGTCGCACGAAAGTTTTTTGAAAAGGGAGTCCGGAGGGAAAAAATTTTTTTCAAAAAATTTTTGCCCTCCGGCAGGGGTGCGGGGACTCCGTCCCCGCAAACGGCACAAGGCGCTAAAGGGTGCGGGGAAAACAAGAGTTTTCCCCGCATTGTCGTTTCAAAGCCGTGCTTTGAAACGACAATCCTAGGAGAGGTGCAGAGCGGGGAACTACCTTAAAAATGAATTTTACAACAGAGCGTAAAATATAATTGTCTAAAGTTATTCAACAGTGACAACTTAGCGAACCTTGTTAAGACTTTATATACAACCTGAATTGTGCGGGAGAAAAATCCCGCACAATTTTTTGTCCCGTTAAACCTTCCTCCTCTCCGAACAAGCTTTTTTGCCGCGAAAAATGTCAAAAAAACACCAAAAAAGCCCAACATATTGATTTAACCTTCTAAATATTGTCTATATGTTGTGTAAATTTTTTACATTTTTGATTGATTTTCTACAGAGTTAAAGATACTTTTTTGTGAAAACTGCACAAAAACGTTAATAAAAGTTTATCTTATCTTTTTCAAAAAAAATCTTGCAATTCTAAAAGAATTGAGATATAATAGGATTGTGGGGAAAAGAGGTTTAAAATTCACTAAAATGGTTTAAAATTTCACTAAAAAATCACTTTTCCTAAACGGGGAAAATTTTTTCTACGGAAACGCCGTTTGAGGAGAACGGCACAAAGGGCGGATTTCATGGGGAATTAACGCTTTTGGAAAGGGGGAGTGGAAATGTACGGACACTATGAGCATACGGTCGATGCAAAGGGAAGAATGAATTTCCCCGCAAAGCTGTTAAAAGAACTCGGCGAACATTTCTATATCTCCAAAAGCATTAATGAAAAATGCCTTACTGTTTATACCGGCGAAAGCTGGGAGATTCTGCGTGATAAATTAAAGGGCAATTCCTCAAAGAACGCGCTCGCTGTACAAAGATTTATTTTCGGAAGCGCGTGCGAGGCAGAGCCCGATAAGCAGGGAAGAATAGCGCTCCCCGCGGCGCTTAGAAGTTATGCGGGAATTACGAGCGATGTCGTCGTAGTGGGATTGGCGGATCGCGCGGAGATCTGGGACAAGTCGGCATGGGAAGAGTATGAAAAGATATTTGACAGCGTCGATTTTGAACAGGTACAGGGAGAGCTGAATATTTGATGGGGGTCGAATTTTCACATATTCCCGTAATGTTAGAGGAAACGGTAGACGGCGCTTTTGGGGATAAAAGCGGCGTTTATGCCGACCTTACGACAGGCGGCGGCGGTCATAGCCTGGAGCTTGCTAAAAGATTAGACCCGAAAACGGGCGGCAGGCTCATATGCTTTGATACTGACCCCGAAGCTATAGAAGCCGCGAAAAAGCGGCTCGAGGGATTGCCTGTCACTTTTGTAAATAGTAATTTCAGAAGAATAAGCGAAGTTCTCGACGAGCTGGGGATAGAAGCGCTCGACGGGATAATAGCTGACTTGGGGGTGTCGTCGCATCAACTCGACGCCGCTGAGCGCGGATTTTCGTTTCATAACGACGCGCCGCTTGATATGAGAATGAGCGGCGAGGGATTGTCCGCGCGTGATGTTGTAAACGAATACGAGCTTTCGGACCTGCAAAGGATATTGTACGAATACGGCGAGGAAAAATTTGCCGCAAAAATAGCGAGAGGGATAGTAAATTCTCGCGGTAAAGCTCCGATAGAAACAACGGGACAGCTTGCCGAGATAATAAAGGACAGCGTTCCCGCAGCATACAGGCGCGAAAAAAATCCTTGCAGAAAAAGCTTTCAGGCAATAAGGATCGAAGTAAATGATGAGCTTAACGCTCTTTCCGAGGCGCTTGAAAAAGGGTTTGAAAGGCTTAAGATCGGCGGGAAAATGTCGGTCATAACGTTTCATTCACTTGAAGACAGAATAGTTAAAAATACGTTTAGGGATTTTTGTACGGGCTGTACTTGCCCGCCCGAGTTTCCCGTTTGCGTATGCGGAAAGCTCCCGCGCGGAGAATTGGTGACAAAAAAACCGACAGTGCCGAGCGAAAAAGAAGTTTCGGAAAATCCGAGAAGCCGCAGCGCAAAGCTGAGAATTATCAAAAAAATAAGGACATAGAAAAGGAGTGGAAGCGATGAGTTATCATAACGATACAAACCTTGCATACGATTTGTCGCTTTTTGACAGGTCTAATCGAGAAAACCGCGAAAAACGCGAGGAAAAACCAAGAATAAAAATTTCGGAAACACTGTCCGTTTCAAAAAGCGGATCTAAATTAAAGCTTGCTTTGGCGGCAGTCGTGGTGTTCGGGGCACTGTGCGCGGTCAACTATTCAAACACAAGAGTAGACGACCTTTCCATGCAAATTGAAAAACAGCAGACAGAGCTACAGGACGCGCTCGACGATAACGCGCTTCTGCAAAATAAGCTCGACACAATGGTAAATACCTCGTACATCGAGAAATATGCCGAAGAGACCCTTGGGATGACAAAGGTTTCTCCGTCGCAGAAGAAATATATAAGCATAAATACCGAAAATCTTGTAAATGTTGAAAAGGAAGAAGACCTCGGATTTATTGGCAGCATTAAATCATGGTGGGACGGAGTTTTGGAATACATTGGTTTTTGACGGCATAATATTTTAGTGACAAGCTATCATGTTATGAAGTCAGCTAAATTTAGCAAGGCTGACCGTTGCTTACTTTCAGAATGAGAAAGTGGAGGTAAGTTCAACATAGGCTTTGCTTTTTTGGTTTTTTGGAGGAGTGAAATAAGTGGCTGATAAAAACAAAAATTCGGATCCTCGCAGGGCTCAGAATACAAATCCCGAGCGCAAACCGCAAAATCAAAAGCTCACATTTGGGCAGAGGATAAAGCGCGGATTTAAAAATATTGCGCTCTTCTTTAAAAAGAAAGAAGACGAAGAAGTTGAAAAAAAGCCGATATTGGGATATCGCGGCAGACAGCTGTTGATACTTATCGGCGTTTTTGGATTTTCGGCTTTTGTAGGATATAATCTGCTAAAATATACGGTGCTTGAAAGCGACAAATGGAAAATGCTGGCGACCACCCAGCAGACCCACGAGCTTTCGCTTATGGCAAACCGTGGAACTATCTATGATGCAAACGGAACAGTCCTTGCACAAAGCTCTACGGTTTGGAATGTTATTCTGGCTCCCAAGGCCGTATATCTTGCAGACCAGGAACGCCGCAAGTCTTATCAGAAACAGCTTGATAAATGGGTAGCAAACGACGATCCGAATAAAAAGCCGCTTGAAGAATATGTTCCGCTTGATGAGCTTATTGCAACAAATCTGGCGAATATTCTTGAGGGAGTAGACCCGCAGGACCTTATAGATCAATGCAAAGATCACGATAAGGCGTATTATATCGTAAAGCGTAAGGTCGAAAAACCCGAAGTAACGCTTATACAGAATTTCATGAAAGAGAACGGCATATTGAGCGACTGCATTTATACCGAGCAGTCGAGTAAGCGTTATTATCCGAACGGCTCTCTCGCATCGTCGGTCATAGGATTTACAAATTTTGACGGCGTGGGAGTTTACGGGCTTGAGTCATATTATGACGAATATCTTCGCGGAACAGACGGAAAGGCATATTACAGGACAAACGGCAGAGGAGAGGGCGTTGAATATGCCGAGGATTATTACTATTCGTCAATAGACGGCTATAGCCTCGTACTTACGCTTGATGAAGTAATGCAGCATTATTGCGAAAAGTATCTCGAACAGTGCGTTTCGCAGTATCAGATAATAAATCGCGCGAGCGCTATAATGATGAACTGCAAGACGGGCGGGATAATAGCTATGGCTACCATTCCCTCGTATGATCTGAATAACCCTTCTGAAATTGCGGGGAGCTATGAAAGACAGCAGCTTGAAGATCTGATAGCGTCGGGAGCAACTGACGAGGAGGTAGAGGAGTTCAACTCTGTTCTCCGCGAAACTCAGTGGAAGAACAAGGGCGTAAACGAGCTTTATTATCCCGGTTCGGTATTTAAATCAGTTACCTGCGCCTCGGCGCTCGACCAGGAAGTTGTGGATATGTCATGGCATCATACCTGCACGGGCGTTTCGGTAGTTGCGGGAACGAGTATAAGTTGCTGGAGAGGCTGGGGACACGGACTTTTAGACCTTCAGGGCGCGATAACAAACTCCTGCAACCCTTGTTTTATCGCTATAGGTCAGGCTTTAGGACGCGATAAATTCTGCGATTATTTCGAGGCGTTCGGATTTACGGAACCTACAGGAATAGACCTCCCCGGAGAAGCGCAGAGCCTTTATGTGCGTAGAGCTAACATGGGACCCGTTGAGCTTGCGGTATCCTCTTTCGGACAGACAAACAAAATAACGCCCATACAGATGTGTACGGCATTTGCGGCGATAGTAAACGGCGGATACCTCGTAAGACCTCATCTTGTGGATAAGATACTTGACAGCGATGGAAACGTTGTTGAAACAAGGGAAACCGAGATAAGACGTCAGGTCATTTCCGAGGAGACTTCGGCGCAGATGCGCAACATTCTTGAAACAATAGTAACTCAAAACGGCGGCAACAACGCATATATTCCCGGATATAGAATAGGTGGAAAATCGGGAACAGCCGAAAAGATCGACGAATATAACGCTGCGGGCGGAAGCGCGGCAGGCGCAAAGATGACATATGTTTCGACATTTGCCGCTGCTGTGCCTATGGACGATCCGCAGATAGTTATGCTTGTCATGGCGGATACGCCGACGGGCTCTGCATATTATGGTTCTACAGTAACCGCGCCTTTCGTTTCGTCGGTATTCCACGACGGACTTGAGCACTTGGGAATCTATCCGACATATACAGCCGAGGAGCAGGAGAAAATGGACGCTGTCGTGCCTTATGTCGGCGGAAATCTTCCTATGAACGTTGAGAGCCTGCTTGTTTCAAACGGCTTTAAGTATCGCTTTGTAGGAAACGAAACAGGAAACGAAAAATCTACTGCCCAGATACCCTCGTCGGGACAAAGCATACCGAAAGGTTCTACCGTTGTTGTATATTTCAACGGCGCAAAGCCCGAAACCGGTACCGTTCCCGATGTAATAGGACTTAGCGTAGCAGAAGCAAACGAAAAGCTGACGAACGCGGGCTTTAACATAAAAATATCGGGCGGCGCAGCGGAAAACGCAAATGCCGTAGCAGTATCGCAGAGTATTGCGGGCGGCATAGTGGGATATAAGGGCGCTGTTGTAGACGTTACGTTTTTGGTAAACGACCGCGGAGATTAACGAAAATGAAGATAAGTGAGCTTTTTGAGAATATAGCCGACATTCCCGCAGAGCTGTCCGAAAGGACGGTAGTAGGAGTGACCTCGGACAGCCGCGAGACAGAAAACGGTTTTGTTTTCGTCTGTATAAAGGGAGACAATTTCGACGGACATTCCGCCGCAGAAAAGGCTTTGGAACTTGGCGCGGCTGCTATAGTAACACAAAAAAAGCTCGGAATAAAAAATGAGATAAACGTTTCGGACACGCGCGCGGTCTATCCCGAGTTGCTGTCAAGATTTTACGGAGAGCCCGAGAAAACCCTGAAGATATGTGCCGTAACGGGCACAAACGGAAAAACGACTATTGCCAACATCTGCGCTCAGCTCACGCGTAACTTAGGGCACAGAACGGGAGTTATAGGAACGCTCGGAACCGATACGGGCAGTGGATTAAATTATTCTCATATCGGTCCGCCTACCACCCCCGAACCGAGAAAGCTGTATTCGTTGTTCGGGAAAATGGCGGAGGAAAAGACCGAGTATTGCTTTGTAGAAGCGTCGAGCCAGGCTCTCGCACAGCACCGTTTTGCGAGGAATTGTTTTCGTGTCGCAGCTTTTACAAACCTTACCCGCGATCATCTCGACTATCACGGAACAATGGACAACTATTTCGCCGCAAAGCTGTCGCTGTTTGATAATTGCGAATATGCAGTTGTCAATATAGACGATGAGTACGGAAAAAAGGTAGCAAGTTATTGCCGCGAAAAAAATGTCCCGTTAAAGACCGTATCTCTTAAAGAAAAAGCCGATTTTTACACCGACTTTATAAAGATATATCCCGACAGAGCAGAGTTTGTTTTTACTGACGCGGCGGCAAAAAAGAGCTATCCCGTTCGGTTTTCGCTTACGGGAGAATACAATGTCATAAACGCGCTGATTGCAATTGTTATGTGCAGCCTGCTCGGCTTTCATACGGACGAACTTGTAAATGCTTTAGAAAAGATAAAGGGCGTAAGCGGTCGGCTTGAAACCTTATACAGCAAGGATTTCACAGTTATACGCGACTATGCTCATACCGAGGACGGACTTGAAAAGTTGCTCTCAACTTTACGACCTCTTGCAAAAAACCGCCTTATTTGTGTTTTCGGAGCGGCAGGAGAACGCGACGCCGGAAAGCGCCCCGATATGGGAAAGACAGTCGCGAAATATTCCGATATTATCATAGTGACGACGGACAGTCCCCGCCACGAAGACCCACAGCAGACAATAGACGATGTTGTTAAAGGAATACCGAAGGGCACAGCTTTTGAAGAATATACCGACCGAGAAAAAGCGGTAGTCCGCGCGCTTGAAATTGCCAAAGCGGGAGATATCGTAGCGCTCTGCGGAAAGGGTCACGAAGACTATCAGGCGATAGGCGACGAATATTTTCATTTTGACGAAAAGGAAATTGTTGATAATTATTTTAAAAACGGCAGGTGATAATTATGTTTACGGCAGAAGAAATTGCAAAGGCGACAGGCGGCGTTCTTGTGGGAGAAAATGTCAGCGTAACTTCCATATCTACCGACACCCGCACTATAGAAAAGTCTGCGCTGTTTATAGCAATAAAGGGAGAGAATTTTGACGGAAACGATTTTATAGGAAAAGCATTTGAAAAAGGAGCTGCGGCGGCGCTGTCGGACGCCGAAAAGGGCAGTTTAAATGTTGAAAAGCCTGTTGTATATGTTGAAAATTCAAGAACGGCACAACTTAAACTTGCGAGATATTACCGCGACAAATTCGGCGTAAAGCTCTGCGGAGTGACGGGCTCTGTCGGAAAGACCTCGACAAAGGATATGATCTACGCGGTCTTGTCGTCCGAGTTCAATACTCTTAAGACCGAGGGAAATTTCAACAACGACATAGGGCTTCCGAAAACGCTGTTCAGACTTGACGACAGCTATAAAGCCGCAGTTATTGAAATGGGAATGAGCGACCTAGGAGAAATAAGCGCGCTTTCCCGCACGGCGCACCCGAATTGCGCGGTAATTACAAACATCGGTTGGTGTCATATAGAAAACCTGAAGTCGCGCGAAAATATCCTCAAAGCAAAGCTTGAGATACTCGACGGCACGGACGAAAACGCTCCGCTTATAATAAACGGAGATGACGATATGCTTAAAACCGTGAACGTTAGCAGAAAGATAATACGCTACGGCTTTTCCGATAAAAACGACGTTTTTGCGGATAATATCGTTCATGAAAACGGCTGTGAAAAATTTACCGTTCATTATAACAATAAGGAATATTCAGCTATGGTTCCCGTTATCGGAGAACATCATATTTTAAACGCTCTCGCGGCGTTCTGCGTAGGAATTGAGTTTAATATAGCGCCCGAAAGGATAATACCCGCGTTTATGAATTATGAGGCTTCGGGAATGAGGCAGAAGATAGAAAAACGCGGCGGCTATACATTTATCCTCGATTGCTATAACGCAAGCCCCACTTCTATGGAAAGCTCGCTTTCCGTTTTGGGAACAATGAGCGGGAGAAAAATAGCCGTCCTCGGCGATATGCTGGAGCTTGGCGAGATGTCAAAACAGCTCCATGCGGGACTTGCGGAGTGCGTGATGAAAAACGCGGATATGGCTTTCCTTTACGGAAAAGAAATGAAAGCGCTGCGCGACGAGCTTTTCAGACACGAGTTCCCCGTTTTCCACAGCGAAAATAAATCGGAGCTTACCGAGCTTTTAAACCATAATTTAAAAAGAGGAGACAACGTTCTTTTCAAAGGAAGCCGCGGCATGAGAATGGAAGAAATTGCCGCAAGAACAGAATAAAGCAGTAAACTGTAGAAATAATCAAACCTCAGGCTTTATCGACAGCCTGAAAAGAGGAAATTTATGAATGTTTGGACAAATGTTATAGCCGCCGTTGCGTCTTTTCTGACGGCATGGCTGCTGGGCTTTGTGGTCATACCGTGGCTGCATAAGCTGAAATACGGTCAGACTATCCTTGATATAGGACCTAAATGGCACGCAAAAAAACAGGGCACAGCCACAATGGGCGGCATAATGTTCATAACGGCGGTGATACTTACGTTTGCCGTCGGAATGGTCATAATATGCCTAAACGGAGCGGACATAACAGGCGGCGACAAACGCGAGTTTATTGTGTCGCTTTCGGGAGTAATAATGGCGCTGTTTTTCGGAGCGGTCGGCTTTCTTGACGATTATATAAAGGTAGCGAAAAAACGCAACGAGGGACTTACTCCCATACAGAAAATAATTTTCCAGGTGCTTATAATTGCCGCATATTTCGCGACTGTTTATATAAGCGGCTTTGCGAGAACGGTCATCGCTTTCCCGTGGGGCTGGCAGTGGGATATGGGAATTTTCTACTATCCCGTAATGGGTCTCGGAATACTTTATCTTGTAAACGCCGTAAATCTGACGGACGGAATAGACGGACTTTGTTCTTCAGTCACAGTCATATACTGCGCGGCATTTGCGGCTATATCGGGAATACTCGGAATGTTCGGAGAGTCGCTTCTAGCGTTCTGTACCGCGGGCGCTCTTATCGGATTTCTCATGTGGAATTTCCCTCCCGCAAAGGTGTTTATGGGCGATACGGGTTCGATGTTTCTCGGTGGTATCGTCTGCGCGCTGGGAGTAGGCTGCGGCGCGGAATTTTTAATGGTTATAGCGGGGATAATTTACGTCCTTGAGGCGCTTTCGGTCGTTATACAATCTACGGTTTTCAAGATAACAAAGAAAATATATCACACAAAAGAGGGAAAACGCCTGTTTAAAATGACGCCCATACATCATCATTTTGAGATGAGCGGCTGGAGCGAGATAAAAATAGACGTTGTTTTCTCTGTTATCACGGTAGCGACAGGAGCGCTTTCGGTCTGGTTCGCCGTGATGATGTTCATGAAATAATGAAATAGAATTAGAGTAAAAATTTGGTTCGGAGGAAGCTATGGCAGAAATGACCCGTGCGCCAAAAGGCGCGGTAAAAAAACAGAAAAACAAAGACCCGAACAGGATACGCTTTTTTTCCGTAAAAGGAAGAGTAGATATGCCCATGACGGTCATAATTCTGGTGCTTCTTGTTTTCGGAATAACTATGATGTTTTCTGCGGGACACGCCCAGTCTTATGTAGATAACGACGGCGACAGCTTTGCTTATACCGTAAAACAGGTAACCGCCGCGGGGATAGGTCTCGTGGGAATGATAGCGCTTTGCTTTTTTGATTATCGCCTGCTGCGCCGCGAGTTTTCATTGTTTAAAGGAAAGCTCAAAATTACCTTGGCACATATACTCCTCATCTTAACGCTCCTGCTCAATTTTATGTGCATTTTCGGAGTCGAGGCGGAGGCGGGACAAAAGCGCTGGCTGCAGATTCCTCTTTTCGGAACGTTCCAGCCGTCCGACTTTTTAAAGATAAGCCTTATAATTTACCTTGCATATTATATCCACAAAAACTCCGACAACATCAGACGCTTCACCGTCGGTATAGTTAAGCCGGGGATATTGTTTGTAATTGTAGCCGCGATAATGCTCGGCATACAGTCGCACCTTTCGGGACTTCTGATCATGACTGCGATATGTGCTGTAATGCTCTTTGTCGGGGGGATAAATATGAAACCCATTATCCCCGTAGCAATAGCGGCGATAGCGGTCGTTGTAGTAATGATCTCTCTTTCGGGATTTACATATTTCGGCGACAGAGTTATGTATATGGATCCCCTTTCCGAGCCGCGCGCCAGGTCATATCAGAACTACCAGTCAGCCCTTGCGATAGGTTCGGGCGGAATATGGGGAAAGGGCTTCGGAAATTCCACTCAGAAATATTATTACCTTCCGTTTGCGGTAAATGACTTTGTATTTTCAATACTTTGCGAGGAGTTCGGTTTTGTCGGCGGAATGGTGGTCATACTCCTGTTCGTTATCTTTGTAATGCGCGGATTTGTCATAGCTTCTCATGCCGAGGACAGGTTTGGCTGTCTTATGGCAACGGGCATTACGTTCCATATCGGACTTCAGGCGCTTTTAAATATCGGCGTTTGCCTTTGCTGTGTACCAAACACGGGAATTTCAATGCCGTTCTTCAGTTACGGCGGTACTGCGCTCATGCTTCAGCTTTGGGAAATGGGACTTCTTTTGTCCATAAGCAAGAGAGCTAAGCTGAGATAAAACAAACGGTGGTGATAAAATGAACGTGTTATTTGCGGCGGGAGGCACTGCGGGACATATAAATCCCGCGCTCGCAATTGCCGACAAAATAAAGAGCGTCTTTCCGAATACAAATATCCTCTTCGTCGGAAAACCCGACGGAATGGAAAAACAGCTTGTGACAAAAGCAGGCTATGAGTTTCGCGGGGTAGAGATGCTGGGATTTCAGCGCAAGCCTACTCCCGTAAACTTAGTAAAAAACGTAAAGGCGGCGTATTGTTATTTCATTTCGGCAAAGCGCGCCGTTAAAAAAATTATCAAGGAGTTCAAGCCTATGCTCGCCGTAGGCACAGGCGGCTATGTCACGGCTACCGTTCTGTCACAGGCGGCGGCAATGGGAATAAAGACCGTCACCCACGAAAGCAACTCATATCCGGGTCTTACCACAAAAATGCTCTCGAAAAAAGCAGACAAGGTCCTTCTTGCGACAGAGGACGCCGAAAAGTATCTTAAAGACACATCGCGCTGTGTTGTAACGGGAAATCCTCTCAGAACGAATATCCCCATAGAGGACAGACAGTCCGCGAGAAAGCGCTTAGGTTTAAAAGACAATTTTACCGTTCTGTCCTTTGGCGGCTCTCTCGGCGCAAATCATATAACCTCCGCAGTCGCGGAGCTTATAAAGTGGGAGCTTAAAACGGGCGAAATAAATCATATCCATTCCTACGGCACGCGAAGCCGCGATATGTTTTACGAAGAACTGAAGAAAAACGAAATAACCGAAGACAAGTCGCGCCATATTTTCCGCGATTATATCGACAATATGTACACATGTATGTGCGCGGCTGATTTAATTATATCCCGTTCGGGAGCAATGACCATAACCGAGCTTACGGAAATAGGCAGAGCGTCTGTTCTTGTGCCTTTCCCGCAGGCGGCGGAAAACCACCAGTATTTCAACGCCAAGACCCTCGCCGACAAAAACGCGGCAATTATCATAGAGGACAAAGACCTAACGGGAGAGCTTCTTGTTGAAACAGTTTCAAGGCTGTATGAGGACAGAAACGCTCTTCTTGAAATGGAAAAAAACGCAGGCTCAATGAAAAAGTCGAATGCCTCCGACGCTATAATGAAAGAAATAATCGACCTTTTCGGAAACGACCCGAGTAGTTTTATGTAAACCGAACAAGCCCTAATCACAAAAAATCCCCTTTCAACATATTATGCTTCAGCATAATTGTTGAGAGGTGGTTTTATGGATAATCAGCCCAGACTTATAATAAACGGCGGGAAACGCCTTGAAGGAGAAATTGCCGTCCAAGGCTCCAAAAACAGCGCGCTTCCTCTTTTATCGGCGGCTGTCCTTGTGCATGGGGAGAGCGTTTTTCATAATTGCCCGAAGCTCACGGATATAGACGCGGCTTTGAGGATACTTTCCTGTTTAGGCTGTAAGTGCAAAAGAAGCGGCGATACCGTGACGGTAGACGCCCAGCATATCTCGGAAAACGAGATCCCCGACAGCCTTATGCGCCGTATGCGCGGAAGCGTTATATTTTTGGGCTCGGTTCTCGGAAGAACGGGGCGCTGCCGTTTGTCTTTTCCGGGAGGCTGCGATATAGGCTCAAGACCTATAGATCTTCATTTGTCCGCATTAAGACAAATGGGCGCGGTCATAACCGAAGAACACGGCTATCTTGACTGTGAAACTCCGTCGGGATTGCGCGGCGCAAAGATAACGCTCTCTTTTTCATCTGTCGGCGCAACTGAGAATATCATGCTCGCGGCGGTACTTGCAAACGGCGTTACGGAAATACATAACGCCGCGAGAGAACCCGAGATAGTCGATCTTGCAAATTGCCTCAATAAATTCGGCGCGAAAATAAACGGCGCAGGAGAAAGCAGTATATACATCGAGGGAGTTTCAAAGCTCAGTCCCTCAGAGCATACGATAATTCCCGACAGAATAGTCGCGGGAACATATATGTGCGCCGCGGCAATGACGCGCGGAGAGCTTATACTCACACATTGCGAGCCTTCGCAGATGAACGGTTTTATACCCGTCCTCGAACAAATGGGAGTGAGGGTATACGCATACGGCGGCGGAAAGATATACCTAAGCAGCAGAAAAAAGCTTGTCGCTCCTCAGACCGTCCGCACTATGCCCTATCCCGCCTTTCCTACCGATGTTCAGGCGCCTTTTACCGCGCTGTGTTCTACAGCCGAGGGTACGTCGGTATTTGTCGAAACGATATTTGAAAATCGCTTTCGTCATGTGTCCGAGCTTATAAGGCTCGGAGCGCAGATAAAAGTCGAGGGCAGAGTTTGCGTTATAGAAGGCGTTAAAAAGCTTTCGGGGGCAAAACTTTGCGCGACAGAGCTTCGCGGAGGAGCGGCGCTTGTCGTTGCGGCTTTAGCTGCGGAGGGAACTACGGAAATAAGCGGCGTTAATTATATAGAGCGCGGCTATGAAGCAATAGAAAAGGAACTGCGCTCGGTCGGAGCTGATATTAAAAAAGTTCAGAAGCTACAGTAAAATAACGGAAGTGAAAATATGGAAAAAAAGCCTGTACAGCAGAACAGAAGACCGTCTGCAAATAATGCACCGCGTTCTCAGCATGCACAACAGCGTAAACCTCAGCGTACACCACAGAATGCACAACAGCGTACACCTCAGCGCAAACCACAGCAAACGCAGCAGCGCGGCGCAAAAAAGAACACGGGGAATTACAAACAGTCGGATTTTGTCAAATCAAAGGGAAACCTTCCCGGAAAGCCCTTGAAAAATAAAAAAAGACCTTTCGCGAAGAAAAAGCCCGCCCCTCAAAGAAACGCGCCTTATAATCAAAAAGCCGACAGGGAGCTTTCCCGCGTTATGGCTGAAAAAGCTCCCGCAAGCAAAAAGCGCAAGAACCGCGGCAAAAATTATATTCTGTATTATATCCTTGCGGCGGTAGTTCTGGTCGTTGTGCTGATAGTTCTTGCAAATACCGTTCTGTTCAGGCTTTCGGATATCGAAGTTTCGGGCACGGTCCGCTATCTGCCCGAAAATATAATCCGGGGTTCTCAGCTTAAAACAGGTGAAAATCTTCTCTACATAGACGAGAAAAAAACAGCGCAGAATATTGTGGACAAATGCCTTTTTGTAGATGAAGCCGAAGTCAGAAAGTCATTTCCCACAAAAGTTATAATTACAATAAAAGAAGCCGAAGAGTGCTTTATACTTTCCGAAAACGGCATAAATGCAACAGTATCTCGCGGCGGCAGAATAATTGAACATACGGATAATGCCGAAAAGGACGGCATTTTAACTCTTAAAGGATATGAGCCCGAAAGCCTTGAGCTTGGCGCTTGGCTCAAATCCAAAAATGAAACAAAGACCGATTTCCCCTGGGAAATGCTTGAGATAATAGATAAGACCAAACTTGAAAACGTAACCGAGATAGATATGACAGACAGATATTCTCCAAAGGTTTATGTAGACGGCGGCAGGATATTGTTAAATCTCGGCAGCGCCACAGAGCTTGAAAGCAAATTTAATGTCGCAAAGTATCTTATAGAAGAACAGATCGGCGCTGAAGAAAAAGTCGTTATATCCCTTTCTAATCCCGAAAAACCCGGCGTTCGTCCGATAAATGACGACATACCATCAGTGCCCGAACAGCCGACAGAGCCCGAAGATTCCGCCCCCGACGAAGCACAAAGCTCGAATTCTTCACAAAGCTGATTTCCTCAAAAATCGCCATGGAAAAATAATATTTATGAAAATTATAAAAAAATAGTTGCAATTTTTTATGAGATGTGCTATAATGAATTGAATATAAGAAAAATATCCGATCCGAGGAAGTTTATTAAGGAGGATTTTCAGATATGGCATTCATACCGGATAGTTTAGACGACGGATTTGAAGTCGCCGAGGATTTTCAGCTTGCGACGCAGATAATGGTTTTCGGCGTCGGCGGCGCAGGCGGAAACGCGGTTGAACATATGGTCAATTCGGGAGTAGGCGACGTTGAGTATGTTATAGCAAATACAGATGTCGCTGCTCTCAGAAGCAAAGACGGAAGCAAAATGACGCGTATCCAGATAGGCAGAAAAACGACGCGCGGTCAGGGCGCAGGAAATGACCCCGCAAGAGGAAGACAGTCTGCCGAGGAAAACCGTGACGATATCGCAGATAAGCTCGACGGAGTGTCGATGCTGTTCGTTGCTGCGGGAATGGGCGGCGGAACAGGAACAGGCGCAGCTCCCGTTATCTCATCCGTTGCAAAGGAAAAGGGAATATTGACTGTAGGCGTTGTTACAAAGCCCTTTGATTTTGAGGGCAAGCCCAAAATGCGCGAGGCACTCAAGGGCGTAAACGAGATGAAAAAGAACGTTGACGCTCTTATAGTTGTTCCTAACGAGCGTATAAAAGAGCTTAAAGGCAGCAATATCACGATAAAGAACGCTTTTGAAAAGGTCGATGAGATACTGACAAAAGCTGTTATGGGAATTATTTCCCTTATCCATAAGACAGGATATCTGAATATCGACTTTGCGGATATCTGCTCGACGCTTCGTGAGTCCGGAATAGCGCATATGGCTATCGGAACCGGCAAGGGCGATAGAAAAGTAGATGAGGCTATAGAAGAAGTTATGAACAGCCCTCTGCTCGAAACTTCTATCTCCGGAGCAAGACGCGGACTTCTTAATGTAAGCCTTCCCGAGTCGTTCGAACTTGAAGAGTTTGATTCTCTGATGAAGAAGATAACCGAGAATTTCGACACCGAAGCAAAGTATAAATGCGGAGTTGTTTTCGATGAAACTCTCGAAAAAGATGAGATCTCCATTATAGCTATAGCTACGGACTTTATTGACGAAGATCCCGAGCCCGTGGTAAGTATCGGAGTAAACGCCGAGGCTGCACCTTCCGAAAAGGTTGAAGAAGAACCCGTAGGAGTTCCTTCCGAGGCTGTATCTGCGGGAGTGAGAAGAACAGGCTTTAGCGAAACACAGGATATCGACACGCTTCTCAGAAAGTTCAATCAGGGAAGAGATAACTGATTTGTTGAAATAACTGCTTAAATGTCCCCATTTCTTGGGGACATTTATTTTTTAAGAATACTTTTTTTCTTAAAAGACTTGATTTTTTTTACTATTTGTTATACAATATAATATGAGTGATTTTACGGATATATTCTTAAAAAGCCTCGAGTGATATCATTCGGGCGTGCGAGGACAATTGAAAATATGGATAAGGTTGTAGCATTTTTTAAAAATAAATGGTTTCGCCGAGGAGTAGCTGTATTGTGCTATGGATATACGGCGTTTATTGTATGGGTGGCGTGGCTGTGTCTGGGGTATTATATGATACTTGAAAACCCTGCGCCGCTTTTTATACTTTACCTTTTTGTAAATATGGCGTCTCTGGGGCTTATGATATATACAAGAAAACAGGTAATAACCCAGGTAAATACCTTTCTTATCCCAATCGCGGTAATTATGCTGTTGGTATTCGGATTTGGGCACTGGTTTATAATAGTGCCGCCCGCAGTAGTTATGACGATATCATTTTTTGTCGCAAGATCAAACGAAACGCTCAAGACCGTTTTCGGAACGATCTATCTTCTTTTGTTCGTAGTGTGTATTGCGGCGTTTCTGGCAATACAGATATTTGTGGGAAAAATTAGTTTTACGGGAGTAGACCTAAGCCGCCGAGATGCTTCTTATGAATATGTTTCAAAGTCGGGCGAATATCGCGTGGTGCGTTATCTCCAGGAAAGCGGAACAAGAAAAACGGTGTCTTATTATGTAGAAGAAACTAAAGGCGATTGCACTATTCCGTTCGGAGAATGTAAAATGGTCATCGGAAGTAAACACCTCCACACCGCCGAATATGAAAACCTAAACGAGGATATTGTCGAGTGGAGAACAGAAACGGTAGAAGGAAAGGTTGTAGATGTTCCCTATGTAGAGGGTATCCGAAAAGAAAACCCGTATCTTATAAAGCCGCTGGAGGAAACAGAAGAATAAACAAGACAGACATAACAGACTGCCCGCAGGAGAGCTTATCTCCCGCGGGCATTTTTTTGCTTTCCAAAGAATATAATTTCTTAGGATGTTGTGTCAATTGAAAGCCCTTTGAGCTTTTCGATACAGTTCACGCAAACGTTTTTGTTGTTGAATGTAGTCATACTGCCTGCGTTGTTGCAGAAAATGCACGAAGGCGAATATTTTTTAAGTATGATCCTGTCGTCCTCTACAAATATCTCCATGCCGTCGCGCTCGTCAATGCCGAGGTTTCTTCTGAGCTCTATGGGAATTACAACTCTCCCCAACTCGTCTACTTTCCTGACAATTCCCGTTGATTTTACCATAATAAATTCCCCCTTTTTAGTCGGCTGTTAGCCATTGTTTTGTGACATTTTTGAAAAGCAAGCCATAGATTTGCGTTCCTTGTTTATGCATTATAAAAATCTATAACCTTGTTTTCAATCATATTATACCATAATTTTACAAAAATGTCAATACATATATTGACAAAAATTTACAAAAAATAAATTTTTTGCCAAAAAGGTGATAAAAATGAAAGTAATTTTGATAATTATACCTGTTGTTTCGCTGATATTTTCGGCATTAACAGGAAATATGGGCGAACTTTCGGGAAGTATCATTTCTAAATCGAAAGAGGCAGTAGAGCTTGTTATCTCGATCTGCGGAATGATGTGCTTCTGGAGCGGACTTATGCGGGTAGCTCAAAAAGCGGGATTGCTCGAAAAACTCTCAAAAGTGCTTTCCATTCCATTAGGTTTCTTGTTTGGAAATTTAAAGAAGGGCGGAAAAGCCATGGGCCTTATTTCCGCGAATATCGCCGCAAATATTTTAGGACTCGGAAACGCCTCTACTCCTTTAGGCATTGCGGCAATGAAAGCAATAGCCGAAGAACAGCAAAGCGGCGACTATGCAACAAACGAAATGATAATGCTTGCTGTCCTTAATACCGCCAGCCTTCAGATAATTCCCGCCACGGCCGCCGCTCTCCGCGCGGCAAACGGCGCGAAAGCCCCTATGGAGATACTCCCTTGCGTCTGGATAGTTTCCGCATATTCTCTTTTCATTGCGGTGCTTTCCGCAAAACTTATGTCAAGGATAAAAACGCGGAAAAGAGGAGAGCTATGACGGATATCATAATTCCCGTTCTTATGGTCGGGGTGCTTATTTATGCGGCAATAAAAAGGGTCGATGTGTTCGAAGCGTTCTGCGATGGCGCGTCCGAGGGGCTTAAGACCTGTGCGGACATTCTTCCCGCGCTTACGCTATTGATAGTATGCGTCGGAATGTTTCAGGCGAGCGGCGCTGTCGAAGCGCTTACGATCTTATTAAAGCCCATATGCGAAGCAGTGTCTTTCCCGCCGGAAGCCGTGCCTCTCGTCATATTGCGCCCGTTTTCGGGGAGCGGAGCCATGGCGGTTTATAACGAAATAGCTGCCGCAAATGGCGCTGACAGCTTTGCAGAGCTCGTCGCCGCAACGCTTATAGGTTCTTCCGAAACAACATTTTATACAATAGCCGTGTATTTTTCGGCGGTCAAAGCTAAAAAAACACGCTATGCGACTGCCGCGGCACTTACCGCCGATTTAACTGCGTGGCTTGTCTGCGGCATAACCGTAAAGCTCTTGCTTGGTGCGTAATTATTCTGTCTAAATAAAAAGTTTCTTTTCAGGGTCTAGAAGTTAGAGGTTAGAATTTGTATTAAACGGTTGTTCGCTCATTTCTTACCTCTTATTTTTATAAATGTTAAATTCATCGGACAACTGTTCGACTGTTACTGAATACTGTACATAATGTAATGTCAACTGCCAACAGCGGGTCGCAGGGCGCGCTCAGCGCCCCGCACTCTCCCCCTTCCCCTTCTAGAGGTAAGAAATTAGAGATAAGAGGTTAGAGTTTTAGAGGAGAGGTTATCCGATTTTCGTGAGTGTTCTAGTCTCTAGTCTCTTTCTCTGAAAGTCAAATTACCTTATATCTCAAACTACCTTTGACTTCTTACCTCTTACATCTAAAAGGGCAGGGCGCGCTCAGCGCCCCGCACTCTCCCCCTTCCCCTTCTAGAGGTAAGAAATTAGAGATAAGAGGTTAGAGTT